>NZ_JAFLVX010000015.1 GCF_017316185.1 Candidatus Vagococcus giribetii | reverse complement strand
CTTTTTCCTCTACTCGATTGAGAAACAGTCATAAACCATCAAAAATATGAATGTTTATGATTGAAAAAGAATGATAATGATAGTATGATAGGTGTGTGAGGTGATGAAAGTGCTAACAGAAGAGAGACAACAAGAGATATTACGCTTATTAAAAGAAAAAGAAATCATCAAAACAAGAGAATTGATGGATGTTTTTCAAGTCTCAGAATCGACTATTAGACGGGATTTACAAGAAATGGAAGAGGCAGGTTGGTTACGCCGAATTCATGGAGGAGCTAAAAAAATCATCAAATTAGAGATGGAACCAAGCATGACAGAAAAATCCTCCAAAAACGTTCAAGAAAAGCAAGCAATCGCTAAATACGCAGCAAGTTTAGTGATGCCAGGAGAATTTGTCTTTTTAGATGCTGGGACAACTACTTTTGAAATGTTGCCTTTTCTAGCAGATAAATCAGTACAAATTATTACGAATTCTGTCCCACATGCCAATTTAAGCATTGAATTAGGCTTGCCGACAACTATGTTGGGTGGATCGATTCGTTTAACCACAAAAGCAGTTGTTGGTAGTCAAACCATTGAGCAATTAAAAACCTATTACTTTGATAAAGCTTTTATGGGAACTAATGGCATTCATGAAGAGTATGGGTACACAACAGCAGATACAGAAGAAGCTGCGACAAAAAAAGCAGCCATGAATCAAGCACAACATGTGTTCATTTTAGCCGATGAATCAAAATTTAATAAAGTTAACTTTGCCAAGATGGGAAATCTTGATGAAGCCATTGTGATAACGAATCAATTATCAGTGGGAAATAGCCATGTATTAAGAGAAAAAACAATGATTAAGGAGGTAGGCAAATGATTTATACAGTGACCCTTAATCCTGCAGTGGATTATGTCATTCAAGTACCAGCATTTCAAGAAGGACAACTAAATGTGACTCAAAGAGAATCAAAATTTCCTGGTGGTAAGGGGATCAATGTGTCTCGTGTGTTAAAAAGACTGGGTGTCGTGTCTACTAATCTAGGCTTTATAGGTGGGTTTACAGGCCAATTCATCGAAGATAAGTTAAAAGAAGAAGCATTGCAGACAGATTTTGTTACTGTTGCTGGAGATACAAGAATTAACATTAAACTAAAAAGTACAGAAGAAACAGAGATTAATGGTCAAGGTCCAGTGATTACAGAGATAGCTTTACAAGAATTGAAAACACAGTTAAATCAGTTAACATCTGAGGATTTGGTTGTTTTTTCAGGTAGCGTTCCTAAAGGAGTAGCCACAACGATTTACGTTGAATTTGTTGAGTTATTAAGTAAAAAAGGAATTCCTTTTGTTGTAGATATTAGTAGTAAACAACTGCTTGATATCTTACCATTCAAGCCTGTTTTAATTAAACCAAACCATCACGAATTAAGTGCTATCTTTGAGACAGAGTTTGCCTCTGTTACAGAGATGTTGCCATATGGTGAGAAATTACGCTCTCTAGGAGCACAAAACGTATTGATTTCAATGGGAAAAGATGGCGCTTTGCTATTTTCAGATAAAGGGATTTATCAAGTAGAAGGTTTGTCAGGTGTATTGAAAAATTCAGTTGGTGCGGGAGATTCTATGGTAGCAGGTTTTATTAGCCAGTGGGTGGCAAGTAAAGAAACATCAGCGTGTTTAACTTATGGGGTTGCAGCAGGAAGTGCTACAGCCTTTAGTGATGATTTGGCCACAGGAGAAGCTATTTTAGCATTAGTTGAAAAAGTTAGTATCACAACCATAAAAGAATATTAGGAGGAAAAAGGAATGAAAATTAGTGAGTTATTGTCTGTTGATGCTATGATTTTGTCTCTAAAGGAAACTGAGAAAAAAGCAGTTATTCATGAGATGGTCGATAAGCTACACGCTTCAGGGCGTATTAGTGATAAAGAAGTGTTTGAAGCAGGTATTTTAGCAAGAGAAGCTCAAACAACAACAGGTTTAGGTGATGGCTTAGCTATGCCGCATGCTAAAAATGAAGCTGTTTTACAACCGACTGTTTTGTTTGCAAGAAGTAAGCAAGGTGTGGATTATGAAGCTTTAGATGGGCAACCTACCTATTTATTCTTTATGATTGCTGCACCAGCTGGGGCTAACGATACACATTTACAAGCTTTAGCAAGTCTATCAAGATTATTATTAAATCCAAGTTTAATTGAGTCATTAAAACAAGCAGCGTCACCTGAAGAAGTAATAACATTATTTGATCAAGCTCAAAAAGAATACGACGAGAATGAAGCAAAAGAACAAGCAGCGAGTGAAGAAATTGTAGCTGAACAACCTTTTGTTGTAGCTGTTACAGCTTGTCCTACAGGTATTGCTCACACGTATATGGCAGAAGATGCCTTAAAAGCAAAAGCCAAAGAAATGAATGTAGCTATTAAAGTTGAAACAAATGGATCAGAAGGCGTTAAGCATCAATTGACTGCTGAGGATATTGAAAGAGCTAGTGGTGTTATTGTTGCTGCAGATAAAAATGTTGAGATGGCTCGTTTTGAAGGGAAACCTTTAGTGAATCGTCCAGTCAGTGACGGGATTAAAAAATCAGCTGAGTTAATCGATTTAGCAGCTAGTGGAAAAGCGAGTATTTATCATCACAGTGCGTCAGAAACTGACACTGATAATGAAACAAGTACAGGTAGTGTGGGCTCACAAATCTATAAACATTTAATGAATGGTGTTAGTCATATGCTTCCTTTTGTTATTGGTGGCGGGATTGCGATTGCTTTAGCCTTTCTAATTGACCAAATGTTAGGTGTTCCTCAAGATTCTTTAGGTGATTTAGGATCATATAACCAAATTGCGGCTTACTTTAAAACAATTGGTGGAACAGCCTTTTCATTTATGTTGCCTGTTTTGTCAGGATTTATTGCTTCAAGTATTGCTGATAGACCTGGTTTAGTTGTTGGGTTTGCTGCTGGTGCTATGGCGTCATCGGGTGTTGCTTTTGGGCAACTAGAAGCACCTATGCCTTCTGGTTTTTTAGGCGCATTAGTTGGCGGTTTCTTAGCTGGTTATGTGATTGTCTTACTGAAAAAAGTATTTGCCAATCTACCTAAATCTTTAGATGGCATCAAAGTTATTTTGTTTTATCCTGTTTTTGGCTTATTAATAACAGGCGGTTTAATGCTATTTGTTAATATTCCAATGTCGGCTATTAATACAGGGTTAAACGACTTTTTAAATAACTTATCTGGTGGAAATGCTGCATTATTAGGTGCTTTACTAGGTGGTATGATGGCTGTGGATTTAGGTGGACCAATCAACAAGGCGGCCTATGTGTTTGGTACAGGTACGTTAGCAGCTTCAGTGGCAACAGGTGGTAGTGTAGTAATGGCCGCTGTAATGGCTGGTGGTATGGTGCCTCCTTTAGCGATTGCTATTGCGACATTATTGTTTAAAGATCAATTTTCTAAAAAAGATCAAGAAGCAGGAATTACTAACTTAATCATGGGATTCTCATTCATTACAGAAGGAGCAATTCCTTTTGCAGCAGCCGATCCTATTCGTATGATTCCAAGTTTTATCGTAGGTTCAGCTGTTACCGGTGGTTTAGTAGGTGCTCTAGGTATTAAATTAATGGCTCCACATGGCGGTATCTTTGTTATCATGTTAGTTAGCCAACCTGTTTTATATTTACTATTTATCCTAATTGGCTCATTAGTGAGTGCTTTAGTTTTAGGAATGTTATTAAAAACGAAAAACAAAAATAAAGCTTAGAACAAAGCTTTTAGACTTAAATTTCTCCCACAGCTTCTCCCATCAACTTATAATCAAGTTGATGGGAGAAGTTTTTTTAAAACATAATTTTAGAGAAAGCTTCTTCTGAATGATATAATAGGGGGGATAAAATAAGATTGAAATGGATATAAGGTGGAAGTGAAATGAAAAAAATGAAACAACTATTGTCATCTGACTTAATAAAGCCCTTATTTAAAGAATTTAACATTGGCTTAGAAAAAGAAAGCCAACGAATAACACCAACAGGAGATCTTGCTTCAACAGACCATCCGAAAAAAATTGGCTCAAGAGATAGCCATCCTTACATACAAACAGATTTTAGTGAAACACAAATGGAGTTTATCACACCTGTTTTTGATTCTAGTGAAGAGACCTTACGTTTTTTAGGTGCCTTACATGATGTGGCTCTTCGCTCTTTAGAGGAAGAAGAACGCTTGTGGCCTTTAAGTATGCCACCAGTATTACCAAAAGATGATTGCGATATTGTGATTGCTAAACTAAGTGATCAAGGTGATGTGAATTACCGACGCTACTTGGCTAAAGTGTACGGCAAGAGAAAACAGATGGTCAGTGGGATTCATTATAATTTTGAGTTTTCTAATGACTTGTTAGAAGCTCTTTTTCGTGAGCAAAAAGAAGAGACTTCTTTTGAAGCCTTTCGAACAGCTTGCTATTTAAAAGCATCTCGTCATTACTTGAGATATCGTTGGCTAGTCACTTATTTATTTGGAGCTAGTCCTTACGCTGAGGAAGGCTACTTTTTTAAAGAGCCTGCGAATGAACCGGTTAGAAGTTTCCGTAACAGTCATTTTGGTTACACTAATCGACCTGAAATTAATGTGTCTTATGAATCAATTGAATCGTATGTAGCAGATATTAATGGCTTAGTTGATAAAGGTGATTTGATTGAAGCAAAAGAATTTTATTCAGCCGTCCGCTTAAGAGGGACAAAGGACATTGATGAGCTCTTAACAAAAGGTGTTTCCTATATTGAACTTCGAAATATTGATTTAAATCCCTATGCTGAATACGGTATTACTATGGAGACATTGAACTTTTTACATGTGTTTATGATGACGATGTTATGGTTAGATGAAACAGATACTCCTGCAGATGAGTTATTAAAGACAGGGACTATTTTAAATGAGCAAGTGTCCTTAGAAAATCCTTTAGAACAAACCAAAAACAAAGAAGAAGGTCTTTGGTTACTAAAAGAAATGCAAGAAATGGCAGCTAAGCTAAATGTGTCAGTTGACTACCAAGAAGTGATAGAGGCTAGTAGACAAGCCTTAGAATCACCAGAAAACACATTAGCTGCTAAAATGGTCCTTGATAGTCGTACGAATCAAGAATTAGGTATTGAGTTAGGTAACGAGTACCGTGAACAAGCCTTTAGTAAACCGTATCAACTATCGGGTTATCGTCACATGGAATTATCCACTCAAATTTTGATGTTTGATGCCCTTCAAAAAGGGGTTAAAGTAGAAGTTCTAGATGAGAATGACCAATTCCTTCAATTAAGTTATCAAGGAAAAAGCGAGTACGTAAAAAATGCGAATATGACTAGTAAAGATTCGTACATTGTCCCTCTATTAATGGAAAATAAAACAGTGACGAAGAAAGTCTTAGCTAAAGCTGGTTTTAGAGTTCCAGCGGGAAAAGAATTTTCCACAATGGAAAAAGCAGAGCAAGCCTATGACTTATTTGCTAACAAGGGATTTGTGGTTAAACCAAAATCAACGAATTATGGCTTAGGTATCTCTATTTTTAAAGAAGGAGCTTCTTTTGAAGACTACCAACAAGCGCTAAGAATTGCATTTAAAGAAGATACTGATTTATTGGTAGAAGAATTTATTTCAGGAACAGAGTATCGTTTCTTCGTGTTAGATGGTCAGACAAAAGCTATTATGCTACGTGTGCCAGCTAATGTAGTAGGAGACGGGAAAAGTAGCATTACCGAACTAGTAGCAGAAAAAAACAAAGATAGTCTAAGAGGGACTCATCATCGTTCACCTCTTGAATTAATTCAACTGGGAGAAATTGAACAGTTGATGCTAAAAGAGCAAGGCCTAACAGTAGCTAGTATCCCTATACAAGATGAAGTCGTTTACTTACGAGAAAACTCAAATGTCAGTACAGGTGGAGATTCAATTGATGTCACCGACGAAATGGATGAGACGTACAAGAGAATTGCAGAAGAAGCCGTTTGTGCTATTGGAGCTAAAATATGTGGAATCGATTTGATTATTCCAGATAAAAACCTACCTAGTCAGAAATCAGATAAGACTTATGGGATTATTGAAGCCAACTTTAACCCAGCTATGCACATGCATATTTATCCTTTTAAAGGAACAAGTCGTCGACTGACAACAGATGTATTGCATCTACTTTTTCCAACATTAATCGATTAAAAAAAGCATTTCCACCTCGTTATGAGATGGAAATGCTTTTTATTCTTTATGAACAGTCATGGTTTGTTTAGTTGGAGTGTCCACTTTTAGCCCTGTTTTTTCTTCCCACCATTCATTGAGTAGGTCCACATGAGAATCAGGGAATGCAGATAAATCAATACTTGTAACATGAGGGAAAGAGATGGCCATGTTGTTTTTCAGCTCAGCTAGTAAGTTGTAGTACTGGAAGGCTGCAAAATACAAATCTTCCTCATCATCAGAAACAAGAGCTTCAGGGATTCTTTCCAACATGAAGCCTAGACTTCGAATAACAAAGCGTAGGGCATCACTAGAATCAGATTCAACGGTTTCGATTCTTTTTAATAATAGAATGTGAACATGTAAAGCTTCGGCTAATTCTTTTTTGATTATTTTTTCATGAGTCATAAAGCATTTTCCTCCTTATTTATACTAAAACAGTAGTAACTGTTCATAGACGTATTTGAATAGCTGATCAGGGTAATCATTAGAGGTTTGATTAGCTAAAAAGACCACAAAATTTTGTTTTGTAATGTCACCATAGAAATAACTACTATAGCCACCTGATTTGCCATCAGAAGAGATGTTACCAACCATCATCACTTCTTCTTGAGAGGCAAAAGGGAAGAGTTCAGTGTATTCTTCAGGTGTCAGTAAAGTACTGTTATTTAGTGATAATTGAAATTGACTTAAATCACTTGCAGTTGAGTAGACATTTCCTGCTCCTAAAAGAGTACTCATTAACTCTTTTGAATAAACAGAACGCTGTTTCTCATAGTCTTCTCCTGTGTCATTGAAGTACTCTTTGACCACAAATTGATCAGTGGGAACGTCATCCCAAAGATACGTATGTGTCAGGTGTAAGGGCGTTAGAATTCTCTTTTTTAGACTGTCCTTATAAGACGTTTGTTCAATCTGACTAATAATACCAGCTAGTAAACTATAATTCCCATTAGAATATTGGAACGTATATTGCCCGTTGTAGATACTTGTTTCAAAGACATTATTGAGTTGTTGTTTTTCTGTTGTTAGAACCGTTCTAGAAGTAACTTCTGGCATGATGTAACCACTGGTATGATTCAATAAATCACGAACAGTAATGACGTCTGCGTGCTCGAGGCTTGGATAAAAGCGTTCAATGGTTGATTCGTAGGTAAGTTTACCTTCTCTAATCAGTTGTGCAATGATGACAGCAGTCATTCTCTTTTGCATGGAGGCAATTGGGTAGAGCAGGTCGGGTGAATTTGGTAAATGGTTTTCATGATCAGCCTCACCAAAACTAGCGGTATAAACAAACTTTCCATCTCGAACAATCGCCATGGAACCTAAAAGATCAGAACTTTCTATAGAAGAGTTAATGTCAGAAATAACTTCTTGTTTCTTTTTCTTAACAGCCATGGCTTTTTTACTAGAAACTAACATAGTAGAAAGAAAAATGAGTGTACCAATGCTAACTAGAATCACTAAGAGTGTTTGCTTCTTTTTCCAATTGTTAATGTTCATCCCAGGTTCCTCTTTATGTATTAAGACTTGAAAAGACGAGTTAATAAACCAGTTCTTTGTTTAGGTGGTTGTGTATCAGTTGTCTCTTTTTTTGATAGGGAGAAGTTTCTCTTTTTCACAGAGATGTCCTTGAGATTAATCGCTGTTTCCAAAGAAAAAACCATCGCAATTTCATCAGAGGCTAACTTATCCTCATCACTATCTACCATCTTAAAATTAATATGTGCTTGTTGGGCTAATTTCATGAAATGATTTTGTGTTTTTAGAGAACAGTTGGCATTAATGGATAAGGTACCAGTTGGATATTTTTTAAACTGCTCTAAACAAAATGCATCATAATCAGTTGATTCAGTTTCAATAGATACCATGGCAAAGACAACGCGTTCTCTAAAAGTTCCTAGATATTTTCGTCGTTCATCTGGTTTGATTTGAGGCGCACCATACATTCCTTTGTCTAAATAATCTTGAATATCTTTCTTCGTCATAGAATAACACCTTTCGTTTGATTATGTACGTTCATTATAACATAAACAATTTAAAAACGAGGTTCAAGAAAAATGTTGCAAAAATCACGAACTTTAGCTAAACTAAATGATAGTGAAAATCATTATCAATTAGAAACGAGGAGAATACTGAATGAATAGACGTTTACCTTTATATTTGCTTCTTTTTTTTGCAGCAATCTCCTTGTTTGTTGGTGTACAAAGCATTCCAGTTTATCATCTTTTTCATTTTAATGAGTTAGAGCAACTGGTCCTATGGCAAACTCGAGTCCCTAGAACGATTAGTTTGATTATTGCAGGGGCAACAAGTAGTGTGTGTGGGTTAATCATGCAACATTCAACGCAAAATAAATTTGTGTCACCAACAACTGCAGGCACGATGGATAGTGCCAGATTAGGTATGTTAGTAGCCATGCTCTTTTTTCCAGCAAGCTCTATATTAACCCGCTCTTTTGTGGCTTTTATATTTGCCTTTTTAGGAACAGTGGTCTTTTTACAACTTGTAAAAAGAATTCCAGGGAGAAATCAATTAATGATTCCCTTAGTTGGTGTAATGTTTGGTAATATCATCGGCTCTGTGGTTACTTTTTTTGCCTATCAATTTCAATTAATTCAAAACATGACTTCTTGGCTTCAAGGAAGTTTTTCAACTATTACTAAAGGGGATTACGAACTTCTGTATTTATCAGTCCCAGTTTTACTGATTTGTTATGTGTTTGCCTACCAGTTTACATTAGTAGGTATGGGGAAAGACATGGCAACAAGTGTGGGGCTAGACTATGACAAAATACAACTATTAGGTTTATTACTGATTGCCTTAGCAAGTAGTGTCACTCTGGTGACTGTTGGGGGATTACCCTTTATCGGTGTCATCATACCGAATATTGTGGCTCAATTTTACGGAGATCAATTAAAAAATACCTTATGGCTAACTGCTATTTCAGGGAGTTTGTTTTTAGTTGTATGTGATATTTTGTCTCGAGTCATTTACCCACCTTATGAAATTCCAGTGAGCTTGATTGTTGGGGTTATAGGTAGTGTCGTCTTTATCTTCCTTTTATGGAAGGGAGGTAAGAGAGCATGAGACAAGTCAGAATAAAAGTAATTATTTTAGGTTTATTAACCCTATTTGCTATCGGTTTATTTTTAACCTTTCATACTTATGGCAACTGGAGTTTTGCATTGCCTTTAAGGGGAAAAAAAATATTAGCTTTTGTAGTAGTGGGGACTTTGACAAG
This sequence comes from Candidatus Vagococcus giribetii, assembly GCF_017316185.1. GTDB lineage: Bacteria > Bacillota > Bacilli > Lactobacillales > Vagococcaceae > Vagococcus > Vagococcus giribetii. Next base: position 201,774 of record NZ_JAFLVX010000015.1, on the reverse strand, counting down.
CTTTTCGACCATTGCGTTTCAAACCTTAACTCAAAATCACTTTTTAACACCAAGTATTTTAGGATTTGACTCGTTATATGTGTTAGTCCAGACCATCCTTTTCTTTTTCTTAGGTCAGTCTCGACAAGGTGATCCTGTTTTATTTGTGATCAATGTATGTCTGATGGTTTTCTTTAGTGTCTTAATCTTTTCGACACTTCTAAAAAAGGACAAGCAAGATTTGTTTTTACTCCTAATGGTAGGGATGATTTTAGGGACTCTTTTCAAAAGTATGAGTACTTTCTTACAGGTATTGATGGATCCCAATGAGTACGATAAATTACAAGGGAAATTATTTGCTAGTTTCAGTAATGTAGACGTGTCTTTACTCGTTTTAGTGGTTCCAATTGTTCTCGTGTTAGTGTTCTTATTTATCAAAGCAAGTCCTAAATTAGATGTCCTACATTTGGGCCTTGAACAAGGCATTAACTTAGGGATAAATGTTCCAGTTTTTAGAAAATATATGTTGTTTTTAATTAGCTTATCAGTGGCCATCGCAACAGCATTAATCGGGCCAATCACGTTTTTAGGTTTTATTGTCGCCAATGTTACCTATCAATGGCTAGGAACTTATAAACATGTTTATTTATTTATTGCAGCAAGTTTTATGAGTGTGTTGTTTCTTGTTTCAGGGCAATTTTTAGTGGAACAAGTATTTCATATGAATACCACTTTAAGTGTGGTTATTGAATTTAGTGGAGGACTCTATTTTGTATTTAAACTAGTGAAGGAAAAGGGAGGAAGAGCTTAATGGAGATTAATCAGGTAACCAAAAAATACGGGACGAAACCCGTTTTAAAAGAAGTTGATTATCAGGTTAAAAAAGGAAAACTGACGGCTCTAATTGGCCCAAATGGTGCAGGGAAAAGTACACTTCTTTCACTAATGAGTCGTCTAATGGATAAAGATGAAGGGGGGATTTATTTAGAAGGAACAGAAGTAAAAGCTTGGAATCAAAAAGAGTTAGCTAAAAAACTAGCCATTTTAAAACAAGCTAACGGAACACCACTGAAACTAACAGTGAGAGAATTAGTTGGTTTTGGGCGTTTTCCACATAGTAAGGGACGTCTAACGTCACTAGATCAAGAAAAAATAACCAAAGCATTAACGTTTCTTGGGTTGAATGACTTAGCTGAAGAGAGTATTGATAGTCTTTCAGGAGGCCAGTTGCAACGAGCATACATTGCCATGGTCTTAGCTCAAGATACTGAGTATATATTTTTAGACGAACCACTCAATAACCTAGATATGAATCATGCAGTCCAGTTGATGAAGACTATTCGTCAACTAGTGGATGAGAGGCAAAAAACAGTCGTTATCGTGTTACATGATATTAATTTTGCGGCCAGTTATGCAGATGAAATGGTTGCCATGAAAGATGGGGAAATCTTTAAAACGGGAACCACTGAAGAAATTGTCCGAAAAGATGTTCTAGATGAGCTTTATAACATGAGTGTTCGTGTGTGTGAATTAGAGGGAAAACGAGTGTGTTTGTATTTTAACTAAGGGGGAAAAAAGATGTTCAATAGAAAAAAATTAGTGGGATTAGTCGCGTTACTAAGTATAGGAACTGTATTATTGACAGCATGTGGGGAAAAGCAAAAAGAAAGTAAACAAGAAGCCAAGGTAACAGAGATTACGGTAAAAGATAGTGAAGGGCATGAGGTAAAAGTTCCGAGTGAACCTAAAAAAGTAGTTGTCTTTGATATGGGGTCATTAGACGCAATCAATCAACTAGGTGAAGGGGATAGCGTTATCGCAACAGCAAAACCTAATTTACCGAAATACTTAAAAGAGTTTGACTCTGTAGAATCAGCAGGTGGTATCAAAGAACCTGATTTAGAGAAGATTAACGCCCTGCAACCAGATTTAATTATCATCTCAGGTCGTCAAGAAGATTCACGAAAAGAGCTAGAAAAAATTGCTCCAACTTTATTTCTAGGTGTTGATGGTTCAAATGCGTGGGGTTCAACAAAACAAAACATTCAAACATTAGGTACTATTTTTGGTAAAGAAAAAGAAGCAAATACGAAAATAACAGAATTAGAAGATCAAATCACTCAAGTGAAAGACAAAGCAACTGCAAGTGGGGAAAAAGCGTTGATTACTTTAGTAAATGAAGGGTCATTATCAGCTTATGGAAAAGGCTCTCGATTTGGTATTATTCATGATACATTTGGTGTAGCGCCAGCAGACGACAACATCAAAGTATCAACTCATGGACAAGAGGTTTCTTATGAGTATGTGTTAAAAACAAATCCTGATATTTTATTTGTCATTGATCGAACACAAGCAATTGGTGGCGATAATAGTAAAAATAATGTAGCAGAAAACGAGTTGGTGAAACAAACTACTGCAGGAAAAAATGGTAAAGTTATTACGTTAACACCTGATTTATGGTATTTATCTGGTGGCGGTATTGAGTCAACTCAACTAATGATTGCAGATGTCTTAAAAGCATTTAACTAAAAAAGAGGGCTATGATATCAGTCGTAAAACTGATATCATAGCCCTTTAAGATTAAAAAAATCCTGTTACGAGAGTTAGATAATCCCCATACCGACTAACATACCTAGGATAAAAGAGATGACCCAAAGTCCCCAAACGCCTAGACTAAATTTATTAAAACGTAATTTGGCTGTTTCAGATCCTCGGTAGTAAACCCAAAGTGCCCAAACTAAATGGATAGCCATTAACCCTAAAGCTGCACCACCAGTTAGCTGATGTAAACCAAATTGTGAACCACCATTTAGTGTGGCTATTTTGTTCATTAAAGTTGTTCCAGTTGTATCAAAAATTAATCCACCTACAAAGAAAATCAAATGTTTTCCTTTAATCGTACCACTAAATTTTTCTCCGAAAACCCCTAAACTGTACAACACTAAAGCAATCATCATGGATGCGCTAGCTAATATTAAATCTAAACTCATGTGTCTCCCTCTTTTCTTTTAATCTTGGTTATTTGTATCATACTACAATAGTGACATTTTGTCACTATTGTTTTGTGGTTGTTGTAAAAATAGTCAGTTTCAATGGAATCAAGATCTTAAGTACTTACTGAAAGGTGGATTTTTGGTTAACTTAAAAGCTATTATTGTTAGATAAAAATAACATGTTATAATAAATAAAAAAGGATGTGTTTGTATGTTATTTTTCAAAGAACTTTACAAAAAAAATAAATCATTTAAATATGTAGTTTACGTATCGGCAGTTGTAGTTGCTTTCTTTGTAGGTAAATTAATAGCAGATTCAATTTTTCCGCTTTTAGGTTTTTATAGATAATAATTTAATATCAAGCAACGTTTAAAGCCCTCAGAAATTAATCCTGAGGGCATTTTTTATTATCTAAGTAAATACGTGGTTGAATCTCTAAAACCTTTTTTGTTTATCTATTGGAAGTTATAGAGAGTGAGTTAATCGTATTGCTTTAATAGGTTTGCTAAATGTTGTTTCATCATATTTACTAAAGAGTAAGGTTCTTTTAAAGTTAAAAAAGTACCAAATCCAATTAAATAGTTAATAATAAAAGGAATTTCATTTTCGTGATAATGACCAATTATATAATACTGATTATTCTCTTTAATTAACTCGACACCTGGGTATTTTTTTGAATGAAACAAATCAAGGGCTTCAATTTTTAAGTGTGCTTTAAAAGTTTGAGGTTTATTTTTTTTGGACTGTTTTAGATATAACTCATAAAGTTCATCAAAGGAAAGAAGTAATCCATTTTCTTTTGATATGCTAATGGATGTAATAAAGTCACAGCGGAAATGTCTAAAACTTTCTTTATCTAAATCCCAAGCTAATAAATACCAATGACCATATTTAAAGGCTAATTGAATAGGTTGAATTAAACGGCATGATTCCTCGTATCTTGAGTAGTTTATTTGAAGCACGGATTCTTCGTAAATAGTTCGAAAGATTTCAGTTAATAAAGGGACATGAGAAATACTTTGAGTTGTCGAGATGACAATCATGTTTTCTAGTTGATGATTAATTTTGTATTCTTCTTGTGGAGCAATAGCTAAGAGTTTGTTTTTCAAATGTTGATACGATGCGTTGAAAGGAGATTGTTCCATCTGTTTATAAATTTGAAGGACTAAAAACAAAGAATGCCATTCATGTTGAGTTAAATATAAAGGTGGTAAGCTATTTGTTTTAATTAAGTGGTAGCCACCAAATCGTCCTTTATTCACAGTAATTGGAGCTCCTAAGCTTTCTAAGTCGGAAATATCTCGCAAGGCTGTTCTTTTTGAAATTGAAAATTCTATCATTAAATCATTTAAATTAAATTGTCTTTTCTGATTAATAAAAATTAGTTCTGCTATAAGTCGTTCATTTTTTTTCATTTTATCTCCTAATGGTGCCGAAAAATGTCACCTTTAAAATTTATAATGTGAGTATAGCATAAATAAAGGAGAGATATTAAGATGAAAGAAGTTATATTAACAACAAGAACAATCAAAGGTAACAAAATCAGAACTAGAAATGGCAACATGGAAGAAATTATGGGGTTGTGGTCAAAAATCCCAGAAATGGATTTAACGGGAAATATCTATGCCGTGTATTTTAATTATGAAAGTGATCATACTGAAGAATATGATTTTTTAATTGGTACTGAAACGTTTGATTCAGAGCAAGAAGTTGTATTGAAGAAAGGTAATTATTTAGCAATTGAAATCAAAGAAGTAACCCCAGAAAAAGTAGGCCAAGCCTGGCAAGAAATTTGGAACAATCAAGTTATCTGCGAGCGCCGTTTATTCACAGCAGATTTTGAAGAATATTTACCAACAGGAGAAGTTACTATTTATTTAGCAGTAAAATAAAATGATGAGTCCCCTCTAAACGTTTACTTTTAGAAGGTACTATCCAATTAATAATGACACGATTAGCAAGTCATTATATCCCTTTTTATCGTGATATAATAAATGTAGTTTATAAAAAAGGAGCGAGTTAGTGTGGGAGAGACGTCTAACGAACAAAAGTAAATGTACATAAGGTTAATCAATAAATCTGAAGATTATATTGAAAGACATCTAGATGAATCGATTTCCTTAACAGAATTAGCTCGCCATGCTAACTTTTCTGATTATCATTTCCACCGATTATTTAAACAGTATTCGAATGAAACCCTAAAACAGTTTATTACGAGATTTAAGTTAGAAAGAGCAGCTATTTTTATGTCTGTTAATCAAAATATGTCACTGACAACAATCGCTTTGCAATATGGCTATAATGATTCAAGTTCTTTTAGTAGAGCTTTTAAAAGACATTTTGGTGTTAATCCATCAACGTATAAAAAAGAGCAAGAAATGACAAGAAGACTTCCAAAAAGCATGCCATAATGAACTCATATAAAGACAAGGAGTGAGTGATATGGTTAAACCAATAAGTATTACCACAGAAGAACTAACAGATCAGGATATTATTTATATTCGGTTTAGAGGTAGTCACGGAGAATTTAGAAAAAATAGTCGTAAGTTGTTTAATGAGTTATTTGATTTTGCGACAAGAAATCAATTAATTGATCCTGAGTTGACTAAAGTATTAACGATTTATGATGACAACCCTTATATAACTACTAGCAAACAGTTACGAACGAGTGTGGCTATGACGATACCAAGTAATAGAGATGTGATTGAAAGTGGTAATGTATGTCATTCAAGTATCTCTGGGAAATTTAGTGTAGGTCATTTTGATATAGCAGCTAAAGAGTATGGTGCAGCTTGGCAATACATGTATCAAGAGTGGTTATTTAAAGGAAATGCAAAGGGCAGAGATGCCGTTCCTTTTGAGCTATATGTGACAGAACCACCCAAAAATAGTAAAGACAAGAGTTTGACAGATATTTACATCCCAATTGAGTAAATAAACTAAGAATCTTTATCAAAAAAGTAAAGTAAAGTTATTTAGTTACTCTATAGGTTGAGGCATAAACAAGCAAATTCCTTAAGTCTTCTGAAGCTAAGATATCCTGATGTTTGATTTTAACATGACGCATGAGTTTTCCAGAGCCTTCAAGTAAATGTGTAGGGTCTTCTAATTCACTACCGTAATTAAAGCCTAAAGTGACATATTCGTTATGGAAAGCAATGTAGCAAAAATGACCACTCATTTTTTAGGGCTAATCCCATAACCGATTGTTTTTTGTCTTTCCCAAATAACCTCAACAAGCTCAGGTAAAACAGAATAGATTAAAGCTCGAGTACTATGAGCTAATTCTTGTACCTCAGGACTATAGTTTTTTGCGATATCATTAAAGTGTTTATCAAGAGAAGCTTTAGAAGGTATCATAAATTATTATTCTCCTTTAATTAATAGTTACCTAATTATACAACAAAAAAAGAGCAGTCCATTATGGATTGCTCTTTTTGTATGAACAGAATTAGTTTGTAGCGTCTAATCCTTGTTCTTTTTCTAATTCTTTTCTGTCGTAAACTTTTACGAATGGGTAGTAACAGATAACTGATACGACGATTAAACCGATGTTTAATACTGCCGCTCTCCAGTCCCCACCAGTAGCTAAGTAAGCACCAATTGGTCCAGGCAATGTCCAAGGAGCAGTTACGATAACTGGATTTACAAATCCCCAAGAAGTTGCAAACCAAGCGATAGTAGCCATAATCATTGGTGTAATAACGAAAGGAATCATCATGATTGGGTTTAATACAATTGGAACACCAAAGATAACAGGTTCGTTAATGTTAAAGATAGATGGTGTAATAATTGCTTTACCTAATTTAGATCCATATTGAGATTTAGCAGTGAATGCTAAAAGAATAGCTAAACCGATTGTTGCTCCAGATCCACCAACCCATACAAACCATTGGAAGAAAGGTTCAGCAGCAATATGAGGTAATGTTTCGCCAGCAGCTAATGCTGTTGTGTTACCTTCTAATAATTGTAACCAAACTGGACGTGCTAAAGATCCAACGATAGATACACCGTGAATACCAAAGACCCAGAAGAATGTAATCATAAAGATTAATAGTAAAACAGATGGTAATGTATCAGCAGCACTTACTAAAGGAGAAACGATTTTAGCGATTGCTTGATGCCAGTCAAATCCGATGTAGTAAGTAATTGTTGCCATACCTAAGATAACGATTAATGTAGGTGTTAAGGCTTCAAATGAACGAGCAACAGCAGGTGGTACTTGTTCAGGCATTGTAATTTTAAATTTAGACTTATCAGTCATTCGATATACTTCAACAGCGATAATAGCAGTAATGATCCCAACAAACATACCACCACCACCAAGGTTAGCCATTGGTAAAACAAATCCAACAGTTCCAGCAGCTTCCATTGCTTCAGCAGGTACATTAACAGGTACAAATGTTAATAGGAAAGCGATAGTAGCTAAGATACCACCTGATACTTGGTCTAAGTCATAAGATTTAGCTAGACTTGCACCAATACCAAAGGTTGCATATAGGGACATGATGTACATTGTCATACGATACGGTAAAAGAATCGTTGCGGCATTTGCAGTTAAAAATTGTGTGATTCCCCAGTCAGCAGGTAGCGGAGGGAAGGCAACGATTAAGAAGAATGAACCAACAATAATCAAAGGTAACGTTGCAATAATTCCGTCACGTACAGCACGTAAATGTCTTTGGTTAGCAATTTTATCCATAGGACCAGCTAGACGTGAATCAATAAAATTTGTAAATTTTTCTAACATTTTTTACACTCCTTAAAAAATATAATAATTCCTAAAATATAAATCCTTTAAACAGCCATAGATAAGTAACGGTTTCAAGAACAATAAAACTAATAATTAACGTTCTATAAAAGCGTGGACCGATGCCGTCTTTTGTTTCAATGAAACACTGCGCGTAGGCAATGGTTGCTGATATAAGAATGGGTAAAAATAGTAAGACACCAATTCTTGTATCCCAGTTCATTTCATAAAAAAGGTATGGTACTAATACGCCTCCTATAATCCCTGCTAGAAATAGAAGACCCGCACTTTTTAACGAAAATTTTGGCATAGCTGGGTTTTCTTTACCTGTCATTGTCTTAAGCCACCTCCTATTAATGGTTTGTTTAAAAAAAGACATGAATCCCTTTTTGATTGGAAAGAAAGCACTCACATCTCACTATCAAGTATACACAAAAAAAAGAGTTTTTCAATATTTTATTATAATAAACGAAATAATATTTCTTAAGTGATTTCTTAATTACGTGATTTAAAACAAAAAATTGAAATAATATTTCAAAAATGCTATTATTAGCTTAACAACTTATGGAAAAGGAGATTTCTTGAATGGATACTATATTATGGGGTGGCGCAACAGCCTCTAGTCAATATGAAGGCGGTTTTGATGGTGAAAAAGGCATGGACACACAAGATTGTCGGCCATATCTTCCAAGAACAAGTAATGCAACAACTGAAACACGACTTTTAACCAATGAAAGAATTCAGCAAGCTAAAACAAATGAAGCTGGTTTATTCTATCCCTTTAGAAAAGGCTCTAGGGGTGTGGACTTTTTAGAAGAAGATATTCAATTACTCCAAGAATTAGGCATTGATTTATATCGTTTCTCAATTAGTTGGTCACGCTTATTTCCAAAAGGAGATGAGCTAGTTCCTAATGAAGCAGGAGTTTTATACTATGATCGTGTTTTTAACTCATTGAAAGAAAAGAACATCAAGATTTTCTTAACGATGAATCATTACGCAGTGCCGCTCAATATAGTAGAAACATACGATGGTTGGAAAAACAAAGAAACGATTGAGCTTTACATGAGATTTAGTGAGTTTGTTTTAGACCGTTGGGGAGAGTATGTTGAATACTTTTTACCATTTAATGAAATTAATGCAGGGTACTTTTCACCATTTAATGGGGTTGGCTTAATCAAACCAGAGCAAGGTAATTATTCATTTACTGATGTGTTCCAAAGTTTACATCATCAATTTGTAGCTAGTGCTAGAACGATTAAATTAGCTAGAGAGATGAAGTTAAAAGGAACATTTGGTTCGATGATTTCTTGTTTCTGTTATTATCCGTTAACACCAAAACCAGAAGATAATTTGAAGTTAGTTCAAGATGAGCAAGTGAATCAGTGGTTCTGTATGGATGTGTTATCTAAAGGAACTTACCCTTACTACATGACACCTTTCTTTGAGAAAAATCAAGTTGTATTAGATACAACAGAAGAAGAATTAGAATTATTAAAAACATATACGTGTGATTTTGTGTCGTTCTCTTATTACTCTTCAAGTATTGCGACAACAGAAGAAGATGGCAAACAAACAGCAGGTAATTTAGTTGTAACAACTAAAAATCCTTACCTTAAAGCCAGTGAGTGGGGTTGGCAAATTGACCCAGTTGGTTTAAGAACGACTTTAAATAAAGTCTATGACCGCTATGACAAACCAGTCATTATCTCGGAAAATGGATTTGGTGCTAATGACGTGTTAGAAGTAGATGGAACAATTAAAGATCCTTATCGAATTGATTACTTTGAGCAACATTTTGCTGAAATATTAAAAGCAAAAACTGATGGCGTAGACGTTCGAGCGTATATTGCTTGGGGAATCATTGATATTGTTTCAGCGGGAAGCTGCGAGATGGCTAAACGTTATGGTGTGGTTTATGTAGATGCGGATAGTGAAGGTAATGGGGATTACAAACGATACAAAAAACAAAGTTTTGATTGGTATAAAGAATTTATAGAAGAGCAAAAGAAAGGGTAGTGGCTAAGTATGTTAGAGCACTTAACAACTGAAAAACGTAACGAAGAGACAAGAAATTTAGATAAATTAAGTATTTTAGAAACAGTAACTAAAATGAATCAAGAAGACGAGAAAGTTATCGCAGCCATTGATAAGAAAAAAGAATCCATTGCTGCAGTTATTGAGCAAGTCGTTGCTTCTTTAAAAAATGGTGGTCGTTTATTCTACTTTGGGGCTGGAACAAGTGGTCGTTTAGGCATTTTAGATGCGGCTGAATGTGTGCCAACCTTTAGTACAGATCCTGAGTTAGTTCAAGGGATTATTGCTGGTGGCGAATCAGCTATGACGGTTGCCGTTGAAGGAGCAGAGGATTCATTGACGCTAGCTGTTGAAGATTTGAAAGAAAGAAACTTAACAGATAAAGACATCGTGATTGGGATTAGTGCCAGTGGGCGTACACCTTATGTGATTGGTGGACTTAAATACGCAACAGAAGTAGGCGCGGCAACAGCTTCTATCTCTTGTAATGAACAGGCTGAAATTAGTCAATTTGCTAGTTTCCCAATCGAAGTAACAGCAGGTCCAGAAATTTTAACAGGGTCAACACGTCTAAAATCAGGAACATTGCAAAAATTAATCTTAAATATGATTTCGACTATTAGCATGGTTCATTTAGGTAAGGTTTATGGTAACTTAATGGTAGATGTGAAACCAACAAATGAAAAATTAGTCGAGCGCGCTAAAAATATCATTGTTGAAGCAACAGGATGTACCAAAGAAGAAGCTAGCTTCTATTTTGAGGATAGTGATGAGCAAGTTAAGTTGGCGATTATTCGTATCTTAACGAAAACATCAAAAGAAGAAGGACTAGCACTTTTAGAAGCAAATGATGGATTCATCAGAAAAGCAGTAGAGAATCAATAAGAAAAGGGAGTGTGTCACATGGCTTACGTCATCGGCGTTGATTGTGGCGGAACAAAAACCGAAGCTGAAGCTTATTCAGTAGAAGGTCAACTTCTAGCCAGTTGCCAAACAGGTTTTGGGAACTTAGTAGTTGATTACAAGACAGGTTTCACCCATATCACAGAAGCAATTGAAACTATTTTTAGTCAATTAGATAAGGACGAATGTCTCACTATCGTACTTGGTATTGCAGGTATTGATAGTGGTGGACTTCGTGAGAAAGTTGCTCAGGATTTAGGGAGCTATCATTCATCGATTCAATTGATTAACGACGGTCAATTAGCTCACTACTCAATTCTTAAAGGATTAGACGGAGTGACGGTAACGGCTGGAACAGGTTCAGTGATTTTAGGTCTTAATGGAGATGATTGGTACCGTGTCGGTGGCTGGGGTCATTTGTTTGGGGACGAAGGTGGCGCGTATTTTATTGCTAAAGAAGGTATCAAACAAGGGTTAAAAGAATACGATGAGGCGTTACCTATAAGTTCTTTAACCAAAGCCTTATTCACCTTTTTTGAAGTGACCACTGTTTTTGAGTTAACTAAAAAAGTGTATAGCCTTGATAAGGGAGCTATTGCTAGTGCTGCTACAGTTGTAGCAAGTTTAACTCAAACAGACGAGGTAGCTAGGCGTATTATCCAACAAGCAGGACAAGATTTAGGCAAGAGTATTAGTCAAATCATTCGAAAAATGCCTCTAACCAATGAGCCAGTGGTAATTGGTTTAAACGGTAGTGTAGTAGAAAAAAACGAAGAAGTATTACAAGCAATGATGGCTTATCTTGATCAAGAACAAATAAGTTATCAACTAACAAAAAAACAAGAATCATGTGCCAAGGGCGCATATTACTTAAATCAAAGGAATGGTGACCAATGAGAAAATTAGGTATTTCAGTTTATCCAAATCATAGTTCAGTTGCAGAAATTAAAGAGTACATGGATTTAGCAGCAAAATACAACTTTACCCGTGTATTTACCTGTTTACTTTCTGTTGAGGACGAAGAAAAAGAAAAAATCGTTAAAGATTTTTCAGAAACTATTTTCCATGCAAAAGCATTAGGTATGGAAGTTGTTGCTGATGTGAGCCCTAAAGTATTTGGTCAATTAGGCATTAGCTACAATGATTTATCTTTCTTTAAAGAAATCGGTGCTGACGGGATTCGTTTAGACATGGGATTCACAGGAAATGAAGAGTCAATGATGACATTCAATCCTCAAGGGTTAGATATTGAATTAAATATCAGCTCAGGAACACGCTACTTAGAAAACATTTTAAGCTATCAAGCAAATAGCTATAAATTAATGGGCTGTCATAACTTCTATCCACATCGCTATACAGGTCTTAGCTATGATCACTTTATTCGTACAACTGAAGTGTATAAAGAAAATGGTATTCGCACAGCAGCGTTTGTCAACTCACCAACAGCTAAAATCGGACCATGGCCAGTAGAAGAAGGATTATGTACCTTAGAAATGCACCGTGAATGGCCAATAACAACTCAAGCAAAACACTTATGGGCAACTGATTTAATTGATGACGTGATTATTGCTAACTCATTTGCTTCAGAAGAAGAGTTAAAAGCTTTAAGCAACATTGATCCATATAAATTAACTTTAGATTGTACCTTAGTAGACGATATTCCAGAATTAGAGAAAAAAATCGTTTTAGAGGAATTCCACTTTAATCGTGGAGATATTTCTGATTATGTGATTCGTTCAACTCAAAGTCGTGTGAAATACAAAGGTCATGATTTCAAACCTTTCAACACAACAGATATGACAACAGGAGATATCATCGTTGAAACGTCTCTATATGCTCACTACGCGGGTGAATTACAATTAGCGTTATTACCAATGGAAAATTCAGGTAAAACAAATGTGGTTGGGTCAGTGGTAGAAGCTGATTTAGCGCTATTACCTTACATCAAACCATGGCAAAAATTTGCCTTTAACTTAGTTAAATAAGAAGCAGGTGATTAAATGAGATATGCTGTAGGAATTATGTCGGGTACCTCTTTAGATGGTATCGACGTAGCTCTTGTTAAAATAGATCAAGAGTCTTATAAGTTAGTTGATTTTCAAAGTTATTCATTTGAGCCTGAGATGAAAGATAAAATTTCGCGCTCACTAAGAAAAGAAACGTCAGATGTAGAGTTAATTTGTAGTTTGAATTTTGAATTAGCTTATCTATTTGGAGAGGCTGTTTTAAAGATTTGTGAGCACAACAAAATGGCTAGTGGTGACCTTGCGTTTGTAGCAAGTCATGGTCAAACAGTGTATCACCATCCGAAAAATGAAAATGGCTTAGTGTCCTCTACTCTACAAATTGGCGAGTCAAGCATCATTTCTGAAATGACAAAAACCACAGTCGTATCAGATTTTAGACCACGTGACATGGCAGTCGGAGGACAAGGGGCTCCAATAGTACCTTTTTCAGAATATGTGATGTATCGAAGTCAAACAAGCCAACGTATTTTGCAAAATATTGGTGGTATTTCTAATGCAACGATTATTCCAAAAAATGGTTCTTTAAAGACCATCACGGCCTTTGATTGTGGACCAGGTAATATGATTATTGACGAGTTATGTCGTCATTTCTATAATGAAGAATATGATAGAGACGGGCAGTACGGCTCACTAGGTAGTGTGAATGAAGCGCTACTAACAGAGTTTATGTCACACCCGTTTATTGCTAAACCCGCACCCAAAACAACTGGGCGTGAAGAGTTCGGTAAGCAATACGTTGATGAGATGTTAGCCAAATATCCAAATGTGTCAGCAAATGATTTTATTAAAACAGCGACACTATTTACAGCTAAAGCAATTAGCTCTGCTGTGATGCCTTATTTAGAATTACCGACAGAATTAATCGTTGGTGGTGGAGGTAGTTATAATCCTGTGTTAATTCAGTTGTTGAAAGAGGAATTACCTGAAGTTAAAGTCATGATTCAAGAAGATATTGGCTTATCATCAGATGCTAAAGAGGCTGTAGCAATGGTGGTTTTAGGGGACCGCACCATGAATAAATTACCAAGTAACGTTCCAAGTGCCACAGGAGCATCAAGAGATGTTATACTAGGGAAAATAACATATTATTAACAAGTGAAAGTAGGAGTATCAATGAATAGCAAGCATGTGGATTTTAGAGTAAGGAGCATTTTTGAAGATTTAACGCGTTCAGAGCGAAAAATAGCTCAATATGTGTTAGACAAACCAGAAGAAGTAATCAAAATGACAGCTAGCCAATTAGCTGAAGCTTCTGGCACAAGTCCCGCGTCTGTTATTAGATTTTGTAAATCCATTGGTATCCCTAGTTTCCCTGAGCTTAAATTAGAGCTTTCGGCTGAAAGAGATTCACCAGTAACTCAAGAGTATTCAGATATTGCTTCGGATGAAAAAATATCAGATGTGAAGAGCAAACTATTAGGTAATGCTTATCAAGCCATGAAGGAAACCGTTCAATTAGCCGATGAAGAAACCTTATTAAAAGCATCAAGAGAGATTGCTAATGCCTCATTCATCTATGTCTTTGGGATTGGTTCATCTTATCTAGTAGCTGAAAATGTGTCTCAAAAGTGGAACCGAATTGGTAAAGTCTGTATCTGTATGCCTGATGTGCATCAATTAATCGCAAGCCTAACATCCGCTCCAGCAGATGCGTTGTTTATTGGCATTTCTAATTCCGGGGAAACAGCAGAAGTATTGTCTTTAAATACAATTGCCCAAAATAGAGGGCTTAAAACCATTAGTATTACCGAGTTTAGTATGAACTCTTTAAGCAAAAAAACTGATGTTAATTTGAACACAGTTCGTTCAAAAGAAGTTGCTTTAAGAAGTGCGGCAACAAGTTCTTTAATGTCTCAGTTTATGTTAGTCGATTTACTCTTTTACACTTATGTACTAGAAGATTACGACAAACATATGGCTTATATTTTAAATTCCAGAGAATTAGTTGATGATTATAAGCGACTAACCTCTAAACGATAAAAAGAAGAAACCTTATTTAACTAGTAAGGTTTCTTCTTTTTTATATTTTTCTTCTTCTAGCAAACTCAACAAAACGAAACTTATCTAAACGGTGATAAGATTCAGTATACTCAAAGCAAGTGGTGTCCTCTAAGAAAACAAGACTTGTAACCACAATAACATGGGTATCTTCAGGTCGTAAATCCATTAGTTCTTGGATCTCATTTGTAATAAGCTTCACTTCGATTTCTTTTTTAGCATAAGCAATCTCTAATCCTAGTTCATCCTCAAAATAGGCGTATATAGAATCTTCAGCTTTTTCTAGAGGCAACTCAGGAATAACATCGGCTAATAAATAATCTTTATCAAGAATGACGACCTCACCATCAATTCGTCTTTGACGAATTAAATGCCAAACTTCCTCGCCGACTTGCCAATCAGATACTTGACTCAATTGAGGGGTAACGAATTCTTTCTCGAGAGTTGTGACAATAGTTTGGTTGGAAATATGTTGATTGGCTTGGAGTTCTTTGAAACTCGTTAAACCAGATAAGGGAAAGTCAAAGCGTTTAACGTCTAAAACAAAAGAACCTTTCCCTTGTTTTTTTTGAATGTAGCCCGCATTTGTTAGTAGATTTAGGGCTTTTCTAATGGTTTCTCTTGAAACACCATAAATTTTCATTAATTGATTTTCACTAGGTAGTAAGCTTTGAGGTGGGTAGTCATTAGTTAAGATTTTTTTTTCTAAATCTAAAAAAATCTCATGGAATTTGTTCAAAATCATTCACTCTTTCGTTTCACATTTTAGGTAGTTAATATAAGTACTTTAATTATAAAGTTGTCCAGGGGTTTAAGCAATGAAAAGCATAAAATTAAAAAAAGGCTTGCAATTTAAAACTGAAAACGCTATTATTAAATCGTAAAAACAACTTGTATAGTCAAGTTAGAAAAGAGGTTTGTTTATGGGAAAGTATCAAGATGATGTGACGCTCTTACTTAAGTATGTTGGTGGCAAAGAAAATATTTCAGGTGTTTCTCATTGTGCAACACGTATGCGTTTTGTATTGAATGATCCAAAAAAGGCAGATCAAAAAGCAATTGAAACCATTCCAAGTGTTAAAGGGATGTTTACCAATGCGGGTCAATTTCAAGTGATTATCGGGAACGATGTAGCTACTTTTTATAATGAATTTAGTGCAGTTTCAGGTATTGAAGGAGTGTCTAAAGAGCAAGGGAAGAATTTAGCTAAGCAAAATCTTAACCCGTTGCAACGAGCAATTTCAGTTTTAGCTGAAATTTTTACACCGATTATTCCAGCGATTATTGTTGGTGGGTTAATTTTAGGGTTTAGAAACGTCCTTGAAGGGATTGAGTTTGCTAGACTAGGTGGGCAAACTATTGTTGAAGTTTCTCAGTTTTGGAGTGGCGTTAATGCCTTTTTATGGTTACCAGGGGAAGCTATTTTTCACTTTTTACCAGTTGGGATTACTTGGAGTATTGCTAAAAAAATGGGGACCACACAAATTTTAGGAATCGTTTTAGGGATTACCTTAGTGTCACCGCAATTATTAAATGCTTATGGTGTGGGTTCAACAGCAGCTGCTGATATTCCTGTTTGGGATTTTGGTTTTGCTCAAGTTCAAATGATTGGTTATCAAGCACAAGTTATTCCGGCGATGTTAGCAGGATTCTTACTAGCTTACTTGGAAATTTTCTGGCGAAAAAAAATACCAGAGTCTATTTCAATGATTTTTGTACCGTTCTTATCTTTACTACCGGCAATTATCGCTGCTCATGTTATTTTAGGACCGATTGGTTGGTCAATTGGTAGCGCTATTTCTGCCGTTGTTAACGGTGGTTTAACATCATCATTTAACTGGTTATTTGCTGGTATCTTTGGTGCATTGTATTCACCACTAGTTATTACAGGTTTACATCACATGAGTAATGCCATCGATGCACAATTGATTGCTGATTTTCAATCTACAAATCTTTGGCCAATGATTGCTTTATCAAATATTGCTCAAGGATCAGCTGTTTTAGCGATTATTTTTCTTCATCGTGGGAATAAAAAAGAAGAACAAGTATCAATTCCTTCGATGATTTCAGCTTACTTAGGTGTAACGGAACCAGCGATGTTTGGGATTAACTTGAAATATGTGTATCCATTTGTAGCTGCTATGATTGGTTCTGGACTTGCTGCAATGTTTTCAACTATTATGGGTGTTCGTGCTAATGCTATTGGTGTTGGTGGTTTACCAGGTATCTTAGCGATTAATCCAACAATTGGTGGTGGTTGGTTTGCCTTTACTATTGCCATGTTAATTGCCATTGTAGTACCATTCTTATTAACGATTTTCTTTAATAAACGTGGTATTCTGAATAAAGCAGAGGCTATTGTTGAGATGGAAGAAGAGCTTGCTATGGCAGGAGTCTCTTCATCAGATGTACAAGAAGCCTTTCAAGAAGTAGAAAATATTAAAGAGATGACTGAATTGTTTTATGCACCTGCTGATGGAGAGGTAATCGACATTAGTGATGTGGCAGACCCTGTTTTTGGGACTAAGATGATGGGAGAAGGATACGCTGTAAGACCAACAACTAATGAGGTTTACTCTCCTGTTAGTGGGAAGGTTACAAGTGTTTTTGCTACTCAACATGCTATGGGCTTAATGACTGAAAGTGGCTTAGAAGTCTTACTTCACATGGGCTTAGATACGGTAGAACTTAAAGGAGCTCCTTTCTCAATAAAGGTTAGAGAAGGTGATGTAGTTTCAGCAGAGACCCTAGTTGCTACGATGGATTTAGCTCAAGTCACTGCTGCAGGAAAAGCGACGGATATTATCACTGTGATTACTAATTCAGATCAATTAAAAGAATTATCTGTCACAACAGGTCAACACGTAGCTAAAAGTGAAGTGGCAAAAGGCTTAACTAAGTAGCCAAATAGATTGTTAGCTAAAATAAAGAAAGGAGTAGCCACTCAAGCTACTCCTTTTCATCATAAGTGAGGGAAAAACAGTATGACATTTAAAAACAAAGTAATTTATCAAATCTATCCCAAATCATTCTTAGATACAACAGGAAATGGTATCGGTGATTTAGCAGGTATCATTCAAAAATTACCCTATCTAAGTCAATTAGGAGTGGATATGTTATGGCTAAATCCCATTTATCCTTCACCACAAAAAGATAATGGCTATGATATTTCTAATTACCTAGAGGTGGACTCCTTATTTGGAGGTATGGGCGAGTTGGAAAGGTTAATCAAAGAGGCGAAAAAACATCAAATAGATATCATGTTTGATATGGTTTTAAACCATGTGTCAACTGAACATGAGTGGTTCCAAAAAGCTTTAGCAGGAGATAAAAAATACCAAGATTATTTTATTCTAAGAGATGAGCCGACCGATTGGGTGTCTAAATTTGGTGGGAATGCGTGGTCTAAGTTTGGTGAAACAGATCAATACTATTTACACTTATTTGATAAAACTCAAGCTGATTTAAATTGGCGTAATGAAGAAGTTAGAGAAGAACTAGTAACTGTGGTTAATTTTTGGCTTGAAAAAGGTATTAGAGGCTTACGATTTGATGTGATAAACGTGATTGGAAAAGATGAAGTCTTGCAAAATAATGAGCACAACGATGGTAAGGCTGAATATACAGACAAACCAATTACTCATGACTACTTGAAAGAGTTGAGCAGGAATAGCTTTGGCAAATACGACGATACCATCACTGTTGGAGAAATGAGTTCAACAACTATTGAAAATTGCGTTTTATATACTCAACCTGAACGTAATGAGTTATCAATGACCTTTAATTTCCATCATTTAAAAGTTGATTATGCCAATAAAGAGAAGTGGACAATTGCTGATTTTGATTTTGAAGAGTTGAAGGAATTATTCCATAGTTGGGGCGAAACTATGAGTGAGCAGAATGGTTGGAACGCTCTGTTTTGGAACAACCATGATCAGCCAAGAGCTCTTAATCGATTTGTTGATGTGAAACATTTTAGAGAAACAGGAGCTAAGATGTTAGCTGCAAGCATTCATCTAAGTAGAGGAACTCCTTTTATTTATATGGGGGAAGAAATAGGGATGGTGAATCCTGAGTTTGACTCGATTGATCAATATGTTGACGTAGAGAGTTTGAATGCGTTTAATGAACTATTGGAAACAGGTAAGACTGAGGCAGAGGTTTTAAACATTATCAAAGAAAAATCTCGTGACAACTCAAGAACACCAATGCAGTGGAATGGAGATTGTTACAGTGGTTTTTCCACAGGGACACCGTGGCTTCAAGTAGCTGATAATTATTCAGAGATTAATGTGGAAAAAGAATTAACAGAAGGTTCTATTTTTAGTTTTTATCAAGAGTTAATTCGATTAAGAAAAACAATGCCTTTGATTGCGGAAGGAACGTATAAAGGCTTTGAAAAGAAGCATTCTCAAGTTTACGGATTTATTAGAACTTACCAAGAGCAAGAACTACTCTGTTTAAATAACTTTTATAGTGAGCCAACATCAATCATGATACCTGATGACTTTTTAGAGGGAACTATTTTAGTGGATAACTATTCTAATACGGTGTTAGCTAAAGAACAAGTTCTTCAACCCTATCAAACACTAGCTATTTTAGTCTAATGTCACATGTTCTTTTTTTGTGCTACCATTAACACATGAAAAAGAAAAGAGGGATTGAGATGAGTCCAACTGAAAAAAGCAACCTTGAAGCCATTAAATCTTATGCTGAACAGGTGCTGGGTGAAGATAAAACAGGTCATGATATGAGTCATATTAATCGTGTTGTCCGTTTAGCCACAATTATTCAAGCTAGTGAAGGCGGCGATTTGTTTTTATGTTTATCAGGTGCTTATTTACATGATGTGATGGACGACAAATTAGTTGAGAGTACTGAAGAAGCTAGAGAAGATTTGTTGTTATTTTTGGCAGGATTAGGGTTAACAGAAGTCACTATCAGTCATTTAGTTGAAATCATTGATAACGTCTCGTTTAGTCATCAATTAGCTCCAAGTGAGTCTATTAATTTATCCCTTGAAGCTAAAATTGTTCAAGATGCTGACCGATTAGATGCTATTGGAGCTATAGGAATTGCGCGTACTTTTTATTATGGGGGTAAAAAAGGGCATACCATGTATGATCCAGAAGTCTTACCAAGAGAACAGATGACTAAAGATGATTACCGAGTGAATCAATCTGTGATTAATCATTTTTATGAAAAGTTATTTAAATTGCCCGACTTACTTCAAACTAAAACAGCTAAAAAGCTAGCAATTAGACGAGTTGAATTAATGGAGGTATTTGTGGACGACTTTATTAAGGAGTGGGAAATGATATAGTAGCTTCATAAATTTAGTTTCGTATGTCTTAAAAAGTGTTTTAATTTTTATTAAGAAAAATTAAAATATAAAAGAAGTAGCTAATTCAAGACAATTAGGATTCAAGCTGTTTAACGAATTAAATAATTGTTTTCTACTATAATAAGAAAGGTTTATGAACCTTTTTTAAAAACTTGTGTTATTAAAAAAAGACCTTATTGGTCTTTTTTTTATTAATTTTTGGTAAACTAAAAGTCTTTTTTTACTTTAAAAACTCGTGTTATGATTATTTTCGAAATAGCAAGGAATTAAAAGACATGTCATAAGAGCTATTTTTTATTATGTTTGAAAAACGTTGTATTAAAAAGGAGGTTGATGTTTATTTGAAAAGAAAAATGCACAGTTTATTGATGCTCTTGTTATTTTTTCTTTTTCCAAAATTTGTTATGGCTTATGTCGATCCAGGCATTGACAATGATTATCGTCTTTCAGGGAATGGTGCTAGTTATTTTCCTGAATATATATCAACAGACAACGGGAATCTTTACTTTCGTTTTAATGATTCACAACAATTAGGAGGTTCAATGAATCGTAAAAGTGCATATGCAGGTTTTCCAAGTACTTTTTTTGTAGAAAATGAACGAAATGAGTCTGGTGAAGCTATTTATGTGAAGATGGAGCATTCTACTGGGGTAGGCTATCATGCTTCTAGTTTTATGTTGGCTGAAAAAGCTCCTAGTCATCCTGATGGGTATCAAGTATTAAATGATAGGTTTAGTTTAGTCAATAGTTCAATAAGTCGTATTTATCAAAGTCCTTCAAGTAAAGGGTTGTACGCCGAAGGAACTCGTTATACCATGCCTTTTAGTGGTAATCAAGTTAAGATTGGTACTGAGCTTAAACCTATTGGAAATACTATTATTCGACATACTTATACGGTTCAAAATGACTCTAATGAGCCAATAACGTTCGTAGCAATGAAAGATATCGGTGTTGATTTAAGACGGGGAACATACTATCAAATTTCTTCGAGAGCCCCAAAGCCAATGGAAGTTAAAATGCTTGGGTATAATCAAGGACTTTCAATGGAACGAGAGGGTTATCGATTAAATTATGTATTTAGAAACACTCCTGATGGCCCAAATAATTTTTCAAGTTTTGGTTTACCAACATCGTATAATACATCGATAATTCAGTGGGATATGCCAGATATGGATCATTATGCGAATACACCGTGGTTATATAAGCCTTATCAGAATAACTCAATTCATGGTGCAGGTATGGAAAATGACGGTTATCAACCTAATCAGGTAGTAGTCCCTAATCAATTTTCTAATAAGAATGAAACAGGTGTGACCATGAAGTGGGATGAAGTTACACTAAAACCAGGAGAATACAAGGATTTTACTTATGATGTTCAATTAATGGGTGATTTTGGGATTTTATATTTATTTAATAATACGAATCCTGATAAGGAAAATACGTATAGTGCAGGAGATATCGTTAAATTTGAGCCCAGTGGAAATTGGAATAAAGAAGACTACAAATTGAAAGAAGGTACTATCGAAACAACTGTTTCAGAATATGTTGATTTAAAAGAGAATGACGATGTTATTGTAGAAGCTAACAAAACATCTGGAGATGGATTAGAAGCAGTTGAGATTAAACGTGTCAAAGTAAAAGATGTGTATGATGAAACAACTCGTAAAATTAGCGTCCCAGTGTCTAAAGAAGAAGTAGCAGCGATTAAAACAGATGTGAATTCAATGGGGATTGACTTTTATGGTCAATTGAACGAATCATCACCTAATCAACGTGTGTATCAACAGGCAACTATCAATTTTGTGGATAGCAAAGACAATCATGTTTATACAAGGACACAACCAATTGAATTTGATGTAGATGATTTCGAATGGGTAGCACCAGATGTTTATGAACTAAGTGTAGATAAACACGTTTCAGAAGAAGTAGCATTTGTTGGTGATACAGTTCACTACAGGATAAATGCTTCTAATACAGCAAAATCGACAGGAAGCATTGACTCATTAGTCTTAACAGACAAGATGCCAGAAGGGTTGTCAAAACCTCAACAAGTAAAAATTGATAACCAACTGATTAATGAAAATCAAATTAAGTGGGACAGTAGCAAGCGTGAATGGGAGTTGCCTTTGGGGGAGATTGCTAAGGGAGACAGTAAACAGATTACATATGAATCAGTCATTGAAAAAGGATCAAAAGATGAAGTGAAAACCAATGTTGTCACATTCGGATCAGAGGAAACAGAAGAGTGGACTGTGACAGATGAAGCAAGCTTTATCATAGATGAAAAAATCAATTGGACAGTTAGCTTTGATTCACTAGGAGGTTCACCTATTACTTCTCAAATCGTGGAAGACGGTCAAAAAGTTGAAGTGCCAAAGAATCCTGAAGATGAACAAAGAGAATTTAAAGGCTGGTATACAACGGAGAACTTGACAATTCTTTATGATTTTAATCAACCAGTCATTGATAATATAACACTCTATGCTAAATGGAGAAGTTCAATTGTTGATCCTATAGATGGCGACAAGGTAATTGAACCGACAAATCCTGTAAATAAAACAACTGAAGATTTGAGAATTCAATATGTTTCCGATTTTAACTTTGGTGAAAACAGAAATGATTTATCCGAGTTGTCAGTAAAAGCTAATGAAGACAGTGTTATTGGAGAGAAGAATGTTAAAAGAAAAGTACCTGCTTTTGTTTCGATCATTGATGATCGTCCACAAACAACAAGGATAAGTAGTCCTTGGGAGTTAAGAGTTAAAAATACTTCTTTTAAGGATAGCAGTGGACATGAACTTTCGGATACCTCTATTATTTTATCTGATTTAAATTTTCAAGGTCAAAGAAAAAATCCTAAGGTAACTAGTGGAGAAATAGATATTTCTAATAAAGTTCAAAAAATTGCCTCAAGTGACAATCAACCTGAAGGAACATCCTGGTCCCTTGCATTAGGCAAATTAGACAATGAGGAGACCACGGGTGTAACGTTTTACTCACCATCAGGTTTTTATAAAAATGCAACGCAGTACAATTCAATAGTAGATTGGCAATTAGTACCAAAAATAAATGAGTAGGGAGAGGATAAATAAATGAAACGTTTGTTGCTGATTATTATCTCAATTGTGACTATTGGGAATTTACTTGTCCCTCAATGTTTTGGTGCAGAGTATAGCGAGGGGCAAGGTGTTCAGTCAAAAGGGAGTATTTCATTTTTTGATGAGACGTTTTCATCTAAGCCTATAGACAATTTTAGAAAGACATTACCTAAAACAGGAGAGAAAAAAGAAGTTATTTTTTTAATCATAGGAACAATCCTATTACTATCAATTGTTCTTACATTTACTCAAAAGAAAAAAATAAATACATCTAATAAAAATTGAAAGGAAGAAAATTAAATGAAAAGAAATATGTTAACAAGTTCTATGTTAAGCATCGCAGTACTTAGTATGGGAGGTTTAGTGGCTCATGGACAAGCTGACTATGAATCGGCAACAAAGGTAAACGGGTATGGAGAAATATCATTTGGAAAAGGAGATACAGTTGTAGTTGACCCAATTATTCCAGATGTACCAGTAGATCCAGGTGAAGTGAATCCTTCAGGAGATGACTTGAGAATTCAATATGTGTCAGATTTTATTTTCCCACAAACAAAAAAATCAGTTAATGAAGTAACATCATTTGCTAAAGGAGACAGTGTAGATTGGATTAATCCTGATACAGGAAAAAAAGAAACAAAAAGTTCGCCATTGTTTATCTCAACAGTTGATATGAGAACTGAAAGAGGATCAGGTTGGACATTAAGTGTCAAACCAAGTGAATTTACCTCGCAAAAAGACCAACACGTTATAGAAGGTGGACATGTCATTCTGTCGGATGCACATTATGCCAACTCTCAAAAAGCTCAACCAATTGTCAATAGTGATGCTGCTAATAAAGAGAGTGGTTTAGCGTTAAAACCAGGGGAAACCTTTAAAATTGCTGGAGCAGATAGCTCAAAAAATGAGGGGCAAGGAAGTTGGTCATTAGCATTTGGTGGACAAGATAAAGAATTAAAAAGTACAGGTGTGATGTTTAAAATGGGACCAGATACAGCGGTTGAAAGTAATGTAGATTATACAGCGACTTTTGTTTGGAATTTATCACCAAATTTAGCTGAATAGAAAGGATTAATTAAATGAATGTATGTCAAAAAGTAACAAAATTACTCTCTCTTTTAATAGTAGTTCTCTGTTTTGTATCTCTAAAAGTAGAAGAGGTACAAGCAAGTGGTGCAGATTTTGGTGTAGAGCCAATCTATTCTGAACATCAAGATAAAGATAAGAAAGGTTATTTTAGCTTAGTCTTAAAAGAAAACCAAAAAGAGACGTTAAAAGTGAAAGTAACAAATTACAGTAAAGAACCAACAACTATTTTTATGTTGAGTCAACAAGCTACAACGGCTAATAGCGGTGTGATTGAATACAATGATGTACAAAAAAAAGTAGAGCCGAGTGCTCCAGCTAATTTTAAAGACATTGTTGTTCCAAAGTCAGAAAAAATAGAGTTAAAACCTGAGGAATCAAAGGAGATAGATGTAGATGTAGTCATGCCATCAACTAATTTTGAGGGATTACTTTTAGGGGGGCTATATTTTAGTCAGCAAGATAAAGCAACAGAAAACCCTTCACTGATTAAAAACACTTTTTCGTATACGTTACCTGTGGCTTTGAAAATGTCTGACAAAAAGATCGAGAATCAATTAGTCTATCAAGGCATAGAATTATCAAATAGAAATTCTAGTCCGTATATTGAAGCTAAGCTATTAAATGAAACAGCCTCTTTAATTAAAGATTTATCTGTGGAAGGCCGGATTTTTGATAAAAAAACAGGTGAAGAATTTTATGTTAGTAAAATGAACGAATTAGAGATGGCACCGAATTCAGTCTTTAAATTTGGGTTTGATTTAAGAAATTCAGCTTTTATTCCTGGGAATTATCTATTAAAACTAGATGTTGTTGCAGATGGAAAAGATTATCATTTTGAAGATGACTTTACCATTGATAAAGAGGCTGCAAGAAAGTTAAATGATGCTTCTGTATATGTTCAAACATCAGGATTTCCATGGCTAATTGTGATAGGGATTGTCAGTTTAGTTGCTATGTTGTCAGTTATAGGAATTATATTGAAGAGACAAAAGAAAAAGAATGTGAAGAAAAGAACTAGAAAAGTTAAGAGAAAAACAAAAAAATAGTTGTTCATTGGTATTAAAAGAAGAGGTTGTTTAGTCACTAATTGAAGTACATTTAAAATAAGACAGAGAAAATCATGTAATGATAATTCTCTGTCTTATTTTTATTTGACAATCGGTATCTAAATGGATAATTTTTGGCAAAAGTTGTTAGTTTTCTTGATAAAAAGAGTGACTGTGACATAAGTTAAAAAGACTTATGTCACAGTCACTCATTTATTGAGATGACGACCTAATTTGTTATTTACCTTCAAAAACTAATTTTTCAGGTAGTGGATAATCAGTTGGGTTAAGTTCATCCGCTGCTAATGCTTCTTCAAAATCATCCACACTTAAGTCGATTTTACGTGAAAGGTCAAATACCAAATGTAGCACATCATGGAAGTACATCGAGTTACCTTGTTCAAAATAAGCTTTGTACTCAGGTGACGTGTTACTATGACCTGTTTCTGCTTGGTATTTTTTTGCTTCTTCTAAGTAGTCGTTAAAGTGAGCTTTTGTGTAGTTAGCAAAGTGATTAAAAATATTAATCGCTAAAGCTAAATCTTTATGCCATGATGCATAGTTTTTCTTAGCTAAACCACCTTGAACTTCAATCAGACTAAATTGATCGTTTCTTAAGTATTGAGTGATTAGCATTTCAATATTCAAGCTAATGCCTGTATAAGAAACATCATCAAATTTAAATTCTTTTAAGTCTTCAAGTTCTTTTAACAAACTCTCAGGAGTAAAATTACGGTTTTCTAAACTTTTGTATACTTTTTTTTGTTGAAACATGGCTCATCCTCCAAAAAATATAATAACTTGCTATACCCTATTATAAAGGGTTAAAGGGAATTTACCAAGACAAATTATTGGTAAATATCGTTAAAGGTTAAATGAATGTTGAGATAATTAAATAAATATTCAAAATGGTTAAAATAATAGTAACAATCCAAGCAATAACAGTTAAAGCGATGTGATTTTTAAAGTCGCCCATGAGTTTCTTTTGACTTGTAAAAATAGTTAACGGGATAATGGAAAGCGGTAGGGCAGCACTTAGGAAGACCTGTGTATAAATCAACAGTTTTTCCACAACTTCCTCAGAATCACCAAAAACTAAGATGGCAATAACCACAGGAATAACAGCTAAAAGACGAGTAATTAATCGTCTTGCCCAAGTAGGCAATCTTAATTTAATGAAGCCTTCCATAATAATTTGTCCAGAAAGAGTTCCCGTAATGGTTGAATTTTGACCAGATGCTAGTAAAGCAACAGCAAACAACACACTTAAAAGTGGTGAAGCGATGGCTCCTACAATAGTAGAATCAGCTAATGCATGGTAAAGAGAACCTAAAGTAGTTAGGGTTTCTCCGTGACCAAAAAACAAAGTTGCTCCAAGAGTTAACAAAAGACAGTTAACAATAAAGGCAAAAATCAATTGAATGTTTGAATCCCATTTTGCAAAACGGACAGCTTCTTTTAGCTCTTCTTTATTAGTCCTGTCGTATTGTCTTGATTGGACAATAGAAGAGTGAAGATATAAGTTATGTGGCATAACAGTCGCTCCCACAATACCAAGAGCTAGTAAAAGAGCGCCGTTGTCTGTGACAACTTCTTTTTTAGGAATAAATCCTTGGAATAAGTCTGGCAAGTTAGGTTGACCCAAAATAACCTCGTAAGAAAAGATGACGAAAATTGTTGCAATTAAGGTCATAACAATGGCTTCTATTTTTCTAAATCCCAATTTCGTTAACATTAACAGTAAAAAGACATCTAAAACAGTAATAAAGACGCCGACTAACAAAGGAAACCCAAATAGTAAGTTTAGGGCAACCGCACTACCAATGACTTCAGCAATGTCTGTTGCCATAATAGCTAACTCGTTCATTACCCAAAGAAAAATTCCCATTTTTTTCTTTGTATGTAGTCGTGTAGCTTGTGCTAAGTCCATACCAGTAACGATCCCTAATTTAGCTGACATGTATTGAAGTAACATGGCGATTAAACTTGAAATCAAAATCACAGATAAGAGCAAGTAGCCATATTGAGCTCCCCCTGCGATTGAAGTAACCCAGTTACCTGGGTCCATGTAACCAACAGCTACTAAAGCTCCTGGTCCAGAATAGGCTAGTAATTTTTTCATAAAATTAGCATTTTTAGGGATAGAAACGGAATTGTTAATCTCAGGGAGACTAAGACCGTTTAATTTTTCAGTTAAAATATGTTGATGTTTGTTCATAGTAATCCAATCTCCTTTTAGGTATGCCTAAATTATATTTTTAGTTTGTGTAAAAAGCAAGTGATTTGTTTTAATAGCGTAAATTATATATATTAATAGTAGGATTTAAAACAAGAACATATGGAGGCGTTTAAGAGATGTTTACAGTAGAAAAAGAACGTGTTTTTTTAGAAGAAGAGGGTAAAATAGTAGCTGAAATTAATTGGGTATTTTTAGAAGAGAAAGTTATCGATGTTAACCGCACATTCGTTGATGAGTCCCAACGTGGTAAGGGGTTAGCTGAAAAATTAGTTTTGGCAGTTATTGAGATAGCTAAAAAAGAAGAGTTAAAAATTGTACCAAGTTGTTCGTATGTAGAAAACTATTTCAATAAACATGAAGAATTATCATCTTTATTAGTAACACCTTAATAGAAACCTAAAAGGAGATTGACTAAATAAAACAGTCAACCTTCTTTTTTTAGACTAAAAAAGCTAAAGAAACTGTGCTATAATGTTTGGGACTATACGTAAAATGGGGAAGAGTCCCCATATTAATCAAGGAGGTTTATCAAGTGGAGGAGAAAAAAACATTTTACATTACAACCCCCATTTATTATCCAAGTGGCAAATTACATATCGGAAGTTCTTATACAACTATTGCATGTGACGCAATGGCAAGATACAAACGATTAAAAGGTTTTGATGTGTTTTATCTAACAGGGTTAGATGAGCATGGTCAAAAAATCGAACAAAAAGCAGACGAATTAGGTATTCAACCTAAAGAATATGTGGATCATATGGCTGCTGACGTTAAGAAATTATGGAAATTATTAGACATTGATTACGATAAATTCATTCGTACAACAGATGACTCACATATGGCAACTGTTAAGAAAATATTCCAACAGTTATTAGATCAAGGGGATATTTATTTAGGTGAATACGAAGGTTGGTACTCAGTATCAGACGAAGAGTATTTCACGGAAAATCAACTAGCAGAAGTTTACCGTGACTCAGAAGGTAAAGTGATTGGCGGAAAAGCACCAAGTGGTCACGAAGTTGAATTAGTGAAAGAGCAAAGTTACTTCTTCCGTATGAGTAAGTATGCTGATCGTTTATTAGAGCATTACGAAACGCATCCTGACTTTATTGAGCCTGTGTCACGTAAAAATGAAATGATTAACAACTTCATCAAACCTGGTTTAGGTGATTTAGCAGTTAGTCGTACGTCTTTCTCATGGGGTATCCCAGTTGATGCAGATCCAAAACATGTGGTTTATGTTTGGATTGACGCATTATCAAACTATATTTCAGCACTTGGTTACGGTACAGATGATGACAGTAACTTCAAAAAATACTGGCCAGCAGATGTCCACATGGTAGGAAAAGAAATCGTACGATTCCATACAATTTATTGGCCAATCATGTTAATGGCTTTAGGTTTACCCTTACCAAAACAAATTTTTGCTCATGGCTGGTTAGTTATGAATGACGGTAAAATGTCTAAATCAAAAGGGAATGTGGTTTACCCAGAGATGCTTGTTAAGCAATATGGTTTAGATGCACTTCGTTATTACTTAATGCGTGCAATTCCTTTTGGTTCAGATGGTGTGTTTACACCAGAAGACTTTGTGGCTCGTGTTAATTATGATTTAGCTAATGACTTAGGTAACTTATTAAATAGAACAATTGCTATGATCAACAAATACTGTGATGGTAATGTGCCGAACTACGCGTCTCAAGTAACGCCATTTGATAGTGAGTTATCAACAACAGCAGCTGACGTAATTGGTAAATACAACAAAGCTATGGAGAAAATGGAATTCAATATCGCTTTAGGCGAAGTGTGGAAATTAATTTCTCGCGCGAATAAATACATTGATGAAACACAACCTTGGGTATTAGCAAAAGACCCAAGTAAAGTGGCTGAATTAAATAGTGTTATGGTTCATTTAGCAGAAAGCTTACGTATTTCAGCTATTCTACTGCAACCGGTGATGACTGAAACGCCTAAAGAAATTCTACGTCAATTAGGCTTAGGCGAATCTGAATTATCTATGCTAGATATTCGCTTTGGTGATTTCCCTAAAGGGGCTAAAGTCATCAGCAAAGGAAAACCAATCTTCCCTCGTTTAGACATGGAAGAAGAAGTAGCTTATATTAAAGAACAAATGGCTAAAACTGCAGCTCCTCAAGAAGAAGAGGCATGGAATCCAGAAGAAACAGAATTGGTTTCTTCAAAAGAAGATGAAATTAAATATGAAGACTTTGATAAAGTTGAACTAAAAGTAGCAGAAGTCATTGATTGTTTTAAAGTCAAAGGCGCTGATAAATTATTACAATTCCGCTTAGATGCAGGAGATAAAGGTCATCGTCAAATCCTTTCAGGGATTGCTGAGTTTTATCCAGATCCATCTGATTTAGTCGGTAAAAAAGTAGTCATTGTTGCTAATTTAAAACCACGTAAATTGCGTGGACACATTAGCCAAGGAATGATTTTATCTGCAGAAAACGCAGATGGCTCTCTTTTAGTAGTGGAAGCACCTAAAGGAGCAGAGAATGGGGCAATTATCGCCTAGAAAAAAACGATTGAAAGAGTTCTTTTTCTCTTTCAGTCGTTTTCTTTTGTGTTAAACTAAGAATGATTGGAGTGAGGTTTATGATATTTGATACACATACTCATTTAAACGTAGAACAATTTAAAGATGACATTCCAGAAGTCATTGAACGAGCGAAAGAATTAGGCGTTAGTGAAATGGCCGTTGTGGGATTTGATACGCCAACGATTGAAAAATCATTAGCCTTAAGTCATACTTATGAGATGATTTATAGTATTATCGGTTGGCATCCAACAGAAGCAGGCACTTATACAAAAGAGGTTGAAAAAACGCTACAACGTCAATTAGAAGATAACCGAGTGGTGGCTTTAGGTGAGATTGGCTTAGATTATTATTGGATGGAAGACCCTAAAGAAGTTCAAGATAAGGTTTTTAGACGCCAAATTACTATTGCAAAAGAGATGAATTTACCCATTAGTATTCATACAAGAGACGCTATTGAAGATACTTACAAAATCTTAAAAGAAGAAAAAATTCAAAATATTGGTGGTATTATGCATAGTTTTAGTGGAGATGAAGAGTGGGCTAAACGCTTTTTAGATTTAGGTATGCACATTTCTTTTAGTGGAGTGGTGACTTTTAAAAAAGCATTTGAAGTCCATGAAGCAGCCAAAATAGTTCCTCTAGATAAATTATTAGTGGAAACAGATGCACCTTACTTAGCTCCTATGCCGTACCGTGGTAAACGAAATGAACCTGGGTATACTAAATATGTAGTGGATCGTTTGTCAGAACTTAGAAATATACCTGTAGAAGAGATAGCTAGAGTGACAAGAGAAAATGCCCATAGATTATTTAGGATTGGTGAGTAATGACTGAAAAAATGAGAATAGAAGAAATTATTGTAGTTGAAGGTAAAGATGATACCAAACGACTACAACAATTTGTTGACGCAGATACCATCGAAACAAATGGATCAGCTTTAAGTGAAGATACCCTAGAAAAAATTAGTCATGCAGAACAAGTACGTGGCGTCATTATTTTTACAGATCCTGATTTTTCAGGTGAAAAAATTAGAAAGCAAATTACAGAAGTTGTTCCAACAGCTAAACATGCTTTTATTTCACGAAAAAAAGGTGAACCTAAAAATGCAGGTGGTAGCTTAGGGGTCGAACATGCGGATAAAGAAGCGATTATTGGAGCACTAAAAAATGTCTCAACGCCTAAACAAACAGAGTTTACCTCTGAGATAGAAATCGAAGATTTGATTTACTTTGGATTAATTGCTGGTAATTGTGCGAAAAAACGTCGCGAGTTATTAGGTGAAAAGCTAAACATTGGCTACACTAATGGGAAGCAATTAAAAAAACGATTAACCATGTTCCAAATTGAGAAAGACACATTTATACAAGCAATGAAAGACATACTAAAGGATGAACAAAATGACAGAATATAAAGACATTGCTACACCAAGTCGTACGAAAGAGATACTGAAACAATATGGCTTTTCTTTTAAGAAAAGTTTGGGTCAAAACTTTTTGACTGAACCAAATATTTTAAGAAATATTGCTGCAACAGCTAATCTCTCTGAAGAGGATCGTATCATTGAGATTGGGCCAGGGATTGGCGCCTTAACGGAGCATTTAGCTCGTTCAAACGGACAAGTCCTATCTTTTGAAATTGATCAACGTTTAATTGAAGTATTAGAAGACACTATGAGTCCTTATCCTAATGTGACAGTGGTCAATGAGGATATCTTAAAAGCTGATGTGAAACAGATTTCAGAAGAGGTGTTTAAAGAAGAAGGTCCTATAAAAGTAGTGGCTAACTTACCTTATTACATCACAACGCCTATCATGATGCATTTATTGATGTCTGGTTTAGACGTTGAGTCAATGACAGTCATGATGCAAAAAGAAGTTGCTGACCGCATTACGGCAGTTCCTGGTACAAAAGCTTACGGCTCTTTATCGATTGCTGTTCAATATTACATGGAAGCTAAGTTAGCTTTTATTGTACCAAAGACAGCTTTTGTTCCTCAGCCAAATGTAGACTCAGCTATTATTCATTTAAGCAAACGCTCAGAGCCGGTAGTTAATGTAATAGATGAAGACTTTTTCTTCACGGTGACGAAGTCTGCTTTTACTCAAAGAAGAAAAACATTATGGAATAACTTAACCAGTCATTTTGGTAAAGATGAAAAAACGAAAGCTTGGCTTGAAACTTCTTTAGAAGAAGTTGGTATCGATCCAAAACGCCGAGGAGAAACATTAAGTATTCAAGAATTTGGTAAGTTATCTAATTCATTAATGACGAACAAAAAATAATTAAACAGTAAAAATGTCCGTTGACAAAAATCTGTGCATTCGTTATCATAGTTTCAAAAGGTGTTGGAGATGAATAATATGAAAAACAGATCGATTCAGTCTTTAACGTACGCATCTTTACTTATTGCATTAGGTATTATGATTCCTTTAGTGATGCCAGTGAAATTTGTAATAGGGCCTGCGTCATTTACATTAGCAAGTCATGTCCCTGTATTTTTGGCAATGTTTGTATCCCCCGTTGTGGCAGTACTAGTAGCATTAGGAACAGCCTTTGGTTTTTTCCTAACGTTTCCTTTTATCGTTGGTATGAGAGCTTTATCTCATGTGATTTTTGCTTTTTTTGGAGCCCTGTATTTGGGGAAACATCCTAACTTAGTGGATTCACCTAAAAAAATGATGGTTTTTAACGTGGTAATTGGTTTAGTCCATGCGATTTGTGAAACCTTAGTCGTAACATTATTCTTTATGACAGGAAAATTATCTGCAGAGACATACACATCAGGCTTTTTCGTCTCTGTGTTCTTACTAATTGGAGTAGGCGGATTTATCCACAGTCTAATTGATTACACTATTGCGTTTTCAATTGCTCAAAAAATTGGTTGGAAATTTAAGTTTCCAGTCTACTTAGCAGCTAACAAACAAAAATAAAAAAAGAGCTTGGCACTTTTAGTGCTAAGCTCTTTTAATTTTCACTTAACGTGAAAAGAGGGAATAGTTTTAGCGAATTGCTTCTTCTGAGTCAGCGTCAAAGAAATGAGCTTTGTTTAAGTTGAAGGCTAATTCGATTTGCTCTCCTGGGATATACGCAGAACGAGCATCTACTTTAGAGATGAACTCAGTATCACCAGTACGAGTGTATAACATTGTCTCAGCTCCAAGTAATTCAGATACAACTACTTCAGAACTAACCACACTATGTGGAGCAGAATCTTTTACGATTGGTTCGCTATGGATATCTTCTGGACGAATACCAAAGACTAATTTTTTACCAGCATAGCCTTTTTCTCTTAAGACTTTGAATTTTCCTTCAGGTACTTCAAGACGTAAATGATCACCATCAGTGATGTAACCATCTTCACCTAAAGTCACGTTAAATAAGTTCATAGCAGGTGAGCCGATGAATCCGGCAACGAATACGTTAGCAGGAGTATCATAAACTTCTTTTGGTGAACCAATTTGTTGAATGAAACCATCTTTCATAATAACGATTCTATCAGCCATAGTCATAGCTTCTGTTTGGTCATGGGTTACGTAGATAGTTGTTGTTTCTAAACGACGGTGTAATTTAGCGATTTCTGCACGCATTGCCACACGTAATTTAGCATCTAAGTTTGATAATGGCTCATCCATTAAGAATACTTTAGCATCACGAACGATGGCACGACCTAAAGCCACACGTTGTCTTTGTCCACCAGATAAAGCAGCAGGTTTACGTTGTAAGTACTCTGTTAAACCTAAGATGTCAGCCGCGTTATCTACACGTTTTTTGATTTCAGCTTTGTCATATTTACGTAATTTTAGACCAAAAGCCATGTTATCATAAACAGTCATATGTGGGTATAAAGCGTAGTTCTGGAAAACCATGGCAATGTCACGGTCTTTAGGTGCTACGTCATTAACGATACGATCGCCAATCCATAATTCACCTTCAGAGATATCTTCAAGACCAGCAATCATACGTAGAGTTGTTGATTTACCACAACCAGATGGTCCAACAAACACGATAAATTCTTTGTCTTCAATATGTAAGTTAAAGTCTGTTACTGAGTAGTTAGGGTTACCGTCATATTTTTTATGGATACTTTTTAAAGCGATTTCTACCATTTTCTTAAGTCCTTCTTTCTTTGTCTTTGATAGTTACAGTATAATAGAAGATGTAATGCGCTTACAATGTAAAAAGTGCCCAATCATTTATGTCACTATGACTAAAAAGGAGAGATAGTAATGAAAATAGCGTTAATTGCTCACGATAAAAAGAAATCAACCATGATTAAGCTTGCAAAACAGTATGAACAGATTCTCAGTCACCATGACTTATTTGCTACAGGAACAACTGGAGAAAAAATAATGGCTCAAACAGATTTAAGTATTCATTGTTTCAAATCAGGTCCTTTAGGAGGCGACCAACAAATTGGTGCTAAGGTATCAGAAGGAGAAATGGATATGATTATTTTTTTAAGAGATCCATTAACTGCTCAACCTCATGAACCTGATGTGAACGCCTTGATTCGTCTAAGTGACGTCTATGAAATTCCTTTAGCGACAAATAAAAGTACAGCAATTCTTTTGTTAAAAGAACTAGAAAATTTGGCGGAAAATTGACTGGCGTGTCCTTTATTGTCATTATGAAGAAATGTGATATAGTCAAGTTGTAAAACAAAAACAGAGTAGGAAGTAATGCGTAAAGTGCCGATGAGATGGGATGTTGCTTGTTGGACGAAAAGTGCTAGTGGAGTACTTGCGACATTAATTTTCCGCATTCGCTGCATATTGGATGTAGCAACTCTATCAAAAAAGGAGATGCTAAAATGGAAAAAACACGTTTTACAACTAGGTCAATTGCTTTAATGGGGGTGCTGATGGCTCTCAGAATTATACTGTCACAGTTTATTTCAATTACAACACCGTTTGTAAAAATCAGCTTTTTCTTTATTACAGTGGTATTGATGGCTATTTTATTTGGGCCAGTTATTGCTGGTGCGGGGAATGCATTATGTGATTTCTTTGGTGCTTTGCTATTTCCGGCAGGGGGAGCTTATTTCCCAGGATTCACACTAACTGCTCTTTTAGCAGGAGCTATTTACGGAAGTTTCTATTATAAAAAGGACTTAACGTTAAAACGTATTATTACAGTTAATTTAATCGTCACGTTCTTATTAAGTTTACCGTTAAATACGCTATGGCTATACATGATGCAAGGGAATGCCGTATTTGCTTATTTGCCAGCAAGAATCATTTCTTCTAGTATTATGTGTGTCATTCAAGTAGTGATTACTTATTCTATGGTAAACATTCGTGTGTTCCAAAAACAATTAGTTAAGTTTGTTGCATAATTACGATAACCGTTGAAGTGGTTTCAACGGTTTTTTTGTTTTATTAAAAAACGGAGAGTATGTGAAAATAGTTTAAGTAAAAATGACGCAAATGTGTATCGATGATAAGTCTGGTTGTGTTAGAATAAGTGTGTTCTTGAGGTGAATAAGTAGAACATAAAAAAACAATGTTAGCAGATTCGAATAAATAATATGATTTTTGAATTAAAGAGCCTATAAAAGTCTTATAAAATCATTATTTAAGACGGATTGATAACATTTTATTTCACAGAGAAAGTTGTTTAATATAGACCATTTATAATCAATATTTTTTTAAGGAGAGTATAATGAATAAATACAGTTATTTAATTTTTGACCTAGATAATACATTACTAAATTTTAGTCAATCAGAATTATCGGCCCTTAAGGGTATTTTCACAAAGTATGGTGTTATCTTTAATGAAGACACATTTGAATCTTATAAAAAAATTAATAAAGAGCTTTGGGATAAGCTAGAAGCAGGAACTATCAAAAAAGAAACGTTGTTAAATAGACGTTTTGAGGCCTTTTTTGCGACTCAAGGTGTTCAAGTTGATGGCGCTGTTGCTGATGATGAGTATCGCGGACTATTAGAAGAAAGAAATGATTTAATGCCTGGTGGTTTAGAGTTGTTAAAAAAATTAAAAGAGGCAGGATACACCATTTTAGCAGGGACAAATGGTGTCGGTAGAACACAACGTAAGCGTCTTGAGAATGCTGATATGACAAGTTTTTTTGATGCTCTTTATATTTCTGAGGAAGTAGGTTTTGAAAAACCAGATATGCGCTTTTTCGAAACAATATTCGCAACAGAAGGTATCAAAGATATGTCTAAAGTTTTGATGATTGGAGATAGCTTAACATCAGACATTAGAGGGGCAAATCGCATAGGAATAGACTCGGTTTGGCTAAATAATGATTATCATGGTGTTATTAATGATAATCCTACTTATGAATGTACCAATTTAAATGAATTAAATAAAATGTTTAATATTTAGTCAATATCATGTTATACTATTAACATAAATGAATATAAAAAACGGAGTGATTTAATGAGACAACTTTTTATGAAACAAATGGTTTCAGGAGAAAAGGACAACTTTACTATTAAAGATCGACGTGGAGAAGAAGTTTACACTGTTGCTTTTGACGAAACAGACTCAGATACCTTATTTTCTATTTCTAATCATGGCCAACAACCAGTTGTTTTGATTAAAGAAGATGAAGAGAGCTGCCAAAAAAGATATTGTATTCATTCGGAAGGCCAAGAGATATTCATTGTTGAGGCTGATGAGACTTTAGTAGAATGTAGAGCGATCAGTGATGAACTCAGTATTAATGGAGATATGTTAAGTATGACTTTTGATGTGATGTATGGTTACCGAAAAGTAGGTAAAATTAGAAAACGTTGGATTCCTTCAGAGAATTCCTATGAGTTGACCATTTTTGAATCAGATCGAGAAGGAGTTCTTCTTGGCTTGATGGCTTGTCTAGACTTTACGATGTGTTGTCCGAGTAATTACTAAAAGAGGTTGTTAAAGAACGCCTAATGGTTCTTTAACAGCCTCTTTTTGTTAGCTATTAAATTGAGCTTGGTATAAAGCGGAGTAGTGACTTGTTGGTTGTTGGAGTAACTCGTGATGGGTTCCAACTTCAACAATTTGACCTTGATCCATGACCATGATTTTATCCGCAGATTGAATTGTAGAAAGACGATGAGCAATAATAAAGCTTGTTTTATTTACCATCATATTTAAAAAGGCTTTTTGGATGAGTTGTTCAGTTAAGGGGTCAATAGAACTAGTCGCTTCATCTAGAATAAGCATTTTAGGTTGGCTAATCATGGTTCTGGCTATTGAGAGTAATTGCTTTTGACCGTCTGAGATACTTAAACCACTTTGTCCAAGAAGTGTATCAAACCCTTGAGGTAAGCTATCAATAAAGTGATCAATGGAAGCCTCTTGACAGGCTTGTTTGACTTCTTCAAGAGAAGCATTAGGTCGGCCAAATACAAGGTTATCCCAGACAGTTCCGTTAAACAACCAGGTTTCTTGTAGAACCATGCCGAATAATTGTCTAAACTCATTTTTATTGTACTGGGTGATAGGCACACCATCTAATAAAATGTCCCCACTATCAAGTTCGTAAAATGCCATTAATAGATTAACTAGTGTGGATTTTCCTGCACCAGTTTTTCCAACAATTGCCACTGTTTCACCAGGGTTAACGTCAAAGTTAAATCCTTGAATCAGTGGTGTTTTTTTGTCGTAAGAAAAAGAAACATCACAAAATTCAATATGTCCTTTAATGACTGTAGGTAAGGGAGTCTCTTTGTTCGTTATTTCAACAGGTTCGTCTAGTAAGTTAAACATTCTCTCTAAACTAGCAATCGCTGTTTGAAGTTGTGTCATCACACCTGACAATTCGATAAAGGGTTTAGAAAATTGAGCCGAGTAAAGTAAAAAACTAGTAACAATCCCAATAGTGATATTAGGAGTCTCTTGAATAACGAGTAGTCCACCAATCAATCCAATACTTAAGTAAGCAAGATGATCCACAAAACGTGATAAAGGATTGGTTAGAGAAGAGATAAACTGTGCTTTTCTACCAACGGTGAATAACTCTTGGTTTAATTGATCAAAGGCTTCTTGAGATGTTTCTTCGTATTGGAAAGCTTTGATTACTTTTTGATTAGTAACATGTTCTGATAAAAAGCCAGAGATAAGACCGACTGTCTTTTGCTGTTTAGCAAACTGAGCATGACTAGTTGTTGCGACAAGCCAATTGACTAAAAAAATAAAAAATGTAGAAACGACTATCACCAGTGTTAAAAGAGGACTTAGATTAAGCATTGTGACAAAAGAAATCACGACAATCGTTAAACCAGAAAAAATCTGGTTAAAGATAGCAGTAGAAGAATCAGAAATAAAATCTAAGTCATTTGAAAAACGACTCATAATGTCTCCATGTGACGTTTTATCATAATAGGAAATTGGCAATTGATTTAAATGATGAAAGGCTTCTGTTCTTAGTTGGTGAACAGATTGATAAGCAACTTTGTTACCTAGTCGTTGAATAAGCCACTGAGAAATAGTTGTCATAAGCGTAATTCCAATCAAATAAGTCAAAATGGTAAGTAATTGTTGGAAGAAGACGTGAGATTCGCCAACCATCGTATCAACTGCTTTACCTACTAAAAACGTAAAAGAAACGACAGAAGCACCATTAATCACACCAAGTATCAATGCAATTAAAATCTCTTTTTTAAAGCTTTTTAGATAAGGTAACCAGCGTTTAATAGGAGTGATAGAAAGGGTTTTATTCATTAATGAACCTCCTTTTCGTCTTGTGCCGCAGCTATTTGTTGATAAATATCAGAAGATTTCATGAGCTCGTCATGAGTTCCTAAACCAACTTGTTTGCCATTATCTAAGACTAAGATATGATCAGCCTGTTTAATTGAAGACAGACGTTGAGAAATAATAATAGTGGTCATATCAGGTAAAACAGAACGAAGCTGCTTTCTGATCAGCCAATCTGTTTGGTAGTCTAAGGCGCTTAGGGAATCATCTAATAGTAATAAGTCAGGTGATTTAATGATAGCTCTAGCTAAACATAAACGTTGTTTTTGACCGCCAGAGAAATTATTACCGTTGGCTAGGACTGGCGCGTCTAGTTTTTCAGGTAAAGCTGTGACAAAC
The DNA here is from genome assembly GCF_017316185.1 of Candidatus Vagococcus giribetii. Taxonomy (GTDB): domain Bacteria; phylum Bacillota; class Bacilli; order Lactobacillales; family Vagococcaceae; genus Vagococcus; species Vagococcus giribetii. The sequence goes on along the minus strand of NZ_JAFLVX010000015.1, from coordinate 162,653 downwards.
TCCAAACATTGAGCAAGTTCTAGTGCGCTGTAACACATCTCTTCTGTGGCATCAGGGTTTCCCATTAGTAAATTACTTTTAATGGTACCGCTAAACAGTGTACTTTTTTGAGGAACGATGCCTAAATGTTGTCTTAGTTTCCCAGTTGGGTAGTTAAAAGAAGCAATCCCGTTTAAGGTCATTTCCCCGTTAGAGATGTCATAAGAGCGATTGATTAGCTCAGCAATTGTTGTCTTACCGCTACCAGTTGGACCGATAATACCTAGGGTTTCACCTTTTTTAAGTTGAAAATTGATTTGTTTTAAGGCATAGCCTCTTGATAAAGGGTATTGGAAAGACACGTTGTTAAAGGAAACAAGGGGAGTGTTTTCCCAAGAGTCATCTATTTCTTTTTCAGTTGTGACAATGTCTGGTTGAGTCTCTAGCATTTCTTCCACACGTGTAGCGGAAGCAAAAGCCTTAGTAAAAATAACAACAAGATTGGATACTACAATCAAAGCAAGTAACATTTGAGTCATATAATTAATAAGCGCTACAACTTCTCCAGATGATAAATGACCTGTGTTGACTTGAAAAGAACCAGCAGACAGGATAAAGACAATCGCGCCATTCATTATTAAACCAGTAATAGGTGATAATAAAGCAGATAAATTTGACACATTTTGATAAGACGTGGCTAAATCATCACTAACTGTATCAAAAACTTTTTCCGACTGCGGTTGCTTTGAAAAGCTACGAATAACTCGTACACCTTGAAGTGTTTCTTTAAGGGTCTCGTTAAGGGCATCAATTTTTTGTTGTACCCGTTTAAATAAAGGGACTGTTTTCTTCATAATCACCCAAAGAATGAGAGAGAAGATAGGGATGGTGATAATGAAAATAATCCCCATAGTAGTATCGATATAAAAGGCCATAATAATAGAACCGATACTTAGGAAAGGAGCTCTTATCACCAGTCTAATTAACATGGCAAGAGCCAGTTGTAGTTGATTGATATCATTGGTCATGCGTGTAATAAGTGTAGAAGTCCCGTAAGCGTCTAATTCTGAATGAGACAGAGCATTTATTTTTTTCATTAAATGATGTCTTAGCTCAGTTCCAAATCCTTGAGAAGCCCGAGCGGCGTAGTACTGGCAAATGATGACGCAGACTAACCCGATGAGTGACATGAAAAGCATCATCATCGCCATTTTGATTGTTTGCTGTGTGTCACCTGATTTGATGCCTTCATCAATGAGTTTTGCCATATAAAGAGGTAGTAGGAGCTCTAAAATAGCTTCTAGTAGTTTGAAAAAGGGACCAAGAATTAATTCTTTTTTGTACGTTTTAGCATAAGTTAATAAAGAGAGCAAAGGATCACCTGCTTTAAAAGTCTTTTAATAGAAAGAGATAATAAGGGACTGTGACTTATCGGTGTCTCAGTCCCCATAAATATAGAATGTTATTGAATTGTTACAAATAGGTGTCAATTTTTTTCAACCAGTCAGACTCGTTATTAATAATCTCTCCGTTTAGCTTAACAAGTCCTGCTGTATAAAGATTGACGTAAGGGAATTGTGATTCTGCTACGTCATTTAAAGCACTAATTTTTTCTGGATTAGTTGCACCTAGTTGTCTTGAGTCTGTAAATAAACCAAGAACAGGAATGCCTGCTTGGTAGGCTACACCAATTTCAGAAGCGACTCCCACATCAATCATAGGACCATCTAAAACCGCTAAAACAAGTTGACTATCTAATAACGCATCAGTGTCATATTTAGCAATCATTTTAGAGTCAGCGTAGCTATTTTTATCGTTAATATCACCTTGTTCTTGAGGAACGTAAATAGAAAGTTCTGGATAAGTTTCGCGAATTTTTTTGACTAAATAGTCATTGTAAAAACGCTCCATATCAGAAAATAAAGGGCTAGCGAAATAACATTTTTTTACCATAAAAATTCTCCTAACTGTTACATGATATGAATACAGGGTCTAAACTGTAATAATTTGTAAAGAGATTGTTACAAACCAAAGGATGTATTCTTGTATAATAATAACATAAATTACGATAAAATGAGTTCGGTATGAAAGTGAAAGGTGTTGTCGTTGTGAAAGTAAAAGGGCTGTCCATCACGTTATTCTCTATTATAGCTCTAGCAGTTTCTCCAGTTGTTTCTTTAGCAGCTAATGATAAAGAAGCCAGTGTGAAAAAAGAGAGTGTAGAGATTAGTAGTAAAATTGACAAAGCGCTTGATTCAGTAAACGTGAAATATCAAGAAGTTGAAACATTAAAATCAGAAGTTTCAGCCACAGAAAAAACAATCAAAGAAACACAAAATAAAATCGAAAAAACAGAAGCAAGTATTGCCAAAAGAACTGAAGTAATGGCAGAGCGTATGCAACATATGCAATCAAATAGTGCGTCATTTAGTTTAATGGATTCACTGTTATCTGCTGAAAATATGTCAGATTTCTTCAATCGTGCTTATGCAGTAACAGTTCTTCAAGGAGCTGAAAAATCAAAAGTTGATTCTTTAGCAGAAGACAAGTTAAAACTAGAAGAAATGAAAACAGACTTAGAGGCGAGTAAAACAACTCTAACAGAAAAACAACAAACTATGACTCAAGAAGCAGCGTCTCTTGAAAGTGATGTAGCCTCTTTAAAAACAGAATTAAGTAATAATCAAGCTGTCTTAGATAAATTAGCTAATGACAGAATTGCTGAAGAATCAAAAGCTAAAAAGGCAGCCGCAGAAGCAGCTAACCGAAAAACGATTGAAAAAGAAGCTTCAGAAGCAGTTAAAAAAGAAAAAGAAAAAGAAACACAAGAATCGGTTGTTGTGGATGAAACACCAGCTGAGACAACACCAACACCTCCTGTGAATGAACCTAACATTCCTGAGTCATCTGGTGGAACAGTTATGAACATGGTAGCAACAGGTTATTCTTATAAACAACCTGGATTGAGCTACTTTACAGCAACAGGTATTGACTTACGTGAAAACTCACGTGTTATCGCTGTTGATAGAAACGTTATTCCATTAGGATCAGTTGTTGAAGTATCTGGTTATGGCTATGCCATTGCTGGCGATACAGGTGGCGATATCGTAGGTAACAGAATCGATTGTCATTTCAACTCAATTGAAGAATGTACACAATGGGGCGTTAAAAACGTTACCGTAACAGTTAAATAATACAAAGTCTTAGTAGAGTTATCTGCTAAGACTTTTTTGTGAACAAAAGGAGGCTTGAGAAGATGCAACAAAAGAAGAAAGATATCCAAATGAGTATTCAAAAAACGGCCCTAGCTATTTTTTATCAACAAGGTTATCCAAAAACAAAGATGAGTGATATTGCAAAAGAGATGAATATGTCTGTTGGGAATATCTATACGTATTTTAAAAACAAAGAAGAGTTGTTTTATACTGTAGTCCCTAAAGAGACGATTTATTACTTTGAAGATGTCATTGCCGTTACTGTTCAGGCGTATAATGATTGCTTGATGAATAAAAAAGAACCACAAGAAGTGATTCCGTTAATTGCTAAGCAAATGATTTTATTATTAGGAAACTACCGTGAAGTAGTTATTATGCTAGATAAAAATGAAGGTACTATTTATGAAGGTATGAAGGACAAATTAGTGAAGGAAATGATTGATGTTCGTCTAGGAGATAGAAAAACAACTTTACTGGATCAAGATATCCGAAAAGAAAATATACCATTGTTTTATAAAATAGTTGGCTCTGGTTTTTTAGATATGGTATTGATGGCTCTAAAGGAAGAAGGTATCTCTGAAGAAGAGAAATTTGAACTTTGTATGTCATTGATCACGTATCAGTTAAAGAAAAGTCAAGCTAACTAAAGAATAGAGGCTGACTAAAATGTCAGTCTCTATTCTTTTTCCCTTAATTGTGAAGTTGCTTAGAGCAAAACGACTTTTGACCCATTCTATTTTTTTATAGATAGCTTCCTAAAAAATAAAGAATGGGGTAAAGAACCATAGTCAAGGACATAGTCTTTAAGATGATAGGAAACGTGGTTTGTTTGTCTTGTTTGTGCTTAAAGACTTTGAGAGACTTTAAGACAAAAGGCAAGGCAAGTAGTAACAGTAGAACTGTCACAGGTGCTAATTGGAGAAAGACTAGAACGACTAGCCACAAGTAATTAAAAACACTCAAGAAAAGAAGTAAGTTCACAGCTCGTGGTTTGCCTAAGTAATAAACTAAAGTTTTTCGACCGTTCGGAATATCTTCTTCTAAGTCACAAATGTTATTAGCAAGTAAGTTATTAAACATACTAATGACTAGGGGGAGACTAATTCCTGCTAGTTTTGTCATAAAGTGTGCGAGACTTTGAGACTCTGTATAAGTTGCTAAATAGTAAGAAATCAAAGTGATAAAAAAACCAGAAGCAATGGCTGTAATAGTTTCTGCTATAGGTAGACTGTTTAGTGGGTATTTGCCATAGGAATAAAATAAACCAATGTAAAAACCAATGCCACCTAGTAAACCAACAAATAGATTGGTCTGACTAACTAAGTAAGTTCCTAATACAAAAGAAATAATCATGGCACTATAAAAGTAGCCTTTGACGGTTTTTAATGACAAGTTATCACGTCCAATAATATTGGTAACTGTTTTGTAGTGTTCATCTTGTGCATTGTTGTAGTCTTGCCAGTGATTAAAAATATTAACAGCCACATGGAAGCTAATAATAATACAAGTAAAGACTGTTAGATTGATAGAAAGAGTTGCGCCTCCTAAGTAATGGGCAGCAGAAATACCGAGTAAAATGATAAATAAATTCAGTGGTGCAGTATAAACTTCTGATAACTCCCAAAATTGTTTAAATGTTAATCCTTTTTTTGTCATGATAGACCTCCTCTTGAAACTTTTCCTATCTTAACAAAAAAGAAAAGCAACTAACAAGTAATTGACTTGTGAAATTTAAGAAGTTGCTTTTTTTTTCGGAGCATGAGATGATGTGTGAGACATCAATATAACAAGTACCATCACAAAGGGGAGCAGTAGCTGAGATTGAGTAGATTTATTCTAAACCCTAGAACCTGATATTGTTAGGACAAGCGTAGGAATTGTGATGGAGTAATGCCTAATTACTCCTCTTTGGTTGTGTGCTCGTAATTGACAAACAAACAAGGGGGATTTTTTTATGAAGTCATCAGGAGCAAAAATATGGTTAGAAGGAGCAATAGCAGCTTCTTTTTCCATGGCCTTATCGTTTATTCCATTAGATGTAGGAATTGGTTTTTCTATTTCAATTGGAATGATTCCAGTCATTATTTATTCTTTCAGAAGAGGTTTTTTAGCAGGTCTTGCTAGTGGTTTTGTCTGGGGATTGTTACATATTTTATTAGGAAAAGCCTATATTTTAACAGTGTCTCAAGCGCTGATTGAGTATTTATTAGCTTTTGCTTGTGCCGGGTTTGCTGGTCTCTATGCTAGCAAGATTCAAGCCCTTGTTAAAGAAGGTAAGACACCTTGGCTACAAATGTTGTTAGGAGTCATTCTTGGGACAGGTATTCGTTATATCTGGCACTTTATTGCAGGGGTGATTTTCTGGGGACAATATGCGACATGGGGTCTTAGCCCAGTTGCTTACTCATTAGTTATCAATGGAACAAATGCTTTATTAACAGGAGCAGCTACCTTTATTGTGGTGCTACTGTTAGTTAAGAAAAGTCCTAATTTAGTGTTACCAAAATAAAAATAAGCCAAGTATAGTTGGGGGACTATGCTTGGCTTATTTTTTTTACTTAGGATAACATTATTTTTTTGTGTAATAGTACCAAATAAAGGCTATTACGCCGACAGGAAGAGCGAATTTAATGAGAGTGAAAATAAGTCCTGTTACTAATTGCAAGACATTAATCGCAACAATCACCAAAATAATGATAGCAATTAATTGTAGGGGGGTTAGTTTTCGTTCCATGTGATTCTCTCCTTCATCGGTTTGATAAATATATCTTAGCATGGGTGTGTAGGTTACACCTCAACCTTAAGCCTGATTTTTATCTACGATCTTTAGCAGCACAAAAGCCACGGCACTAGTAGCAATCCCTGCCACAATGGCTTCAGGAATACCGTTGATGAAAATAACAGATAGGACAGCTTTGTAAAGGCCTGCACCAACCTCCATGTTTTTAGCTGCTGCATAAGCATCTTGGAATAAAAAGAAAATCATGTTCATAACCAAAATAGTATTCACCATAGAACCAGTGATGCCTGCTACGAATAAAGAAATATTTTGTTTGGTTTCTCTATTTTTGAAGAAACGATAGACATAAAAGGGAACAACTCCTGTTAAAATTCTTGGAATTAAGGCAATAGCAATCGCCCAAAGGCTTGTTTCATTTGTACCTAAAACAGGAATGAAAGGTGAAAAAGCAAATGATAACAAGGAAGGGGATATAGTATTGATAGTCATACTAAGTAACCCAAATGCTAGACCAAGAAAGGCACCAATACGAGGTCCTAAAACGATAGCTCCAATAATAACAGGTACATGGACGAGTGTGGCTTTAATAAAACCTAAGTTGATAAATCCTAGTGGTGTAAAAGAAAAAAGAATAATAATTGCTAAAAAGATAGCAGTCAGTGTTAGTTGTTTCGTTTTCAATGTAAAAGCTCCTTCGTTTAACTGTTTAAAGCGTGGCTAATGACGTCAACGATTTCGTTAACATCGGCTAGGGCACCTTTGCCGTAGTCACCACAAGCTAATAAACTGGTTTTTGGTTCGATTAGGTTGTAACCATAGTTCTCTAACCTTTGTAAGTTAGCTTCCATGGCTGGATTTTGATACATGTAAGTATTCATTGCTGGTGCAATAAATTTGGGGATATCGTGAACAGCCAAGGCTGTAGTCGATAGCATATCATCAGCAATCCCATTAGCGATTTTTCCAATGATGTTAGCAGAAGCTGGGGCAATCAAAAAGAGATCAGCTCGTTTAACTAAGTCAATGTGATTAATCTCTAAAGGATTATCTTCAAGCATGACATCTATATGAACGCGATTTTTAGAAAGCACTTGAAGAGTCAACTCCGGAATGATTTGCGTGCTATGTTTGGTCATAATCACTTCCACATTGATATTTCTTTTCTTTAATTGGCTAATAATATCTGCTGCTTTGTAAGCAGAGATGCTGGCAGAAACACCTAATAAAACAGTAGGCATTATAAATCATCCTTTCTTTCAAGTATAAGCTCCTTAAGACCTTGAGCAATTTCTTTTTTAGTTTGAAAGCGAGCCTTAACTCCGTCTTTTGTAACTAATAAACCTAAATGCTGGGTCGGAGTAATATCAATCAAATCGTTGGCTAAAATAAAATCAGCTTGATTGGTTTCAAGGCTTTTTTGAGCAACTGTAACTAATTCTTCTTCAGGTACATCGACTAGTAACTTGAAGCCGATTAAAGAGACGCTAGGTTGCCACTTTTTAATGCTAGTAATGACTTTAGGGGCTTTCTTCATAACTAATATCAACTTTTCGCTTGCTGAGCTGATTTTTTTCTGAGTAGGCTCACCTGTACGTGATTCTTGTTTCAAGGTTTCTTGAATGATCAGCTCTATTTGCTCTTGAGTAGTTCCTTGTTTTGTTGTAATAGCTTTAGCTAACTCTTTTGCTAAGAGAGCTTCATTAGTCGCTGTCTCCACTTCATAATCACTAACGGCCATACTATGAATCACATAATCAAATGAAAGAGTGGTTAGTAACTCTTTCATTTGTTGTTCTAATTCTTTAACTGAGCGAATGGGATAAAAATGGATGCTGTTTCCTTCAGGTAAAACAGCTTGAGGACCATAAACGTAATGAATCGTTACTTGTTCTTCTGACTGTAAAAGTGTGGCGATTTCTTTTCCTAACGAGCCTGTTGCGTGATTGGTTAAATGTCTCACGTCATCAATTTTTTCTGATGTCCCACCAGCTGTGATTAAAATATTCATGCTAATAACTCCTTATGTCTTAACGAATGTCTTCAATAATTTTATAACTAGGTTGTCTTGCTTCATTGATAATCTGATGAACAAGGGTACTTAGAGAGGTTGGATAAACTTTCTGAGCCTCTTTTTTGATAAGAGGGACTTTTTCACCTAGTTTGATTGCCATGCCTTGAGCATAACGAAAAGGGTGTTTTTTTGACACGATTAGTCCACTGCGGATAATGGTTGTCGGGTGCCTTTTAGTCAGTAGTTCTTGCTCTGCTTTTTTCTTAGCCTCAACGTATCCGCACGGTCCTCCTTTAGCAGAAAGAAAGATCACTGGAATGTTCTTTCGACTGGCTTCCGTACTAATCAAATGATTAATTTGAACAATCATTTTGTCATAAGTTAAGCCCTTTCTTTTATTCTCAAAAAGAATCCCTATAAGGTTAACACAGACCACTGAAGAATCAAGGTATTTTTTCCATGAATCATCTCGTGTGATATCAATTTTTAGCCAAGTCATATAAGGATGGGTTAACCAAATATCATCACTTTTAGGTTTACCGTGTTTTGAAATACTAATGACTTTTATATTCTGTTTTAAGGCTTCTTGACACAGGGCTTTTCCAACAAAACCACTACCTCCAAAAACAATTAATGTCTCTTTCATTTTGAATGCCTCCTTTAACTTGAGTAAAGTTAGGTTTATTTTAACATAAATTTAAAAATCATAGGGAAATCCAGGTTTATTAAGAATGAAGATAACTTTTATTTCCTATTAAAAATTGATAGAATATAGCAAGTAGCTATTTAGAAAAGAGGAAATGACATGAGACTTTTATTTTGTGGAGATGTGGTGGGTTCTTTAGGAAGAGACACCATTACCACTTATTTACCTAAATTAAAGAAAAAATACCGTCCCCAAGTAACGATTGTGAATGGTGAAAATTCGGCAGCAGGCCGTGGGATTACGGAAAAAATATATAAGAAATTATTACAAGATGGTGCTGACGTGGTGACTTTAGGAAATCACGCTTGGGACAACCATCAAATTTTTGAGTTTATAGATGATGCTAAAAAAATGGTTAGACCAGCCAATTTCCCAGCCAAAACAACACCAGGTGTGGGACTTGTCTACATTAAAGTCAATCAAGAAGAATTAGCAGTGATTAATCTGCAAGCAAGAAGTTTTATGACAGCCATTGATGACCCATTTGAAGTGATTGATGAGTTATTAGAAGAAGTCAAAACAAGAACGAAGCATGTATTTGTGGACTTCCACGGGGAAACAACGAGTGAAAAATTAGCTATGGCATGGTACCTTGATGGTCGTGTATCAGCTATTGTAGGCACACATACACATGTTCAAACTAATGATGCGAGAATCTTACCTTTAGGAACGGGTTATTTAACAGACGTAGGGATGACTGGTCCTTACAACGGGATTTTAGGTATGCAGCGTAATGCCGTTATTGAAAAATTTAGAACGGCACTACCTCATCGTTTTGAAGTGGTAGAAAGCGGAGATACCGTGTTGTCTTATTGTGTGATTGATATTGATGACGCGACAGGTAAAACGAAAAAAATTGAAGCCAATATGATTAATCCAGACCGTCCATTCAAAGACTAAGGAGATAACTAAATGGAGACACGTGACTTTCAATACGAAGCAGAAGTGCAGGAACAATTAGACAGACTCATTGAAGCTTTAGGTAAAAATGAAGTGATTGAGGATTACAAACAAATCGCTCAACAAGTGAATCACCACGAAGGTTTAAAGCAATTAGTTGAATCAATCAAAGCTCTCCAAAAAGATGCGGTTCAATTTGCTCATTACGATAAACCAGAAGCTGAAAGAGAGGCGATTCGTTTGGCTGATGAGAAACAACGGGAATTCGATGAGCACCCGCTGGTTATGTTGTACCGCGAGAAATTAATCGAGGCTAATGATTTGTTGCAACATGTGACCTATTTATTAGAAAAGCAAGTGAATCAAGACTTAGAAGAAAAATTAGAAGAAGTGAGAAAAGAGGAGTGAGAAAATGCCTCAAAAAACCAAACACACACCTATGATGGAGCAGTATTTTAGTATTAAAAAGGATTACCCTGATGCTTTCTTGTTCTATCGACTAGGTGATTTTTATGAGATGTTTTATGAAGATGCGATTCAAGTATCTCAATTATTAGAATTAACTTTAACAGCCCGTAATAAAAACGCAGATGATCCAATCCCAATGTGTGGTATTCCTCATCATGCGGCGCAAGGTTATATTGATACCTTGATCGATCAGGGTTATAAAGTAGCTGTTTGTGAGCAAGTAGAAGACCCTAAGACAACTAAGGGAATGGTTAAGCGAGAAGTGGTGCAATTAGTAACACCAGGTACGCGTTTAGCAGTAGGTGAAACAGGTGCTAGAGAAAACAATTATTTAACAGCTGTTCTTTATATAGAAGAACAAGGTGTATACAGTTTTTCTTATGCAGATTTAAGTACGGGTGAAATAAAAGTAGCCATCCTTTCAAGTGTGGATAGTTTAATCAATGAATGTGAAAGTTTAGCGACTAAAGAAATTGTTATCGGTTCTGAGTTAGGGGAAGAAGTGACACATAAGCTAGAGCAACATGGTATTTTGTTATCCCCTCATAATATGTTACCAACTGACAAACAAGAGTATAGTAGTTTAACTTTAAAATTAGAATCAACAGAATTAATAGCCGGAGCAACGCTACTGATTTCTTATCTTCAAGTGACACAGAAACGTCGTTTGGATCATTTACAAAAAGCTATGAGCTACCAACCAGAGCATTTCTTAAAAATGGATTATTACTCAAAATATAACTTAGAGCTGGCTCAATCCATTCGAACTAAAGAGAAAAAAGGTACTTTGTTGTGGTTATTAGATGAGACGAATACAGCTATGGGGGCTCGTTTACTAAAACAATGGTTAGACCGCCCACTTGTTGAAAAAGACCTAATTGTGGAACGCCAAGACCGTGTGGAAAGTTTATTAAATGCTTTCTTTGAGCGCATGGATTTAAAAGAACGTTTGAAAAAAGTCTACGACTTAGAACGTTTAGCCGGACGAGTGGCTTTTGGCTCGGTGAATGGACGTGACTTGATTCAATTAAAAACGTCTTTAAATCAAGTGCCAGGTATTAGAGAAGTAATTGAAGGAATCAATCAAGGTCAATGGGATAGTTTATTAGTCGATTTAGTCCCAGCTTATTCACTAGTCGATTTAATCGACACAGCTATTAATGAAGAGGCACCTTTAGCGATTACAGAAGGTAATGTCATTAAAGATGGTTACAATGAGCAATTAGATACCTATAGAGATGCCATGAAAAACGGCAAACAATGGATTGCTGAACTGGAAGCCAAAGAGCGTCAAGAAACAGGGATTAAAACTCTTAAAATCAAGTTTAATCGTGTATTTGGTTACTTTATTGAAATTACTAAAAGTAATATCGCTTCTTTACCAGAAGGTCGATATGAAAGAAAACAAACACTAGCAAATGCCGAACGCTATGTCACACCTGAGTTAAAAGAAATTGAAACCTTGATTCTTGAAGCAGAAGAAAAATCTCAAGAATTAGAGTATCAATTATTCTTAGAGGTCAGAGAAGAAGTCAAAAAAGAAATCGACTTTTTACAAAAATTAGCCAAATCGATTGCTAGTCTAGATGTGTTGAAAAGTTTTGCTGATATTAGTGAGTCGTATCATTATGTTCGTCCAGAACTGGTTAATGATAGATCTCATCTAGAACTTGTCGAAGGTCGCCACCCTGTTGTTGAGAAAGTATTAGGCTCACAAGAGTATGTACCAAACTCAGTTATGATGCCAGAAGATACGTCTATTTTATTAATTACTGGACCTAACATGTCAGGTAAGAGTACTTACATGAGACAACTTGCCTTAACAGTCATTATGGCTCAAATGGGTTGTTTTGTTCCATGTGAAAAGGCAACGCTACCGATTTTTGATCAAATATTTACGCGAATTGGTGCCTCAGATGATTTAATTTCTGGGCAAAGTACTTTCATGGTAGAAATGATGGAAGCTAACCAAGCCTTACGTTTTGCTACGAAAAATAGCTTGATTTTATTTGATGAATTAGGTCGAGGGACCGCAACTTATGACGGAATGGCTCTGGCTCAAGGTATCATTGAATACATTCACGAAAAAGTTGGCGCAAAAACATTATTCTCAACTCACTATCATGAAATCACTGTCTTAGAAGAAGTTCTAACTGGATTAAAAAATATTCATGTAGGAGCAGTTGAGGAGAATGGTAAGCTAGTCTTTTTACATAAAATGATGACAGGTTCAGCTGATAAGAGTTATGGGATTCATGTCGCTAAATTAGCGGGCTTACCAGATGAATTATTAGTTCGCTCTTCAGAAATTTTAGCTCATCTAGAAGGTGAAACGCCTGAGATGTCTTTAACGGAAAAAGAAAGTGTCGCACCTGTAGTTTCAGAAGCAACAGAGCAACTCTCTTTATTTGAAGACTCCCAAGAAAACCCCGTGTTGAAAGAACTAAAAGAAATTAATTTATTAGAGATGACACCAATGGACGCCCTGAATTGCTTATTCCAATTGCAGAAAAAGCTTTAACATAAGGAGGTGAGGCTTCATGGGTAAAATCGAAGAACTATCTCAAACTCTAGCCAATCAGATTGCAGCAGGTGAAGTTGTGGAACGACCTGCCTCAGTGGTGAAAGAGCTTGTGGAAAATGCCATAGATGCCAATAGTTCAAGGATTGACATCTATTTAGAAGAGTCTGGTCTAAAAAAAATTCAAGTCATTGATAATGGGGACGGGATTGAGGCCGTTGATGTGGTGAATGCCTTTAAGAGACATGCCACAAGTAAAATTCATAGTCGCGATGATTTATTCCGAATTAGAACACTTGGGTTTCGAGGAGAGGCCCTTCCGAGTATTGCCTCAGTCTCAGAAATCACTCTAGAAACATCTACCGGTGATAATGAAGGAAGTTTTGTCTTTTTATCAGGGGGAGAAATCAAGGAGAACAAACCTCATTCTCTAAGAAAAGGGACAAGTATTACAGTTGGAAACTTATTTTTCAACACACCTGCTCGTTTGAAGTACGTTAAAACATTGCAAACAGAACTTGCTAATGTAGGAGATATTGTTAACCGTTTAGCCATGAGCCATCCCAATATTGCGTTTCGTTTGTTTCATGATGACAATCAAATGTTAACGACTACTGGTAATGGTGATTTGAAGCAGACAATTGCGGGCATATATGGCCTTCAAAATGCGAAAAAGATGCTACCAATTAAAGAAGAAGATTTAGACTTTAAGTTATCTGGGTATATATCTCTACCTGAAGTGACTAGAGCTAGTCGTAATTATATGTCTCTAATCATCAATGGTCGTTTTATTAAAAACTATGTATTGAATAAAGCGATTATTGAAGGGTATGGTTCTAAGTTAATGGTAGGACGTTTTCCTTTAGTGGTTCTCCAAATTGAGATGGACCCGTTATTAGTTGATGTGAACGTCCATCCGACGAAACAAGAAGTGAGACTGAGTAAAGAAAAAGAGTTAGTGGTGTTGATCTCTTCAGCGATTAAAGAAGCTTTAAGTGAGCGCCAGTTAATCCCAAATGTTGGTGACAGTCCTTCATTTCAACGAAAACTTGTCACAGAACCTAAAGCAGAACAATTAGGCTTTGATTTTGCAACAAAAAAAACAGTGGACTATACACAACCTAAAATAAAGGACACTGATTTGGCCTATGACCGAGTAACAGGTGATTTTTATGTGAAGCAAGAGTCACCAACGTCAATCCCATCTTCTTTTGTGGAAGAAGACAAAGCTAAAGAAACAATTCCTTTTACTCCGCAAGTGACTGAGCCTGTTGAAGAAATAGCAAGTGAACAAGCAGAGTCAAACAAGGAAGAGGTTTATCACTTTCCTGATTTAGCTTATTTCGGACAAATGCATGGCACTTACTTGTTTGCCCAAAATGAAGAAGGTTTATTTATTATTGACCAACATGCCGCCCAAGAGCGAATTAAATACGAATATTTTAGAAAGAAAATTGGCGAAGTATCTAATGATTTGCAAGAGTTATTAGTGCCTATCGTTTTAGATTTTTCAAAAGATGATTTGATTCGTATTAAAGAAAACAAAGAAGTCTTAGAAGAAGTCGGGATTCATTTAGAAGAGTTTGGCAACAATAGTTTAATTGTCAGAGCTCATCCTACTTGGTACATACCTGGTCAAGAAGAGGGAATTATTCGAGAGATGATTGATATCTTTTTAGAGACAGGTAAAGTGAGTGTGGCTAAGTTTAGAGAAGATACTGCGATAATGATGAGCTGTAAACGCTCCATCAAGGCCAATCATTACCTAGATGATAAACAAGCAAGAGCTTTGTTAGAGGATTTAAAACACTGTGAAAATCCATTTAATTGTCCCCATGGTCGTCCCGTATTAATTCAATTTAGTAATAACGACATGGAAAAGATGTTTAAAAGAATACAAGATCCACATTAAAGGAGTCTATCAGATGGCAATTATTTTAGCTTCTAGCTCACCTAGAAGAAAAGAATTACTCAGAAAAAGCGTCTCGTCTTTTGATGTGATACCAGCAAACATTGATGAGAGTGTGAAACCAAAAGAATTACCTAAAACCTATGTCGCCAGAATGGCTAAAGAAAAAGCATTAGCCATTGCGAATCACCATCCTGATGACATTGTCATTGGATGTGATACTAGTGTGATTATAGGCAATAGTATTTTAGGGAAACCTGGAAATGACACAGAAGCTAGGTTTATGTTAAAACGCTTGAGCAATTTGACTCATCAAGTGTTAACGAGTGTTTATATCAAAACCCCAGACAAGGTGTATCAAAAAACAGAAGTCGTTCAGGTTAAATTTTATCCCTTAAGCGAAGCAGACATTGATGCTTATCTGAAAACAGGTGAGCATCAAGATAAGGCTGGTGCTTACGGTATTCAAGGAAAAGGCGCTTTATTTGTGAAAGAAATAAAAGGGGATTACTATTCGATTGTAGGGTTCCCTATTGGCTTTGTTCATCAAGTGATGAAAGACATTTTTGATAAGGAGTAGAGACTTATGAAAAAAGATCTAGAACGTTTAAGAAGAGAGTTAACACCGATTCAGTATTCAGTGACTCAAGAAAATGGGACAGAACATCCCTTTACAAGTGAGTACGATAAATTTGCTGAAGAAGGAATTTATGTGGATATTGTCAGTGGAGAGGCTTTATTTTCTTCCCAAGACAAATACGATGCAGGCTGTGGTTGGCCCTCATTTACTAAACCAATTGCTACATTAAAAGAATTAGAAGACAATAGCCTAAGACGCATGAGAACAGAAGTTAGAAGCCAAGAAGCAGACTCGCATTTAGGCCATGTGTTTCCAGATGGCCCTGTTGAAAGTGGGGGCTTGCGTTATTGTATTAACGGAGCAGCTTTAGCTTTTATCCCTGTAACTGAATTAGAAGAAAAAGGTTACGGGGCTTACCTATCCTTGTTTCAAGATTAGACTTAGGAAAATCCTTTAAGGTGTGTTACAATCTTAGGGAACACACGTACGTGAAAGGTGGAAACAAGCAGTGTATGAATACATCAAAGGCATCGTAACTTTTGTTAGCCCTTATTATATGGTAGTTGAAACAAATAAAATTGGTTATCAAATAGCAGTAGCTAATCCATTTAAATACTCAGCCTATTTAAATAAAGAAGTAACCGTTTATCTGCATCAAGTTATTCGAGAAGATGCTCATGTGTTGTATGGTTTTTCTAACTTAGAAGAAAAACAACTCTTCCTAAAAATTATTAGTGTTTCTGGGATTGGTCCAAAAAGTGGTATGGCCATTATGGCTTTAGACGATCATGCTGGTTTAGTGACAGCTATTGAATCAGAAGATGCTAAATACTTAACAAAATTCCCAGGCGTTGGGAAAAAGACTGCTCAGCAAATGATCTTAGATTTAAAAGGAAAACTAGGTGAACTTGAGATAGCAGGAGAGCCTAAAGGAGTTGTGGCAACTCAAGATGATTTATTCTCGACAGTTGATGACAGTTCATTAAATGAAGCCATTGAAGCCTTAAAAGCTTTAGGTTACTCAGAAAGAGAAATCAAACGAATCAAGAAAGAATTAGAAGTTATGACTGGTAGAGCAACAGACGAGATTTTACGCCAAGGTCTGAAACTATTAATGAAGAAATAAAGGAGGGGAGAGTATGTGTGAAGAGGAAAACAGGTTGTTATCAGGGGAAATTACTTTTGATGAAGAAGGCCTTGAAAAATCACTAAGACCCCAATACTTATCTCAGTATATCGGTCAGGATAAAGTGAAAAGAGAGCTAGAAATCTATATCAAAGCAGCTAAACACCGTGAAGAAACTCTAGATCATGCTCTTCTTTATGGCCCGCCTGGATTAGGTAAAACCACAATGGCTATGGTGATTGCTAATGAAATGGGTGTTAACATTAAGACGACTAGTGGCCCAGCAATTGAAAAACCTGGGGACTTAGTAGCTATCTTAAATGAGTTAGAGCCAGGAGATGTGTTGTTTATCGATGAAATTCATCGCTTACCCCGAGTTGCTGAAGAGTTACTTTATTCAGCCATGGAAGATTTTTACGTGGATATCATTGTGGGACAAGGACCAAATGCTCACCCCGTTCATTTTCCTTTACCACCCTTTACATTAGTTGGGGCTACAACAAGAGCCGGGATGTTATCTGCTCCTTTAAGAGATCGCTTTGGGATTATTTGTCATATGGAATATTATGAAGAGACAGACTTAAAAGAGATCGTCCTACGTTCAGCTGATATTTTTGAAACAGAAATTATCGAATCGGGTGCTTTTGAAATCGCTAGACGCTCTCGTGGTACGCCACGTATTGCCAATCGTTTATTAAAACGTGTCCGTGATTTTGCACAAGTTGAAGGCGATGGTTTTATTGACTCAGCTATTGCCAATGAAGCTTTATTAATGCTTCAAGTGGATCATAAAGGCCTTGATTATGTGGATCAAAAAATATTGAAGACTATGATTGAGTTGTATAATGGTGGACCGGTTGGGCTAACAACGATTGCTGTTAACATCAGTGAAGAAACAGAAACTGTTGAAGACATGTACGAGCCTTATCTCATTCAAAAAGGATTCATCAAAAGAACGCAACGTGGGCGAGTCGTAACAGAATTTGCATATGAACATTTAGGGTATACGCGGGATATATAGTTTATAACAAGTTATAATTGAGAGAAGCTCTTAAAAATATAGGAGCTTTTTTTTTGTAAATTTTTAAGTAGATAAAAAGAAACTATTGTTTCAAAGTGAAATAAAGGAGAATGAAGATGATAGATGTTATACAAGAAAATTTGGATACTTCAATAGCTATAGCTACATTATTTATATCAGCATTAGTAATATTTTTAGGGTTGGGAGAGAGTGAAAAAAATAAACAAGAGCAATTAAAGTTTATACTCATTTCCTACACGGTTATTATTTTACTTGTATTATTTTATACTAATGTATCAACGTTTATTTTTGGAATATTACTATTATTTTTCTTTTTAGGAGGTCTTTCATTTTCTACTAATGGCACCTTTGGTTTAGAAAAAGAGTTAAATAGTATTGAGTTGTTATGGTACTCTTCTGTTTCATGGTTTTTTATTACGAATAATTATTTCTTGTATATGAGTATAATGATAAGTTATGCATTTAGATTCGAAGTTTATATTTCTTTAGCAATTATTAGTATCTCCTTAATCTTACAATATCTAGCTATAGTAAAGGATTATTTTGGAATAAATACATACAAAGTAACTTTTGAAGAATTAGAAAAAATAAATTTATACGCTAGGAACAATAAAAGAGCTGAAGATGTATTGAATAGTGAATTTTTGAACGAAAAATTACAACTAGTTGCTTTTGTTTTATATGTTGAGGATAGATATTTGCTAGATAGAAAAAAATTCCGCATATCATTAAAAAACTTAATTGATTCAAAGAGAGATCCTGTTATTTTCAAAGGGAAAATAGCCTATCAAGAAAAATCTCGAATTGATAAATATAAGCGAGGATATTCCACTATTGAGCAACAACTTATTAGGCAATATTCTATTGGGAATAATGCGTATAGGTATAAATATAGAAGGAAATTCTTTTTTGATTGGGTATATACTCCTATGTTTAGTAAAGCATTGTGTAATAGAAAAAGTAGAGTTTATGGAAAAGAGAAAAAAATTGCAAAAAAAGAGCTAGTTTGGAGTTTGAAATTAATGCTTCTTTACAATTATTTTATGAGTGTACTCAAAAATCCTAAAGATAGTGAAGAACTAATATTAAATATGTCACGACAATCTCGAGTGTCTGTATCTGTTTATGAAAAAATGTTTGAAATATTTAAAGATAGTGAAGACGAGAAAAACATCAAGGAAAAGATAAAATCAAATCTATTAAACAAATATAATTTTTATTAAATATATTGTCTAACTATCAAAAAACTAGTTTGAAATGCTTTTTTTCAAAAATCCCTAAGGCTTTTTCTTTTAGGATAAAGATGTTAGAATACAACAGGAAGACTTAGAAAGGAACTGGTCATATGACGTTACAAACCTCAGATTTTGATTTCTATTTACCAGAAGAGTTGATTGCACAAACTCCTCTAAAAGATAGAGCTTCATCAAGATTACTTGTTTTAGATAAAGAAACAGGCAACATTGAAGATAAGCATTTTGAAGATATTATAGATGAATTACACCCTGGAGATGCTCTTGTGATGAATAATACGAGAGTGTTACCTGCTAGACTTCATGGTGAAAAACCGGCAACAGGAGGCCACTTAGAAGTGCTACTTCTGAACAACACAGAAGGAGATACTTGGGAAACTTTAATTAAACCAGCTAAACGAGCTAAAGTTGGAACAGAGATTTCATTTGGTGATGGCAGATTAAAAGCCGTTGTGACAGAAGAGTTAGAACATGGTGGACGAATCATTGAATTTTCTTACGAAGGTATCTTTATTGAAAATTTAGAAGCATTAGGCGAAATGCCTTTACCGCCTTATATTAAAGAAAAACTAGATGACCAAGAACGTTATCAAACAGTTTACGCTAAAGAAAATGGGTCAGCAGCAGCACCTACAGCAGGCCTACATTTTACCCAAGAGTTATTAGAAAAAATCCAAGCTAAAGGCGTTAGATTGGTTTATTTAACACTCCATGTTGGTTTAGGTACTTTCAGACCTGTTAGTGTGGAAGATTTAGAAAACCATAACATGCACAGTGAGTTTTATAACTTATCTGAAGAATCAGCTAAAGCTTTGAGAGAAACTAAAGAAAATGGTGGACGAATCGTTGCTGTAGGAACAACATCTATCAGAACCTTAGAAACAATTGGTTCAAAATTTAATGGTGAGATTAAAGGGGATAGTGGCTGGACAGACATCTTCATTAAACCAGGTTATGAGTTTAAAGTAGTCGATGCTTTTTCAACAAACTTCCATTTACCGATGTCGACTTTAGTTATGTTAGTTAGTGCGTTTGCAGGACGAGAAAACGTATTACATGCCTATGAGCATGCAGTAGAAGAAAAGTATCGTTTCTTTAGTTTTGGCGACGCCATGTTTGTAAAATAAGAGAAAGTAGGAGAATAAATGAGTGAGCCAGCGATTAAATATCGTTTAATCAAAAAAGAAAAACACACTGGAGCAAGATTAGGTGAAATTATTACCCCTCATGGGACTTTCCCAACGCCTATGTTTATGCCAGTAGGAACGTTAGCAACTGTTAAAACAATGGCCCCAGAAGAATTAAAAGAAATGGGCGCAGGCATTATTTTAAGTAATACGTATCACTTATGGTTACGACCAGGAGAAGACTTAGTGGAAGAAGCTGGTGGTCTGCATAAATTTATGAATTGGGATCAAGGGATTTTAACGGATTCAGGTGGTTTCCAAGTATGGTCATTAAGTGATATGCGCCGAATCGAAGAAGAAGGGGTTCATTTTAGAAATCATTTAAACGGTTCTAAAATGTTCTTGTCTCCTGAAAAAGCGATTCAAATTCAAAATAAACTAGGTCCAGATATTATGATGAGTTTTGACGAGTGCCCACCTTTTGAGCAAAGTCATGACTACGTGAAAAAATCTATTGAAAGAACGTCTCGTTGGGCTGAGCGTGGTTTAGCAGCGCATGCTAATGCAGATCGTCAAGGTTTATTTGGTATTATTCAAGGGGCAGGATTTAAAGATTTACGTGAACAAAGTGCTCGTGATTTAGTAAGCTTAGATTTCCCAGGATATTCTATTGGTGGGTTATCTGTAGGTGAAACAAAGTCTGAGATGAATAAAGTACTTGAATACACAACACCATTAATCCCAGAAAACAAACCTCGTTACTTAATGGGTGTGGGAACAGCGGATTCATTAATCGATGGCGTTATTCGTGGTGTGGATATGTTTGACTGTGTGTTACCAACTCGTATTGCTCGTAATGGTACTTGTATGACTAGCCAAGGACGTTTAGTGGTTAAAAATGCAAAATACGCAAGAGATTTCCGTCCAATTGATGAAAAATGTACGTGTTATACTTGTCGTAATTATTCAAGAGCTTATATCCGTCACTTGATTAAATGTGATGAAACATTTGGTATTCGTTTAACGTCTTACCATAACTTGCATTTCTTATTAAATGTCATGAAACAAGTTAGACAAGCCATTATGGATGATAATTTACTTGAATTCAGACAAGCCTTTTTTGAAGAGTATGGATTTAATGAAGAAAATGCGAAAAATTTCTAAAAAAACTAAAATTAACTAGTGTAATGTATTAAAATTTGATACAGTAAATAGTGAATATAAGAGATGAAATAGGGGTGAAAAAAATGGGAGCAATGTTATTTCCGTTAATTATTATTGGTGGTATGATGTTTTTCATGACTCGTACACAAAAGAAACAACAAAATCAACGCCAAGAGCTATTAGATAGCATGAAAATTGGTGATGAAATCGTAACAATTGGTGGTTTATACGGAGTTATTCATGAAGTGAATTCAGATAAAGGCACTATCGTTATTGATTGCGAAGGTATTTATTTAGAGTTTGAACGTAATGCTATTAAAACAGTTAAACCTGGTTCAACACCAACAGAAGAAGTCGTTGAGACAGTTGAAGTTGAAGAAGTAGTTGAAACTGAAGAGGAAAAAGAAAATCAATAAGATTTTCTTTTTTTCTTCTATATAGGACTTATTATGGCAAATAAAATTAGCAAACCTATGACTTGGTTATTGCAAGGAACAGTCAACAATCAAGTAGCTTATTTTCTTGATTTAGGGTATCAAGACATTTCAGAAAAGGACATGTGGGATTTTTTACTCCATTACCGTTGGAAGAAAAAGAAACCTGAAACTATTAAAGAAATGAAAACAGACATTAAGAAAATAACACCAAATGATTTTTTTGATTATCAACAAGTCAAGGCAATGACTAGAAAAGAATTTCCTGATTTGAATCAACTCCTTTAAAGATAAAAGACTTATAAAATCAGAGTAAATCTGATTTTTATAAGTCTTTTTTTGTTTTGAAATAGTCTTATTTTAAGGAAGTGACTATTAGCATATTTACTTTATAATTCATAAAAGGTAAGATTATTACAGGAAACGATTACATATGAAAATAGTGAAGAAAATCACAAATAAGTATTTACAATCGTGAAATTATGTTGTATATTATGTTTGTGAAGAACATAACAAATTATTTCAGGAGGCTATCATGGTTAAAACAAAAGATAAAAAGCAAGAAAAACAAGAAAACAGTGTGGCACAGGTAATTGATGAGTTAGTTGTTAAAGGGAATGCTGCCTTAGCGGAAATGAAAAAATTTAATCAAGAAGAAGTAGATCATATCGTCCATCAAATGGCAATGGCTGCTTTAAATCAACACATGCCACTAGCTAAAATGGCTGTTGAAGAAACAGGCCGTGGTATTTATGAAGATAAAGCGATTAAAAATATGTTTGCTTCAGAAAGTATTTGGAACAATATTAAATATGACAAAACAGTCGGTGTCATTAGTGAAGATAAAGTAAAACAAATCATTGAAATCGCAGATCCAGTGGGAGTTGTTTGTGGGGTAACACCAACAACAAACCCAACATCAACAACTATTTTTAAAGCAATGATTTCAATTAAAACACGTAACCCAATTATTTTTGCTTTCCACCCAAGCGCACAAAAATGTTCGGCAGAAGCAGCTCGTGTTGTACGTGATGCAGCTATTGCAGCAGGTGCACCAGAAAACTGTGTTCAATGGATTGAACAACCTTCGATTGAAGCAACTAATGCTTTAATGAATCATGAAGGCGTGGCAATTGTTTTAGCAACAGGTGGAGCAGGTATGGTTAAAGCGGCTTACTCAACTGGTAAACCAGCACTTGGTGTAGGACCTGGTAACACACCATCATACATTGAAAAATCAGCTCAAATCAAACGCGCTGTAAACGACTTAATCGTATCTAAATCATTTGATAATGGTATGATTTGTGCATCTGAGCAAGCAGTTATTGTTGATAAAGAAGTTTATGAAGAAGTAAAAGCTGAGTTTGAAGCTCATCAAGTTTATTTCGTTAAACCAAACGAATTAGCTAAATTAGAAAACACAGTAATGAACGAATCTAAAACAGCAGTTAACGCTAGTATCGTAGGCCATTCAGCTGTATCAATTGCTAAAGAAGCAGGCATTAAAGTCCCAGAAGGAACTAAAATTTTAATCGCTGAATTAGAAGGTGCTGGAGCGGAGTACCCATTATCACGTGAAAAATTATCTCCAGTTTTAGCTATGATGAAATCTAACAGTCGTGAACATGGTTTAGAATTATGTGAGCAAATGTTAAAACTTGGTGGAGAAGGACATACAGCAGTTCTCCATTCAGAAGATGAAGATTTACATATTGAATTTGGTTTAAGAATGAACGCATGTCGTATCCTAATCAACTCACCAGCAGCTCAAGGTGGTATTGGTGACATTTACAACGACATGATTCCATCATTAACATTAGGTTGTGGATCTTACGGTAAAAACTCAGTATCTAAAAACGTAACAGCTATCAACTTAATTAATACTAAGACAGTAACAAAAAGGAGAAAAAACATGCAATGGTTTAAACTTCCTGAAAAAATCTATTTTGAGTTAAATTCAATTCAATACTTACAAAAAATGGAAAACTTAGAACGTGTCTTTATTGTTTGTGACCCAGGTATGGTTAAATTTGGTTACGCTCAAAAAGTAATTGATGAGTTAAACAAACGTAACAACAAAGTGACTTACGAAATTTTCTCTGATGTTGAACCAAACCCTTCTACAAACACAGTTTACGCAGGAACAGAAAGAATTGCTAAGTTTGAACCAGATACAATTATTGCTATTGGTGGTGGTTCAGCGATTGATGCTGCTAAAGGTATGTGGTTATTCTACGAACATCCAGATACAGAATTCTTTGGAGCAAAACAAAAATTCTTAGATATTCGTAAACGTACTTACAAAATTGAGTCAGCTAAAAAATCTCAAATGGTATGTATTCCAACAACATCTGGTACAGGTGCTGAAGTAACACCATTTGCAGTTATTACAGATAGTGAAACACATGTAAAATACCCATTAGCAGATTACGCATTAACTCCAGATGTGGCAATTATTGACCCACAATTTGTAATGAGTGTACCAGCTTCAGTAACAGCAGATACTGGTATGGACGTATTAACTCATGCAATCGAATCATATGTATCTGTTATGGCAAGTGATTATACAAGAGGTTTAAGCTTACAAGCGATTAAATTAGTCTTTGATTATTTAGAAGATTCAGTAAAAAATCCTAACTTAGAAAACAGAGAAAAAATGCATAATGCTTCAACAATGGCTGGTATGGCTTTTGCGAATGCTTTCTTAGGAATTTGTCACTCAATCGCTCATAAAATTGGTGGAGAATACGGTATTCCTCATGGACGTACTAATGCTATTCTTTTACCACACATTGTTAGATACAATGCAAAAGATCCATCAAAACATGCTTTATTCCCTAAATATGATTTCTTTAGAGCAGATACAGACTACGCTAACATCGCTCGTTTCTTAGGGCTTAAAGGAAACACAACAGAAGAATTAGTAGAAGCATTAGCAACTGCTATTTACGATTTAGGAAAACGTGTTGGCATTGAAATGAACTTAGAAGCTCAAGGTGTTACTCAAAAAGTATTAGACGAAACATCTTACCGTATGGCTGAGCTTGCTTATGAAGATCAATGTACAACAGCTAACCCTAAAGAACCATTAATCAGTGAGTTACAACAAATCATTATTGATTCTTTTAAAGGATAAATAAAAACATAATTAAAAGATTGGCTTTTTAGCCAGTCTTTTTTTGTCAAAATAAAAGGAGAAGACTTCTTATAAAATTGTTAATTTTAACAGTTGATTTCTAGCGATTTTTTAAAAATGATGTTAGAATGGAGGTTATGTATACGTCAAAAAACGAAGATTTCATTGAGGTGGAAAAGTGAAGAAATTTAATTCAAGTCGAAATATCATTATTGCCCTAACGATTATTATCCTAGTGGTTTTACTTATTAGTTTTACTGCGATGCAACGAGATAATAAAAAAGAAAGTTTACCTGGACAATCTCAAGTAAACGGAGTAGTGGCAACCATTGATAATATTGTTAAAGCACCTTTTAGAGGGATTGAAAACATGGTGAAATCCGTGAATAATTTATTTAATACTTATTCAGAGAATGATGAGTTAAAGAAAAAAATAGATCATAATGCCTCACTTCAAGCAGAAGTAGAAGTATTAAAATCAGAAAACGAAAAATTAAAGAAACAGTTGGATCTAAATGAAACACTAATTAATTACGATGTTGTTAATGCTAGTGTGGTGAACCGTTCACCAGATAGTTGGCAAGATGTTCTGATTATCAATAAAGGTAAAAAAGATGGCATTGATGTGAACATGGCAGTTATGGGAGATAAAGGCTTAATTGGTCGAGTAATTATTGCAGAAGAAAATAGTGCTAAAGTCGAATTATTAACATCTATTAACCAAACAACAAATCATTTTCCTGTGATGATTCCAGGTGACAAAGGTGACATGGTATATGGTTTAATGGATGGCTATAACAATAAAACACACACTCTAGTTGTTTCTCAATTAACATCAACTGATAAAATCGAAGTCGGAAGTAAAGTAACAACTTCAGGCCTAGGGAATAATTCACCAAAAGGCTTATTAGTAGGTGAAGTAAAAGAAGTTAAGAAAAATAAAACAGGTTTAACGAATGAAGTTTTAATTACACCCTTAGCAGATATGTATGACGTGAGTCAAGTGACTGTTGTTAAAAGATCGGCAGGTAACAATGAATGACAAAAAAGAGAAAATACTTATCTTATAGTTTGCCGTTTATTTTGTTTTTTATGATGCTAATTGATGGTCATATTAGTAGTCGAATTCTAGCAGTTTTATCAGTACCAATGGACTTTACAAGTAACTTACTATTATTGTTTTTAATGTTTGCTACCTTCCAAATGGAGAAGCCATACTTGGTAATTACATCAGGAGTCATTGGCTTGTTATATGATTCTTATTTTTACAATGTAGTAGGGATTAATTTTATTTTGTTACCACTCATTGTTTTAGTCATGTATGCCTTGTTTGAACATGTGTATCCTAATACATTTACCCTAATACTAAGTTTTATTGTATTTGTTACAGCACTCTCATTAGGACGTGTATTACTCTTAACAATCTTTAATTTAACACATACAACTGTGTTGGACTTTTTCGCTAGAACACTAGCCCCAACACTCATTGTTAACATTTGTTTGATCGCCATTTTAGTGGTGCCATTAAAGAAAATGTTTAACGTAGGTAAATAGAATTATTTGATTTGAAACATGTTTGTAACATTCTCATTATATGGCTGACATGTGCTTGTGCTACAATTCTATTATCGTTAAATAACAAGAGAAAATTTAAAGAATAATTTATATATTTGGGGGACTAACAAATTGAAAAAGAAGATTTTATCTACACTATTAATAAGTAGTCTTATGTTATCAGCAACTGCATTACCATTAGTTGTAAGTGCAGACACAGTTGATTCAAAAATCGAATCACAAGACAAAAAAATTGCAGACTTAAAAAGTAAAGAAGCAACTGCTTCATCAGCATTAGCTTCAATTCAAGGAAACATCGCTTCTATTAAAGAAGAAGCATCAGCTTTACAAACAAAACAAGGTGAGTTAAACAAACAAATTGGCTCATTAAACGAGGAAGTAAAAGACTTAGAAGCACGTATTGAAAAACGTGATGCTTCTATCAAAGAACAAGCTCGTTCGGTTCAAGTTGAATCTAACAACTCTAACGTAGTTGACTTAGTGTTAACATCAGACTCAGTTTCTGACGCTGTGACAAAAGTAATGGCAGCATCAAAATTAGTTAACGCAAACAACGACATGATGAAACAACAAAAAGAAGACAAACAAGCTGTTGAAGATAAAAAATCTGAAACAGAAGATAAAATCGCTGAAGTTCAAGAAACAGCAGTTGTTTTAGAACAGAAAAAAGGCGAATTAATCGACCAAGAATTAGCTCAACAAGCAGCAGTTAGCGAAATCTCAGCTGAAAAAGAAACTGAACAAGGTAAAAAAGATAAGTTCTTAGCTGAAAAAGCTGAAGCTGAAGCTCAACGTGAAGCTGCTAAAAAAGCGGCTGAAGCAGCTGTGAAACAAGCAGAAAAAGAGCCAGCTAATACAGTAGATAACTCTGGTACAACAACAAATAATGACGGTGGTGGACAAACAACACCTCCAGTAGAAAACAACACTGACAACAACGGTAACGGTGGCGGACAAACAACACCTCCAGTTGACAACGGTAACGGTGGCGGACAAACAACGCCTCCAGTTGACAATGGTAACGGTGGAGGCGGCGGTCAAGAAGTAGCTCCTCCAGCACCAGGAGATGCAAGTGCAGTTGTTGCTGAAGCTTACAAACACATTGGAAAACCATATGTTTGGGGAGCTAAAGGACCTGATTCATTTGACTGTTCAGGATTTACATCTTATGTTTACCGTGTTGCTCAAGGAAGAGAAATCGGTGGTTGGACTGTACCTCAAGAGGGTGCAGGAGCTAAGATTTCACTTAGCCAATTAGCACCTGGAGATTTAGTATTCTGGGGAGCACCTGGATCAACTCACCATGTTGGTATCTATGTAGGTGGTGGACAATATATCCATGCACCACAACCAGGACAAAACGTATGTGTTCAAAGCATTTCAGCTTGGTCACCAGACTTCGGCGTACGTATGTAATAACAACTTTTAAATGTTTAAAGACTGAACCTGAGTGTTATTCTCAAGTTCAGTCTTTTTTTAGTACTCTTTTATAGATGAGACTAACTAAGTAGAGGGGATAAAAATGAAGATTAATGAGTTGCTTAACTATTTAGAAACACTTGAACAATCGTCACTTAGATTTAGTGAAGGTGATTTAGAAAATCAGCAAAAGAAATGTCTTATTATAAAGGAGATAACAGAACAAACTATTACCTTTCCAAATCATGTTGTCATAGGTAGTTTGATGAAAGGTAGTGGCTACTTGAATTCAAGTGGTTATTTAAATGTAGGAAATCTGATAGTAATTCCAACAGGGAATAAAGTGTCACTAACATTATCAAAGAATAGTATATTTAGTTTGTTTTTAATTCCTAAAAAAGAATTTATCAATCTCTTGTCAGAGACAACTAGTTATATATTGAAGTCAATGAATTCTACTCACTCCAAGCAGTTTAGTATTCATTTAAAGACAACGCTAGAAGATGACTTACCTTTTGTATTTGTTCGAATACTTTG
This sequence comes from Candidatus Vagococcus giribetii, assembly GCF_017316185.1. Taxonomy (GTDB): domain Bacteria; phylum Bacillota; class Bacilli; order Lactobacillales; family Vagococcaceae; genus Vagococcus; species Vagococcus giribetii. The sequence continues at coordinate 134,811 of NZ_JAFLVX010000015.1, read as the reverse complement.
TGAGTATTATGATGAATGGGATTTCTCAGAGCAATTATTGTATTCATTAATGATGTCTCTTATTTATGAAATCGAAAGAGAGCTAAGAGAGCGTTCTAATGACAGGAACAAACGAGTGATCAAAGCAACAGATATTTTAGAGTATATTAAAAATCATTTTCAAGATATAACTTTAATCAGAATGGCAGATTATTTTAATTATCATCCTAATTATTTATCATATCGTCTTAAACTTGAGTTTGGTAAAAGTTATTTGGAACTTGTCCAAATGGAACGATTAGAAAAAGCAAAAGATTTATTGAAACATACTGATTATTCAGTAGAGGAAGTGGCGTTAGCTTGTGGGTACACATCAAGTTCTTTTTTCTATAAGAAATTTAAAGAATTAGTTGGTATTACTCCAGGTGAATTTAAAGAATCTTTGAAACGAGGAGATTAATCGTTGATTCAGACCTTATTAACTATCATTAGACTTGTTATAATCAATTGTGAAAAAATTATCAAGCGAGATAGGATGGGGAAAAATTAATGAAAAAGAGATTTTTTGTATCGTTACTTGGATTAAGTTTATTATTAACAGGTTGTCAACAAGATCAAAGTCAGTATAAATCAGGTGTTTATTCTGGTGTTGGTCAAGGAAAGAACGGAGATGTTAAGGTTGAAGTAACCTTATCAGATAAAAAGATTGAAAAAGTAGAAGTTAAAGAACATGCTGAAACAGAAGATGTAGCGGCACCAGCTTTAGAACGAATTCCTAAAGAAATTGTGGATAGTCAAAGTTTAGATGTGGATACAGTATCTGGAGCAACTGTGATTTCAGAGGGAATTATTGATGGAACCAAAGATGCTTTGAAATCAGCAGGCGTGGATACGGAAAAACTAAGTAAAAAAGATAAAAAAGCTACAAAAAAAGCGGAAGATAAAGAAATTAGCACAGATGTTGTTGTAGTTGGTGCTGGGGCAGCGGGATCTTCAGCAGCGATGGCAGCTGTTGAAAGTGGTGCTAAAGTTACTTTGCTTGAAAAAACGGCTCAACCAATGGGGGCAGGTACATTAGCTGGTGGTATGTTTGCAGCTGATAGTAAAGAACAAAAGGAAAAGAATAAAACAGTCGATAAAGAATGGCTCTATGACAAATACTTAGAAGCCTCACAAGGAAATATGAACTCTCTTTTAGTTAGAAAAATTATCGATGAGTCTGGACCAACTGTGGACTGGTTAAATGAAAATGGTGTTAAGTTGAAGTTAGCAGATGCTGGAACAGGTGGCGGTTATGAGCATATTGGAAATCCAGCTACTTTACATGGTTATCAAGATGGCGGAACTAAAGCAATTACTAATTTAATTGAAAACTTTAAAAAAGCTGGTGGTGATGTTTACTTCGATACGCCTGTAGAGGAATTGCTTAAAGATGATAATGGAAAAGTAAGCGGTGTTGTTGGTAAACAAAAAGATGGTAGCAAACTAACTGTAAAAGCTGAAAAAGTCATTCTAGCAACAGGTGGTTTTGGTGGTAACGATGACATGCTGAAAGAATATATGGGTGAGCCTTATACAAAAGGTGAAATCGAACAAAATAAAGGCGATGGTGTCCAAATGGCTTGGGATGCTGGTGCTGCTAAAGAAGGAACAGAAGTAGCTCAGTATTTCTGGGAAAAAAATGATCCTAAAGATATTGGGAATGTTCCAAAAGAAGTAGGGGACGAGTGGTATGCATTAACAACGTTTACTAAATACCCAAACTTAAGAGTAAACACAGATGGTAAGAGATTTAGCGATGAAACACATGCAACGTTGTATTCTGTTCATGGAGCAGAAATAGCTTCTCAACCGAATCAAACGGAATATGTTATTGTTGATTCTAATATGTTAAATAAAATTAAGAAGTCAGGGACTAAATCAATCGAACATCAATTTAAAAAATGGGAAAATAATCGTCAGTTTTTCATGGAGTTTAATGAGCCAAATGATACAGATGAGTTCTTGGCTGAAGAAGAAATGGCTTATGATTTTGTTCCACTATTAGATTCTTTAGCGGGAAAAGGTATGATTTTCAAAGGTAATTCTGTTGAAGAATTAGCTAAGTCTATGAAAGTAGATGAAGGAGCCTTTAAACAGTCTGTTAAGCAATACAATGATAGTATTAAATCTGGTAAAGATGACTTATTTTTTGCAGATACAAAACGTTTAATTGGTGTTGATGAAGGTCCATACTATGCGATTAAATTTGTAGCGAGAAACTTAGGAACATTAGGTGGAGTCCGCATTAATGAAAATATTCAAGCTGTTGATGCAAAAGGCAACGTTATTCCAAATCTTTATGTGGCAGGTTCTGATGCCGGTGGTATGTACGGAAAAGTTTATGTAGATTTTGAAGGAGCTACTTTAGGTTTTGCTTATACGTCTGGACGTTTAGCTGGATTAAATGCCAGTCAAGAATTGAAAAAATAAAAATGAAACAGGCTATGACGTCTATATGTCATAGCCTGTTTTGTTATATCGTGGAAAGTTATTGTTATGATTTTTTAGATAATACGTAACTTGCTCCTAAAATAGAAAATAGGCCTAGTGTTGCTAGAACCAATTCGTTTTGTTTCTCGCCAGTTTTTGGTAAGGAACCATCTTTTTTATTGCTAGAACTTGTTGGTGTTACTTTGTCTTTTTGTGTACTAGTAGTTGTCGACTCACTTGTTGTTGAATCTGTTGAACTAGAGTCACTACTATCATCTGTATCACTTTGTAGTAAACCAGCAATTCTTCCAAAAGGTAGTGTCTGACCGTTTGCTTTAGCTTCATCTTCGATTACTTGTAGTTTTTTTAGTTTAACAATCAATTGCTCGTTTGTCATACTGACACCAGGTAAAAATGTGCTATTAACTGGATAGAGAGTTTTTAAATAGACTTGTAATTGTTCAACTTGGGGAATCATATCAGCATAGCTATTGAAGGATGCTGGATCAAATGAGAGCTGGGTTAACGCGTTTTCAATATTCACAGTTTTATCCACATAGAGTGTTGTCAGAAGTCGTGCGTAAGCACCGTAATCCATTCCAGTGATATCATAATTGTAACGTGTGAATAAGGTCATAGTATTTTCCAGTTGTTCATCTGTATACTTGTCTAATTCATCTTTTGTTATCCCGTAATCTTGACTTAATAACTCATCTCTAATGATTGATGGTCGTGGTTTAGAATCAACAGGAACGTCTTCGCCTTTCTTTTCTCCAATGGCTTTATCGATAGTTTCAACGACTTTCGATGCATCAGTTGTCTCTTTCTCATTAGAACTATTACTGTCTAGGGATTCAGTAGTTGTTGATTCAGTGATGTCATTTAGTTTAGTGTCTTCAGTAGCTACTTCTTTTTGTTCTTGATTAGCTGGTTCTGTAGATGTGTCTTCTGCAGACGCAGTCATTCCGTAAAGTGACATACTCAGCATTAAACCACTTAAAATTAACCAATTGATATTTTTTTTCATGAGAGTGCCTCCGTTCTCTTTTGTAATAATTGTAACATTTGTGTAACACAAAAACAATATACTTGAGGTTTTTAATGTTTTCTTAATAGTTACTGTAATCGAAAAACCAATTTACGTACTTCAAGTCTAGTAGTTTGAAATCAAAAAAAGAACTGAAAATTCAGTTCTTTTTTGTGCTATTAGATGTATTTTTTTGTGATATCTAAGAACTCTTCAACATCTTTTTTAATGATATCAATACCATCTTGCCAGAAGTCTGGTTTAGTTAAATCGATACCTAAGTGTTTTAGAGCTAAATCTTCAGTACTCATTGAAGCAGTATCTCTTAATAAAGCTATATACTCATCTTCAAATGAAGCACCTTGTTTTTGAGCATGTGCGTAAATACCTAAACTGAATAAGTAACCAAATGTATAAGGGAAATTGTAGAATGGTACGTCATCAATGAAGAAGTGTAATTTGCTTGCCCAGAAATGTGGGTGGTAAGAACCTAATGAATCACAGTAAGATTCTTTTTGAGCATCTAACATTAATTGTGTGATTTCTTCATCTGTTAAGACATTCTCTTTACGCGCTTCATGGAAATTATTTTCAAAAATGAAACGTGTATGAATGTTTAGGAACATAGCAATGGCATTTTGCATTTTTACATCAATTAAGTTGATTTTTTCTTCGTCAGTTGCTGCTTGTTTAAGTGTTGCATCAGCTACGATTAATTCAGCAAAAGTACTTGCTGTTTCAGCCACGTTCATTGCATAATCTTGGCTCATAGCAGGTAAGTCCCACATAACATGAGAGTGATACGCATGACCTAACTCATGTGCAAGAGTCGACACTTCATTGATTGACTCACCATAAGTCATAAAGATACGTGATTCTTTATCTTCAGGTAAGCTTGTACAGTAGCCACCTGGGCGTTTTCCGGGACGATCTTCTGCTTCAATCCAACTCTTATCAAAAGCCATTTGAGCAAAATCAGCCATTTTAGGGCTAAATAGACGGAAGTTTTCAACGATAAAATCAGCTGCTTCATCAAAGGTATAACGTTTTTCTTTGAAGTCACCTAAAATAATTGGAGCATCTTGGTCTTGCCAGTCCATTTTTTCTTTACCAAATAGTTGTGCTTTACGAGTTAGGAAGTCAACAAAAGGTTGTTTGTTGTTAGCGATTGCTCCCCACATAGCATTTAGTGTATCTTCTTTCATACGGTTGTATTCTAAAGGTACTTGTAAGTGATTAGTCACGCCATGTAATTTATTGGCAGTTAAGCGGAAGCCATCTAAGTGATTTAATGTGTCAGCAAATAGAGGTGCTTTTTCAGCCCATGCTTGCTCCCATTTTTCAAATAGATCAACACGTACCTTGCTATCAGCGTCTCCCATCATTTTGTTAAAGGCTTGTCCAGCTGAAAGCAATACTTCTGTACCATCTTCTTCTGTAAAAGGAATTTGGATTTGAGTCACTAATGTATCATAATGTGTACTCCAAGCGTTGAAACCATCTGTTGATAGTTGATTGATAATGTTTTCTTCGTTTTCGCTTAATAGGCGTTTACCTTGTTCGCGTTTTTCGTTTAAGATGAAAGCCACGCCTTGTTTTTGAGCTGCTGGTGATACTTTCAGTTGTTCCCAAACGTCTTCAGGCATTTCTGTTAATTTTTTAGCAAATGTCACATTGGCATTTTCAAAGTCAGTTGATTTAGAGAAAAGACTTGCTAAAACAGTCCCAGCTTTTTTATTGTTAACATCTGCAGATTGAATGGCATTAACAAAACTAATTGTTTGACCAAAGCCGTTTTGAACTAATTCTTGTAAAGCTAAAATAGAATCTAGAAATAAAAAGGCAGGTGCGTCTCTTGTTGTGTCCCATTTTGACACTAAACGTGAATAATCTTTGATTTGTTCATCTAATAAAATTAAACGTGCTTGTAATTCTTTTGAATCAATGCCACCTTCAAAAAGTGAATCAAGATCCCATGTAATTGTATATTTCATATAATTAACTCCCTTCAATGATTATTACTATTATACACTAACTTTTTTTAATCAGAAACTTGTTTGATAAAATGTACCAAACAAGGTACGATTATTAAGATTGAGGAGTGATGAGATGACGAAACAATTTAAAAATGGCAATGCCTATTTAGTGATTGCCTTAGTAATGATGGGAATATTATTTTATAGTTCCTCTCAGACGTATGAACAACAAAGTACAATTCCTTTGCTGGAAAAAATATTAAGTAAAGAGCCCTTTAAAGAAGCTTTCTCGAAAGTCTCGTTCATGTATGGCGGCTCAACTGTCAGTGTAAAGGCAAGTGGGTACTTTAAATTTGTCGAGTTTTTTATTCGTAAAGGTGCACACTTTGGCACTTATTTTATTTTAGGTGGTAGTTTCTTTTTAGGAATCAACCCACGTGTCAAACACTTAGGTATCTCTTTCTTATTCGCTTGGTTAAGTGCTACAGGGTACGCAGCTTTAGATGAGTTTCATCAAATGCTTACAGGAGGAAGAAGCCCACTTTTTGAAGACGTGGTTTTAGACAGTACGGGGGCCTTTTTTGCTTGTTTGATTTTAAGTGGAACGTATCTCTACTTGAATCGCCGTAAAGGAAGTAAAAAGAAAGGGTAACGTGTTTATTAAGTAGTAATTATGTTACACTAAAGGAGCAGTTTAAAATTTTTAGGAAGAAGGGGTCTTAAGATGGCAGGACATTCAAAGTGGAATAACATTAAACAAAGAAAAGGTGCTCAAGATGCAAAGCGTGGTAAAATTTTTCAAAAGTTATCGCGTGAAATCTATATGGCAGCTAAAAGTGGTGGACCTGACCCGGCTTCGAATCCTTCTTTAAGATTAGTATTAGATAAAGCAAAATCGGCAAATATGCCTAATGACAACGTGCAACGAGCAATAAAAAAAGCGACATCAGCTGGTGAAGGTGACAACTATGATGAAGTGATTTATGAAGGTTATGGTCCAGCAGGTGTAGGGATTTTAGTTCATACGTTAACAGATAATAAAAATAGAACAGCTACTAATGTGCGAGTAGCGATTAATAAAAATGGTGGTTCTTTAGGTGAAACAGGTTCAGTCGCGTATTTATTTGATCGCAAAGGTTATATAGCAATTGAACGTGAAGCGTTGGATATAGATGAAGATACCATGTTAATGAGCGTTTTAGAAGCTGGTGGGGAAGAGCTAGAAGCTAGTGAAGATGTTTTTGAGATTTATACAGAGGCCAGTGATTTTGCGGAGGTAAGAGATGCCTTAGAAAAAGAAGGTTATGTTCTCGCTCAAGCTGAATTAACCATGGTTCCTCAAGTTTATACAGAATTAACGGAAGAACAACAAGTTATACTAGAAACAATTGTAGATGCTTTAGAAGATGACGATGACGTATCCGAAGTTTACACATCAGCACATATGTAAAAAGAGATTGACCTATAAACAGGTCAATCTCTTTTTTTGCCTTAAAAATCTAAATCGTCAAAATCATCAGATGTCTCTCTACGGTAGTCATTTCTAGGGATAAAGAAGCCCTTTGAAAGGAGAACTTGTTCTCCAAAAGCATCAACGGGACCATATCCTTGATTAAGTAAATCAGTAATATAGAGTTTGTTATAAATAAACATAAAGACGAAATGAGATAAGCCAGCTGTAAATATATTAGCTAGAAACATAATGAAAAACCATTTTAAATCCCCACGAAAAAGTGCTGGGAAAGAACCGAAAAAGAAAACAGTCCATGAAAAGCCCACTTTAACTTGTTTACCTTGTCTAGTATCGGGGTTAACGAGTGTGATAGTCATACAATTCCTCCAAACGAATAATACTGATTATAGCATACTTAAAAAAAGTTAGAAATTCATAAGTAAATGCATTTTTTTGGCGAATCTTGAATATGAAAAGGAAAGGAGGGAGAAATGGAAGTTAAAAAAATAGCTCAAGCTTTGCTACAAAAAGGTTTTGTCACTCAGGCGAGTGACTTATATGTTTTCCCACATGGGTCATCATATGATTTATCTTACCGTTATCATCATGAAGTAGAAACTTATAAACAAGTGGATAAACAGATTGGAGAAAAGTTAATTTTATACCTGAAGTACTTAGGTGGCATGGATATTGCTGAAAAAAGAAAGGCACAAGTCGGTAGTGCCACAGTCTCCCTTTCTAATCGCTCTGGAAGGGTTCGATTATCAAGTGTGGGTGATTACATGAACCGAGAAACACTAGTGGTTCGTTTTTTACATCATAGCCAAAAGGAAACAGCTCATCACTACGTCTTTCCAGAGCAGTCTCAGTTATTAGTAAGTGGTGTGAAAAAACAAGGTTTGTATTTATTTTCTGGTCCTACTGGGGCAGGGAAATCAACGACTATGTATGAATTAGCTAAAAAGAGGTATCAACAAAAAAGAAAACAAATCATTACCATAGAAGATCCTGTGGAAATAGAACAGACAGATTTTTTACAATTTCAAGTGAATGAAAAAATTGATCAAACCTATGAGTCTTTGATTAAGGTTTGTTTGAGACATCGACCAGATATTTTGATTATTGGTGAAATAAGGGATCAAGAAACTGCAAAAATGGTGGTTCGAGCAGCACTCACGGGGCATATGGTTTTCTCAACAATCCATGCCACAGATAAGGAAAGTGTATGGCTCAGGTTGCTAGATTTTGATATCCCAAAAATTGAATTAGAGCAATGCGTAAAAGGGATTATTTATCAAGAACTCATTCCAGTGACTGGAGCCAACAAATATAGCGTACTATATGATGTCTCACTAAATGGGGTGGAAACTAATTGGGAGGAAAGTGTGGCAACAGCCTATAAAAATAAGCTTATTTCAAAAGAAACTTACCACAACATGCAGTAAGTCGTTCTCTAAAAAAGAGCGTTTAGAGTTTATCTCGTTGTTATCAGAGTTATTGGCAAATGGGTTTACTTTAGAAAGCAGTTTTCAATTTTTGATGGTTGTGATGCCAAAGAAGAAAAAAGAAATAAAAGGAATGAATCGCAAGTTACTGCGAGGTGCTAGTTTATCAGAAACCTTAACAGTATTAGGTTTAACAACAGGTCAAAAAGCCCAACTGAGTTTTGCAGAAGTACATGGAGACATTGTGGGTACACTCAGTCACATTGCTGAGCAAATGTCAGATAAACAAAAAAAGCAACAACATTTAGCTAAAGTGGTGAGTTATCCTTGTTTACTATTGCTATTTTTATCAGGCGTTTTATTAGGAATGAAGTGGTACATTTTACCACAACTAACAGATCTCTATGCGGCAAACGAAAGTACTAACTTAGCCTTAGTATTTGTTGAGTATAGCCCAGAAATACTATTAGGTTGTCTGTTACTGGCTGTAATTATCTCTTTAGTATTAAAGTCATTTTTAGGAAAAAAATCAGCTGTTGAAAAAGCGAATTGGTGGAGTAAGGTACCTATTATAGGGGCATTTTTCATGTCGTATTATACCTCTTTATTTGCTACTGAATGGGGGAAATTATTGACACAAGGGATGGAATTTAGAGAGGTGGTCATGGTAATGAACGGAAAGAACTATACACCTTTAATGAAAGAAATGGCTCAAACTATTGAAGGGAAAATTGAAAAAGGGATCTCGATTAGCGCGCCCATTAAAGAATGGCGATTTTTAAAACCAGAACTAAACTTAATTTTACTACAAGGCGAGGTCAAAGGGGATTTAGGCAAAGAATTACTTATTTACGGGAAAAAAGAATGGGAGTATTTACTTCAACTAGCTGAGAAAAAGATGAAGTTCTTACAACCACTCATGTTTTTATTAATTGCGATATTGATTGTATCTGTTTACGCAGCGTTACTTTTACCGATATATAGTGGAATGGGGGATATGTATTGAAGTTACGAAGAAAGAAGAAAAATAATAAGGGATTTACTTTGATAGAGATGTTAATTGTATTATTAGTGATTGCTGTTTTGATTATTTTATTTGTGCCTAATCTAGTGAAACAAACAGATACCATTAATCAGCAGGGAGATTCTGCAATTACTAAAGTCATTGAAACGCAAAGTGAGATGTATTATTTAGACAATAATAAGCGTCCTACAAGTACCAATGAATTGCATGCGGCTGGCTATATTTCAACAGAACAAAAAGAAAAAGCTGACGCACTTAATATTAAGGTTCAGTGATGAAAAGAATAGGTAATGAAGGCTTTACACTGATTGAAAGTTTATTAGTTCTTTGTTGTGTGAGTGTTTTTTTCATGGTCCCTATGATTTTACTGAAGAAGTGGCAAGAAGAGATGGAGATTGCAATGTTTTTTAACCAGTTGGAACGCAACATAGAGAAAACACAACAGAGTGCTATTGTGGAAGCAGCTAACACAAGTATTAATCAAAAAGACCTTGAAAATGTTCTGATTTTTAATTATGTTCATCATGGAAATATGCATCAAAACAGATTAGAAGTTAATGGTCCGCTGAACTTACGTACATCTGGAAGTATCGATTTTCTCACCACAACAGGTAATATAAAAGAGATTAAACAAATAAAAATCGAAGATCATTTGCACAAAAAAGTGGTTCGTTATCAATTTCAATTAGGTAGTGGTAAGGTGATTCGCAGTGAAGGAAAACTATAAAGGGTATCTGTTATTAGAGTCAATGGTTGCGATGGTGGTCATTGTTACGAGTGTCTTAATGATTTACAATACGATTATTTTTATGCTATCAGAAGAGAAAAAACGTCAAGATGAATTAGAGATGGCTATCCTATTGTACGAAGTCGCGGCTTCTTCTCACTACCCAAAAGAGAACCAAGAAAAAATTAAACAAAAGAGTCAGGACAAAGGATTTACTATTAATACTTGGAAAGACAAACATATAAGAATCGAAGGTGACTCATTATCATTAGAGCTAATCAAAGAATAAAAGGGTATCAAGGATTTACCTTATTAGAAGCTCTGTTAGCTCTTGTCGTACTAATGGGGTTATTAATCTTTCTTGAGCCGTTTTTGAAAAGTATGACACGAGTAGAGTCAACGATCAAAAAGTCTGACTATCTAGAAGTACAGATTGGTAAAATTCAATTAGATTTAGAACGTAGAGGATTGGTTTTTTCTGAGATAAAAGGCAATCAACTTATTTATAAAAATGATAAAGGAGAGAATGTGACATTTGAATTTTACCAAAATATGATTCGTAAAAGAGTAAGTGGTGAAGGGCACCAACCTATTATGACTGGGGTAAAATCTGTTAGATACCAAGAGATAAATGAAGTTATCGAAATGGAGGTCACGACACTTGAAAAAGAAACCTATTGTTACTTTCTTTTTCCGTGGTAATCAAGGTGGGATTTTGTTTCCTGTTATGGCAATATTGTTAATGATGACATTACTCCTTGTTTATGTCACAGATGACTATTTTGCTAGACGTGAGATGTTAGTTAATACAAGGGACTACTATGTGAGTCGAGCAATGGAAGAGATGAGCCTTGAGACAGTGAGGAAAGATACAGAAGCAGCAGAAGTTGTCGTTTATTTTAATCAAGGAAAATCAAAATGGAAAAAAGGAGACAACTTAGCAGATTATCAAGTAATCACTAGTTTGAGTAACCAGTATAAACGAACGAGTCATCGGAACTTAACAACGAAAAGGTGAGATAATCAAGAAATCTCGCCTTTTTGTTATGCCTATATCTTGAATTATTCGGTTTTTTTAGATAGAATGAAAAAGTGATAGATATTTTGTTAAAGTAAATGGAAGAGGTGAAGGTATTGACACAGACAGATGTAGAAAAAGGCTTTCAGTTTTTCCTAGAGTCAGTTAAGAGATTGCAAATGGCATTAGACACAACTTTTTTTGATGCATTCATTGAGAATGGTGAGAATCTTATGGAAAATCGTCAGGTTCGTGTGATTGATGGAGTTCCTGCTAAAGAAGAAGTAGAAGCGATTGAAGCTCTTTACGAACAACTTTCTAACTTGTCTTTAAATCAAGAAGATAAAAGAAAAATAACTCAGCTTGTCTTGTTAAAAGGATCTATGGAAGAAGCAGTTCAAGCCAATCATCAACTAACGCCAGATGGCATTGGTTTTTTATTTGTCTACATTTTGGAACAATTGGCTAAAAAAGATAATCCTTTAAGCTTACTGGATTTATCAGTTGGTACAGGAAATTTGTTATACACAGTCATGAGTAACCTGAATCTAGCTAATATTACCAATAAAGGTTTTGGTGTTGATTTAGATGATACATTATTAAGTGTTGCTGCTGTCAACAAGGAATGGTTAGATTTAGAGGTGGAATTATTCCATCAAGATAGTCTAGATAGTTTATTGATTGATCCTGTTGATTTTACTTTATCTGATTTACCTATTGGCTATTATGCTTTTGATGAAAAAGTAGCAGATTTTAAAGTCTCAGCCAAAGATGAGCATAGTTACGCTCATCATGTCTTAATGGAAAAAGCAATGAAACATGTAAAAGAAGATGGTTTTGGTTTATTCTTAGTACCAAGTAACCTACTTGAAACCCCACAAGCTCCGCTGTTAACAGGTTGGATCAAAGAAGAGGTGTACCTTCAAGCAGTTCTTCAATTACCAGAGTCATTGTTTAGTCAAAAAGGTTTAGGCAAATCTATTTTGATTGTTCAAAATAGAGGAGGAGAATCTAAGCAAGTTAAAGAAGTCTTACTTGCTGAGTTACCATCATTAAAAGATAATCAGTCCGTATTAAATTTTATCAATGAATTTCGTGAATGGCGAAAATCTAATATTAACTAAAAGGGAGAAAAAGAAATCATGTCTAAAACAATTGCAATTAATGCAGGAAGCTCAAGCTTAAAATGGCAATTATACATTATGCCAGAAGAAACTGTTATCGCTCAAGGAATCGTAGAAAGAATTGGTCTAAATGACTCAATCTTTACTATTAAATATGGCGAAGGCGAAAAATTTGAAGTGATTAAAGATATTGAAAATCACGAAATCGCTGTTAATATGTTATTAGAACAATTAATCGAATTAAAGATTATTGCTTCTTATGATGAAATTACAGGAGCTGGACACCGTATTGTTGCTGGTGGAGAGCACTTCAAAGAATCAGCAATCATTGATGCAGAAGCATTAAAATTAGTTGATGAATTAGCAGAATTTGCTCCATTACACAACCCTGCTGAAGCACAAGTAATCCGTGTATTTGAAAAAGTATTACCTGGCGCTTTAAACGTAGGTGTATTTGATACATCATTCCATGCAACAATGCCAGCTGTTAACTACTTATACAGCATTAACACTGAATACTATGAAAAATTTGGCGCTCGTAAATACGGAGCTCACGGAACTAGTCACCGTTACGTATCTGAAAGAGCTGCTGATATGTTAGGTAAACCAATTGAAGAAACAAAAATTATCACATGTCACTTAGGTAATGGTGCTTCAATCACTGCTGTTGAAGGTGGTAAATCAGTTGATACTTCTATGGGATTCACACCACTTGCAGGTGTTACTATGGGAACTCGTTCAGGAGATATCGACCCTTCATTGTTACAATACTTAATGGGTAAATTAGAATTAACTGATATTAAAGACATGATTAACATTTTAAATAAAGAATCTGGACTTTTAGGTTTATCAGGTGTATCAAGTGATATGCGTGACTTAGAAAACTCAGAAAAAGAATCTGCTAAATTAGCTTTAGAAATCTTTGCTGACCGTGTACGTAAATACATTGGTAGCTACATCACTGTAATGAACGGTGTAGATGCAATTGTCTTTACAGCTGGAATTGGTGAAAACGACATTAACATGCGTAAAGAAATCATCAACGGCATTAGCTGGTTCGGTTGTGAAATCGACGAAGAAAGAAACAACGTTCGTGGTGACGAACGCGTGATTTCTACAGATGATTCTAAAGTAAAAGTATTATTAATTCCAACGGACGAAGAATTAATGATTGCTCGTGACGTAGAAGCATTAAAAAAATAAATAAAAAAGAGGCTAGAAAGTTAACTTAACTTTCTAGCCTTTGTTGTTTTATTTTTTCTTTTTTTCTTTAGGTAATAATTTATTGTCGATATCTGTTCTGACGATTAAGACGTCACAACTTGCATGTCTAGCGACATACCCAGAAACAGAACCAATTAAAATTCTTTCCATAGCATTTAAGCCAGTGGCACCTAGCATAATAAGGTCAATGTTGTAATCTTTTTGAAGTTGTTTTGAAATAACCGTTTTAGGTGCACCATATTCAATCAAGCATTGGATGTCTTCTAATCCATGCTCCTTGCCATATGCCAAATAATCATCTAAAGTCTCGCGAGCAATCTTGGTTGCTTCTGCTGCCAAATTCTCATCAAAACTAGATACAGATTCAAAGGCTCTGATATCAATAACATGAGCAACATAGAGGATAGAGTCATTTCGTTTAGCAACTTGAACAGCTTTTTTAAAGGCTTGTTCAGATTCATCTGATCCATCAATGGCAACTAAGATTTTTTTGTATTCTTTTAACATAGTATAACACCCTTTCTGATTACCTTTACTTCATTTTTTTGGAAAGACGAATTGAAAAGATAGCTGAAATGACTAGTACTAAAGAGATAAAAAATAGCCCAGCTACTTTTGTCGGAATAAAAATGCCTAAAATAATACCTAAAATTCCTGATGCAAAGAGAAGACTCATATAACCAACTAGGTTTTCTCTATTGGCGCTAGAAAAAGTGACTTCTAAGTCTGAAAGATGCTTTTTCATGTACCAACTAAGAAGAATGAGTATCAAACTAAACAGGAGTAGAAGTATCTGTATCAATTATATCACAATCCAATCTGAGTAAAATAAAAAAATATAAAAAAAAGCATTTGCTTGTCACAAGCAAACCCTTAAAAAGACAAAAAAATATCCGTCGATGCCGTAATATGCTCTGTCTGGTTGAACCCGCTTTATATGCAGGTGGGAATCGTTAGTATTAATTCAAACTACCAAGTGATAAGGCTTGTTTTCTGTTAATAACTGGTTAATTCCCAAGGTAAAATTAATTGTTCGGTCAACACTAATGAGAGCACGACGCACATCACAGATATTCTCTATAAATATATACTAACATAATAAAGCATTTTCATCAATTACTAGGTAAATAAAAATTATTTTTTTGCATTCTTAATTTGTTGTAAACGTTGGGCTAGACCTTTTTCATATTTTCCTGTTTCTTTAGGAAGATAATAAGTTTTATGTTTGATTTTTTCAGGTAAGTAAGATTGTTTTACCCAACCACCAGGGAAATCATGTGGGTATTTATAAGAAACACCACGACCTAATTTCTCAGCTCCTTGGTAGTGACTATCTCTTAAATGATCAGGTACTTCTCCAATATTTCCTTGTCTAATATCAGCTAAAGCTTGATCGATACCTAAATAACTTGAGTTTGATTTTGGTGATAGGCAGAGATCAATTACAGTTTGAGCTAGTGGGATTCTCGCTTCTGGTAACCCAAGTTTTTCAGCTGCTTGAACAGCAGAGACAGTTCGTGAGCAAGCACCGGGATTGGCTAGACCAATATCTTCATAGGCGATAACTAAAAGTCTACGACAAGCAATTAACAACTCCCCAGCTTCTATTAAGCGAGCTAAGTAATGAAGTGCTGCGTCAACATCACTACCACGAATAGATTTTTGAAAAGCAGAAATCACGTCGTAATGAGCATCTCCGTCTTTATCATGTGAGAAGGCTTTCTTCTGAATGCACTCTTCTAAAATGTTTAAAGTAAGGTGAATACTGCCATCTTCATCAGGTTTAGTTGATTTACTTGCTAACTCTAAACCGTTTAAAGCACTTCGTAAATCCCCGTTAGTCGCTCTAGTTAGGTGGATTAATGCTTCTTCATCTATTTTCACATTGAGTTCACCTAAGCCGTTTGTTGTGTCTTGAAGAGCTCTATTAACAGCTATTTCAATATCTTCTTCAGTGAGAGGTTTCACTTCAAAAATTTGCGTTCGACTACGAATAGCGGGATTAATAGCGATATAAGGATTTTCTGTTGTGGCACCAATCATGACAATTCGACCATTTTCCAGATGAGGTAATAAAAAGTCTTGTTTTGGTTTATCTAAGCGATGGACTTCATCAAGTAATAAGATAACAGTGCCACTCATTTTAGCTTCCTCTACAACAACTTGAAGGTCCTTTTTAGTATCTGTGGCAGCGTTTAGCATGCGAAAGGCATAGTGAGTTGAGCCGGCAATCGCACTAGCGATACTCGTTTTCCCTGTTCCAGGAGGTCCATAAAGAATCATGGAAGATAGCATATTGGCTTCAACCATTCGTCGAATAATCTTACCTTCACCTACGAGATGTTGTTGTCCGACAATGTCATCAATAGTAGTTGGTCTCATTCGGTAAGCTAATGGTTTTTGCATGGATACCCTCCTCTTTACTTTTTCCTCATTATATCACAGATTTTCATTGGCAAAGCTTCTGGTTTTCGTATATGATAAGAACATCAAACTAAAAGGAAAAAGAGTGAAATAAATGAAAAAAGAACACGTATTAGACGTTTTAGAAAAAGAGTTAGAAAAACATTTAACTGAGGCTGATTTTGCCATTGATTGGCATCCAAAGAAACATCAATTTGAAGTCTTAGTAGCCCTTTTTGCAGAAAATAAAGATCAAGAGCAAATTGAAGACGAAGAAGGGGTTGTGAGTGAAGAAGAAGTCATCGAATTTGAAGATGGTATTTTATTCTATACAAATCCACTTGATGTGATTGATAAAGAAGAGTACTTAACAACAATTGCTTTTGACCGTAAAAAAGGCTTATCAAGAGAGTGGTTAAGAGAGTTTGCTCGTTATTTAAATGACGTACTCATTGAAGGCCAAAATGATTTGTTTGATTTTCTAACAGATGAGTCTGTCGATATCTTTGAATTAAAATGGGAAGATAGCGTCTTTGAACAACGTTTAGAAGCAATTAAAGAGCATCATTTTGTCCCATACCCTAAATATTAGAAAAAGAGGAAATCATTATGAAGTGGAATCAAGTATCCGTATTAACAACAAGTGAAGCAGTCGAAGCAGTCTCTAATATCTTGATGGAATCAGGAGCCAATGGTGTGGCTATCGAAGACTCAATGGATGTATTAAATTTTGAAAGTGACGCCTTTGGTGAAATTTTAGATATCACAACGTTTGATCATATTAAAGAAGGAGCCAAAGTGATTGCTTACTTCCCTGAGACAGTCTTTCTACCAGAGATTCTACCGACCATTTCATTACGTGTGGAACAATTGAAAGAGTTTGGTCTAGAGATTGGTGAGAATACGATTGAAACCTCAGAGGTACTAGAAAATGATTGGGCAACTGCTTGGAAAAAATATTACCATCCAGTAAATATTAGTCGTTATTTAACCATTGTTCCAGAGTGGCAAGAGTACACACCCCATTCAACAGATGAGCACGTGATGAAGTTAGATCCAGGAATGGCTTTTGGAACAGGGACTCATCCGACGACTCGTCTGACACTTCAAGCATTAGAAGTTGTCTTAAGAGGTGGCGAAACAGTTATTGATGTGGGGACGGGCTCTGGTATTTTAAGTATTGCTAGTAAATGCTTAGGTGCTAAGGACGTTTATGCTTATGACTTAGATGATGTTGCAGTGGCTTCAGCTAAAGAAAACATGAATCTTAATCCAGTAGCCAAAGATGTGTTTGTCGCACCGAATAATCTCTTAGTAGGTGTGGATAAAAAAGCTGATGTGATTGTAGCTAATATCTTAGCTGATATTATTATTAAGATGATTCCAGATGCGTACCGTTGTTTAACAGACGAGGGAACTTTAATTATTTCAGGGATTATTGAAGAAAAAGAAGCCAGCGTTTTAGTTTATCTAGAAGAAAATGGTTTTGTTGTGGATCAACGTTTCTCTCAAAGAGATTGGTTAGCTCTGATTGTGAAGAAAGCAACTGAGGATTAATCATGCAGCGCTATTTTTTACCAGAAAATTATAAAGAAAATCAAACCTACTCTTTAGTAGCAGATGACTTTCATCATGCAGCTCATGTCATGCGTATGAAAGTTGAGGAAGAATGTTTTTTGGTGTTTAATCATCAAGAAACCATTGTGGCTAAGGTAGTTGATATCTTAGAAGATAGTATCTTGTTAGAAGAAGTTCGCAAAGAAGCGACTCAAAAAGAAATGCCCTATGCTGTGAGTATTGCTTGTGGCTATACAAAAGGGGACAAGCTAGAGTTAGTGGCTCAAAAGGGAACTGAACTTGGTATGAGTGAGTTAATTGGTTTTCCAAGCAAGACCTCTGTAGCTAAGTGGGATGACAAAAAGCTAACTAAAAAAGTACCTCGCTTTGAAAAAATTGTGAAAGAAGCTGCGGAGCAGTCTCATCGTCAGACAGTTCCAAGCATTCGTTTACTAAGTAGTCAAAAAGAGTTTATTCAGTTATTGGCGACTTATGACCATATACTAGTTGCTTATGAAGAATCTGCCAAAAGCGGGGAAACAAAGAGTCTAGTTAAAACCCTTCAGGCTGTTCAACCTGGTGAAACTGTTTTAATTATCTTTGGACCAGAAGGCGGACTTAGCCCAGAAGAAATCACGTTATTTGAAGCTTCAGGTGGTATTTTATGTGGATTAGGCCCAAGAATATTACGTGCTGAGACTGCACCTTTATACGCCTTATCAGCTATGAGTTATCAGTGGGAATTATTATAAAAAGAAAGAGCTTGTTGTATGTATTTACATAACACAAGCTCTTTGCTTTTTTTAATGATCTATTTTTAATTCATACTCAATCCCAACGTCATCAATCAAACGATTATTATTGGTTTCTGATTGTTTAAAGGATTTGTTAAAGTCTTTTCCAGTTAGGGAGACTTCTTTTTTGTCTTCATCAATGTTTAAAGTTACTTTTTTGATTGTTTTTTCAAAATAAGGAGAGAAGTTATCTAAGTTTAATGATGTATTAGGGAATTCTTTTTCATAGCGTTTCATATCATTTTTAACTATGTCAGAGTCTTCAAATTCATTAGGTAATTCATTAGGTTTTCTAAAAGGGGCGTAAGTTAAAGAAACGGTAAGAGTCCCATTATCAAAATAGTAAACAGCATTTTGTTGTAAGCTGTTTTGGTTATTAAGAATTTGAATGATGTGTGCTTTTTTGGGTTGATTTTTTTTAGGAGAAGAACAAGCGACTAATAGGAGTGACAAGGATAGGAGCAGAAAAAGAATAATTGATGATTTTCTACTGAAATATCGCATAGGAATCATTCCTTTCTTTTGTTTAAGTATACCACGAATAATAATTGTCCATCTATCTCTAACAAGTAAATAAGGAGTGAAATAGATAGAATAATTGATTAAAAATCATGAAATGCTCATAAAAATAAAGTATAGTAAGTGTATGAGATAAATTTAGGAGTGAAGACAATGGAATTTTCTTCAAAAGAATTAATGGATATTATGAACAATGATGATCCCAGGGCAAATATTTATATGGGTGCATTTGATATTTACAAAAAGCTGATTATTTATTACCAATCAGCAATTGATGAAGTTGAAACCAAACTGAGAATTATTGATAGAGAATTAACTAATTCTAATATTGTTGGTCGCAATAATACGATTCATCAAATTCAAAGTCGTGTTAAAAAAATTGGTAGCATTGCAACAAAACTGGACCGAAAAGGTTATTCTTTTTCTAGAGAAATTGTTGAGGAAAAGCTAGCTGATGTGGCAGGTATTCGTGTGATTTGTTCTTATACAGATGATATTTACATGATTTTAGATTCACTAAGCCATCAAACAGATGTGACTATTTTAGAGATTAAGGACTATATCAAAGAACCTAAGCCAAGTGGTTATCGTAGTTTACATGTGATTCTTGAAATTCCAGTCTTTTTCTTTCAAGAAACGAAAAAAGTAAAAGTTGAAATTCAATTTAGAACAATTGCTATGGACTATTGGGCAAGTCTTGAGCATGGTTTGCGATATAAGGACTCACATATTGACTCTAAATTAAGTGAACGATTAGAAGTATCAGCTAAAGTGATTGCTCAAATGGAAGAAGAGATGTTAGCAATACGCAATGAAATAGAAGCTTTAGAAGAATAAAAAAATCCTCTGCGACTAGGGCAGAGGATTTTTTTATTTAGCTAATTTTTTAGTTAATTTCTTTTTCGCAATAAATATTAAAGCCACCATTAGTAGGACTGGTAAGATTTGTGACGGAAAGAAAAGTGCCACAAAAATAGGAATACCCACAGGTGAGTCTAAAATAACAATTGCCATAGACGTTGCTACAACAGCTGCAATGAAAATAGCATCAAATGTTGGGAACAATTGAGAGATGGCAAAACCATTTAAAATGGCTGCAAAAACAATAGGGAAGATATCCCCGCCAATCCAACCAGTGTTTAGGCAAATTAATAGAAAGACTAATTTTAAGGCTACTACAACGAGTAAGAAAGCAACTGAGAATTGTAAGTAGCGTTCAGGAATACCACCTAAGCTTGTTTGTCCAGAAAAGAGTAAACTAGGTAAAAAAATCGCTGTTACAAAAATAGCAACTGAACCAATTAAGGCTTTTTTGATAGGTTGATCTTGCCAAAAATCAAACCAGCGAGTCATGTGTTTTTTGAGTAACAAATAAAGTTGACCTGATAAGTACCCGAATAACACTAAAGGAATTAATAAAAGTAATTCTTTTAAATGCCAATTAGTTTCTCCCATTTTGGTAATGAAAGAAGGCTGCTCAGTTAACTTCATTAAAACAAAGAAGGCCACAAGTCCATTTAATGAAAACAATGTGTTACTAAATTTCTTGATGTTTGCTAGTTGTGGATGGTCAGGTTCATTGTCTTTGTGATAAGTGACTAAGTATTTTGTTGGGTGTAGCATGTGCTTGATTCTATCTATGGGTGATAGTGAAAAGAATTCTTCTTGGTTTCCGTATAGATAACGTAGCTTGTCTGCTTGCCAAACTGAAAGCATGACAATTGAGCTAAGTAGAGCAGCTTCTGGACCAACGCCAGCTCCAAAAATTAAAATAAAGAGAGCTACTGTCAAGTTGTTGAAAACATGTCTGTAATCAACAGTTTGTGTTTCTTTCAACTCAGAAATAGTATGATGAGCCACTTGAGGGTAATCTCCCCATTTTTTTCTTAAAGAGCCCACAATAACACCTCCTAAAAGACAGATAGGTAAAATCAGCCAAGGATAAGGGAGAACGGCATCCCATAAATGATGTGAGAGGTTGCTCTCTAAAAAGATAAAGCCAAACGAAATAACACCAATCAAGGTACTAATAATAAATCCGTATAAAACTAACCGTAAGATAAGTTTGTTTTTTGTCATGTAAAAAATCCTTTCCCTTGTTAAAAATTAGAAATCAAAGCCTGCTTTCATTAAATGCAGTACTTTTGGATGGTGAATGGAATAAAATATTTGTTTTCCTTCACGAGTACTCTCTACTAACTCGTATTTTTTTAATAGTTGTAAGTGGTGAGAGGTGGTAGCGACACTTGCATTAATAAAGTCAGCTAATTCACTGACACACATTTTCTCTTGATGACTTAAAATATAGATTAACTTAAAGCGAATTTCTTCAGACATTAATTTGAAAAGAGTGCTGATATTTTCAGTATTTAGAGTGTTTAACTGATTGTGAATCTCTTCTTTACTAAGTTGCTTCATAACAAGTCTCCTCTTCCCAAAAACGTTGTAACGAGTGTATCATAACATAAAATAAAAGACATTCAAACGAAACTAAGAATGTTTTCAGACAAGATACTGAAACTCTTGTTGCAAATCATTGAAATACTAAAATAAAGTGAGTATAATTAGTTTAATCTTAAAGAGTAAGAATCAGTCAAAGAGGACAGTTTATTGAATCTGCCTCTTTTTTTAATAAGAATAATAAGGAGGGGTCATATGCCAAAAGAAAAGGTATTAACAGATAAAGAAGTCATTAAGATGGTTTCAAGTTATATGAGTCAAGAGCATGTTGATTTTGTGCAAAAAGCATGTGACTACGCGACAAAAGCTCATGCTGAACAGTTTAGACAATCAGGAGAACCCTATATTGTCCATCCCATTCAAGTAGCTGGGATTTTAGCGGAATTAAACATGGACCCACATACAGTAGCGACAGGTTTTTTACATGATGTAGTAGAAGACACTGATGTGACGCTACAGGATTTAGAGGAAGAGTTTGGACCTGACGTTGCTATGTTAGTGGATGGTGTGACTAAATTAGGTAAGATCAAATACAAATCACACGAAGAGCAATTAGCTGAGAATCACCGTAAAATGCTTTTAGCCATGTCTCAAGATTTACGCGTCATTATGGTAAAACTAGCAGACCGTGTGCATAACATGAGAACCTTAAATCATTTAAGAGAAGATAAGCAACGCAGAATTGCTAAAGAAACACTAGAGATTTATGCGCCTTTAGCACATCGCTTAGGGATTAGCTTAATCAAATGGGAATTAGAGGACCGTTCACTTCGCTACCTAAACCCAAGACAATATTACCGAATCGTTCACTTAATGAATTCAAAACGTGGTGAACGTGAGATGTATGTCGAACAAACTGTGGAAGAAATCAAAGAAGCCACAGAAGATTTAGGTATTGAAGCAGTTATTTATGGTCGACCAAAACATATTTATTCTATTTATCGTAAGATGAAAGATAAGAAAAAAGATTTTGGTGAAATCTATGATTTATTAGCTATTCGTGTATTGGTAGATTCAATCAAGGATTGTTACGCTGTTTTAGGGGCGATTCATACTAAATGGAAACCACTACCAGGTCGTTTTAAAGACTATATCGCTGTTCCAAAAAACAACATGTATCAGTCTCTTCATACGACTGTGATTGGACCAAGTGGCAACCCGATTGAAATCCAAATCAGAACCCATGAAATGCATGAAATTGCAGAATTTGGGGTAGCAGCTCACTGGGCTTATAAAGAAGGAAAAACAGAAAAACAAAACGACAAAAATGCTAATCAAATTAGTTTACTTCGTGAAATTATCGAACTTCAAGATGAAAATTATGATGCGTCTGAATTTATGGATAATGTAAAAGGTGAAATTTTTAGTGATAAAGTGTATGTTTTCACACCTAAAGGAGATGTTACAGAGTTACCTAAAGGCTCTGGACCTTTAGATTTTGCCTATAACATTCATACCGAAGTTGGGAATAAAACCACTGGTGCTAAAGTGAATGGTAAGATGGTGCCTCTTGATTACAAGCTTAAAAATGGAGACATTATTGAAATTTTGACTTCTGCGAATTCATTTGGTCCAAGTCGTGACTGGGTCAATTTAGTGGCAACTAGTCGTGCTAGAAACAAAATTAAACGTTTCTTCAAAGATAAAGACCGTGATGAAAACATTGAAAAAGGTCGTACTATGTTGGAGCGCTATTTATTAGATAATGACTTTGCTCCAAAAGACTTTTTAACAAAAGACAAATTAGCAGATGCTCTAGAGCGTTTTAATTATCATACAGCAGAAGATTTATTTGCTTCCATTGGTTTTGGTGAGATTACCACTCAAGTTGTGTTTAATCGCTTAACTGAAAAAGAGCGAAAAGAACTAGGCATTAAAAAGCAACAAGAAGAAGCCGATGAGTTAATGACGCAACCTGTTCAAAAGAAAGACCCAAATAAAATGAAGATCCGTCATGAAGGCGGTATTGTTATTCAGGGAGCAGATAACTTATTAGTTAGAATTAGTCGATGTTGTAACCCAGTACCAGGAGATGAGATTGTTGGCTATATTACTAAGGGGCGTGGGGTGTCTATTCACCGTAAAGATTGTCCAAATATGAATAACAACTCGGAAGAGGTGCAACAGCGTCAAATCGAAGTTGAGTGGGAAGATACAGCTGCAACAAGTAATCAAGATTACAATGCAGATTTAGAAATTTATGGATACAATCGCACAGGATTACTCAATGACATTTTATTAGTAGTTAACTCTCACACTAAGCGTTTAGTTGGTGTGGAAGCTAAACCAGCTAAAAATAAGATGGCTGTGATTCACTTAACCATTGGTATCCAAAACTTAACTCATTTAGAACAAATTGTGGACAAAATAAAAGCTATACCCGAAGTTTATAGTGTTCGACGAACAAAAGGCTAAAAAGGAGAGATACCATGAAAGTCGTTTTGCAAAAAGTGAGTCAAGCTAGTGTTTCAGTTGATTCAGAAGAGCTTGGCAGTATCAAACAAGGCTATGTGTTATTAGTAGGCGTTAAAGAAGGAGATACTGAAAAAGAAGCTGATTATTTAGTAAAAAAAATTAATGGCTTGCGAATTTTTGAGGATGAAGCGGGTAAAATGAATTTAGATATTCATCAAGTTGGAGGAAGCATCTTATCTATTTCCCAATTTACGTTACTAGCAGATACGAAAAAAGGAAATCGTCCAAGTTTTACCAAGTCAGCACATCCTGATGAGGCGTTAAGACTATATCGTTATTTCAATGAGTCTTTGAGAGATGAAGAGTTAGTGGTTAAAGAAGGAGAGTTTGGGGCACATATGGTTGTTGCCATTGAGAATGATGGACCTGTAACTATCGTCTTTGACACAGATAATAAATAAACAAATAAAGAGAGATGACTGAAGCAATTCGTTTTCTCTCTTTTACTTATGGAAAAATGAAAGGGGTTTTATGATGAAGGTTGTGATTATTGGTGCTTCGTTTGCGGGAGTTCATTGTGCGATTAGAACAAAAGAGCTACATCCTTATGATGAAGTCGTCTTGATTGAACAAGAAAAAGAATTAGGCTTTTTACCCAGTGGGCTAACTCTTTTGATGAACGGTGTGATTTCTTCTCTAGATGAAGCCACTTTTACGACAAAAGAGCACTTACTCAAAAAAGGTATTCACCTAGAATTAGGCGTTCGTGGGACAGACTTTGATTTTGTTAATCATTGTGTGGAAACAACTAAGGGGGCTGTCTACTATGACAAACTGGTTTTAGCTATGGGATCGTCTCAACATTCACAAAAATTGATTAGTGATCATCCAGGCTTTTTAACTTATAAAAAAAGAGAACAAGCTCAATTAGCTGTGGAGAGAATCAAATCCAGCCAAAAGGTAGCGATTATTGGGGCTGGTCAAACTGGAATGGAGTTAGCTAGTTCTTTAGTCAAACAACACAAGCACGTTAGCTTAATTGAAAGCATGAGCTATCCCTTGTATAAATCCTTTGACGAAGATTTCTTACAACCATTTTTAGAAAAGATAGCAGAAAATGATTATGTCACTACTTATTTTTCTCAGACAGTAAAAGATATACAAAGTGAAGGGCTAGAAGATAAGGTGACATTAGTGACTCAACAAGAAGAAATAAGGACAGACACCGCCTTTTTAGCTACTAATGTTAGACCGGATTTATCGATTTTTAAAGGAGAATTAGCTTTCCATGCCGATCAAACGATTAAGGTGGATGCATACTTTGAGACGTCTCAACCAGATGTTTTTGCGATTGGAGACTTGGTTCAAGTACCATCTTTACTCCTAGAGCAATCGATTTACCTACCTCTGATTAATAATGCGGTGAGATCAGCTCATGTGTGTGCTGAAAATCTAGAAACAAAAACTACCCCTTATCACGGGGCAATTCGAATCATTGGAACGTGTGTGTTTGATTATTATTTAGCCAGTTGTGGGTTAACAGAAGCAGATTCATTTTTATACCCAGGTTCAGTAGCCACATTGACGCTGAACTTTCCTTTATCCACAGTGGAAAAAGAACCTGTCAAAATTAAATTTACTTACAACAAAAATACTCAGGTACTTTTAGGGGTTCAGATGATAGCTAAAGTGAATATCCTCGAAAAGATTAATACCTATGCGCTAGCTATTGATTTAGAAATGAGCATTCAAGAGTTAGCCCAAAAAGATTACTTTTATCACCCCTTGTTTGCCAATCCAGTAGCCGATATGATCAAGTTAAGTCAAAGAGGATAAAGTCATGAAGTATGATAACTTATTAGAAAAAAAAGAAGCCACTCAACTAAATTTATTAAAGCATTTGATGTTGTCTAGCGGTAAAGGAAGTTTGTCGACACTTGCTAAAGAGCTAGGTGTTTCTAAATCGTCACTAGAATCTTACGTAGAAGACTTACAAATTACTCTAGAAGAATATGATGGTGAAATTACGTTAACCTTTGAAGGTAATTCTCTTGATTTGAGCATGACTAATTCTTTTTCAATGACTCAAGTGGAGACTGATTTCTACTTAGCAAGTATTAAATACAACATATTGCATTATATTTTCCAACATGGTGATTTTTCACCTGTGTTTTTATCTAATGAACTTAAGCTAAGTGAATCAACTCTATTTAGAAAAATCAAAGAAATTAATCAAGTCTTAGAAGAGTTTGACATAAGTATTTGGCAAGGCAAATTAGTAGGTGAAGAAAGTCAGATTCGTTATTTTTATTTTCAATTTTTTTGGTATTTAACAGAATCAAGGAAAGAAGAGATAAAAACCAGTGAGCAAGGTTATATTGCTATGATAGAAAAAGCCTTAGAACTTCATTTATCCGAGGAAAGCCAGAAAAAAGTAAGTCTATGGCTACGTATTACTAAAAAAAGAGTAGCTATGGCTAATCAAGATTTTAGGCAATTGAATCAAAAGGCGATTCTTTATGAGCGTGATCCTCTTTATTTAAAAATTAGAGAAATAACATTTAGGTTATTTGGTAATTATGCGTTTGAAGTTGCTGATGAGGAAAGTTTACTTCAGTTTGTCTTCTTAATTGCTATGGGAATTCTATCAGAAGAAGATTTTGATGATTATGCTTTAGTCAGATCTCGGTTTACGCCGACAGCTTTACTAGATACAGTCATCTTAGAGAGTTTATTGATGTACTATAAGCCCTTAGTTATGCCAAGAAAATTAGAAAAACATATTTATTTCTTGTTGGCTCAAATCCACCCTAAAATTTACTTTTTTAAAGGTGATATTGAAGTGTATGATTTAGATAATATTTGGTCAATGGAAGCATATTTGTCAGGTCATTCAATGAGAGTGTTAACCACGCACTTAACGAAAATCGCTAAAAAGCAACTAAAACTTTCAGAAGAGACACACCATCAATTACTCATTATGACTGAAATTAAGTATCTAAGTATTATGGCAATTTTAGACAATGTCATGAAACGTGATGTAACAGTAGGGATTGCTCTAGAGATGGATCCATTGTTTAAAGAAGCTACGAGCAACATGTGGATGCTACAGCTTAGTAGTATGAATGGCGTTATTTGTGAAGTTTATGAGCCAGGAAAAACTTATGATTTGATTTTAACTAATAAATACCAAGGGAAATGGGACTCAGACTATTATGTTTTCTCAGAGTTAGGAACAACCTATGACTTAAAACGCATTAGAAAAAACATTCGACGAATCTATGCGAGTAAGAATAATCCTAAACTAAACAGGAGTTTATTAGGATAAAATAACTTTTAAAAATACTATTAGAATTATTAATAGTATTTTTTTTGACGCTTAATCTTTGTGAAAAGGTATAGGTGACAAGCTTTCGTCTATTAATAGTATATTTATTTGTCAAACAGTCACTTTTTTTATAAAAATATTAAAAAAATGACTGTTTAAATGGCTCAAAAAACGTTATCATAGATGTACGGAAAAAAGAAAGCGTTATCTTTTTAACTATTGAAGGAGGAAACAAAATGACAGAACAAGAGTACATTATGGCGATCGATCAAGGAACGACAAGTTCAAGAGCAATTATCTTCGACAAAGCAGGTAACAATGTGGGAAGTTCACAAAAAGAGTTTACTCAGATTTTCCCAGAATCTGGTTGGGTTGAACATAATGCAAATGAAATTTGGAATTCTGTTCAATCTGTTATTGCAGGTGCATTGATTGAGTCTGGTGTTCGACCAACTAACATCAAAGGTATTGGTATTACTAACCAACGTGAAACGACTGTTATTTGGGATCGTAAAACTGGAAAACCAATCTACAATGCGATTGTTTGGCAATCACGTCAGTCTGCTCCGATTGCAGATCAGTTAAAAGAAGATGGACACGCTGACATGATTCACAAAAAAACAGGTTTAGTAGTCGATGCTTATTTCTCAGCAACAAAAGTTCGTTGGATTTTAGATAATGTTGAGGGTGCTCAAGAACGTGCTGAAAGAGGCGAATTAGCCTTTGGGACAATCGATACATGGTTATTATGGAAGTTAACAGATGGTAACGTTCATGTAACTGATTACTCAAACGCAGCTCGTACGATGATGTATAACATCATGGACTTAAAATGGGACGATGAAATTTTAGAATTATTAAACATTCCAAAATCTCTATTACCAGAAGTGAAAAGTAACTCAGAAGTTTACGGACATACACAGAGCTTCCACTTCTATGGTAGCGAAGTACCAATCTCTGGTATGGCTGGGGACCAACAAGCTGCATTATTTGGTCAATTAGCTTTTGAACCAGGTATGATTAAAAACACATATGGTACAGGTGCTTTCATCGTGATGAACACAGGTGAAAAACCACAAATTTCAAAAAACAACTTACTAACAACTATTGGTTATGGTATCAATGGAAAAGTTTATTACGCATTAGAAGGTAGTGTATTCGTTGCTGGTTCTGCGATTCAATGGTTACGTGATGGTTTACGTATGATTGATACAGCACCAGAATCAGAAGAAATTGCTAAAGCATCAACTGGTGATAACAGTGTATATGTGGTTCCTGCCTTTACAGGATTAGGAGCTCCTTACTGGGATTCAGATGCACGTGGGGCTATCTTTGGTTTAACTCGTGCAACAACAAAAGAAGACTTTGTTAAAGCGACACTACAATCACTTGCTTATCAATCTAAAGACGTAATCGATGCTATGAAAGAAGATGCAGGCATTGATATCCCACTTCTTAAAGTAGATGGTGGAGCGGCTAAAAATGATACATTAATGCAATTCCAAGCAGATATTTTAGATATTGACGTGACGCGTGCACCTAACTTAGAAACAACTGCTCTAGGCGCTGCATATTTAGCAGGACTTGCTGTTGGTTTCTGGAAAGATTTAGATGAATTAAAAGAGTTCCAAGGTGAAGGTGGTACGTTTACACCTGATATGGCTGCTGAAGAAAGAGACGATTTATATGCAGGCTGGAAAGAAGCAGTAGCAGCAACACAAACATTCAAACGCATTGGTAAAAAATAGTTAATAGAAATGAAGGATAATTGAGATGCATTTTTCCCTTAAAACTCGTGAGAAATCAAAAGAAGTGTTAAAAAAAGAAACAGTGGATTGCTTAATTATTGGTGGTGGGATAACAGGTGCAGGAGTTGCTGTTCAGACAGCAGCTTCTGGCATCACCACTGCGTTAGTAGACATGCAAGATTTTGCAGAAGGTACCTCTTCACGTTCGACTAAGTTGGTCCATGGTGGTATTCGTTATTTAAAAAATTTCGATGTGGAAGTTGTAGCAGATACGGTAAAAGAACGAGCAACAGTTCAACGAATCGCTCCGCATATTCCAAAGCCAAGTCCGATGTTACTACCTATTTATGATGAGCCTGGTTCAACGTTTTCCATGTTCTCAGTAAAAGTAGCTATGGATTTATACGATCAACTAGCTCAAGTAACTGATACAAGATATACCAATCAAGTGTTGAGTCGTGAAGAAGTTATCAAAAGAGTACCAAAAATCAATACGGATAGGCTATTAGGTGGAGGTTTGTACCTAGATTACACCAACAATGATGCGAGGTTAGTGATTGAAAACATCAAACAAGCAGCAAGTGATGGTGCTCATTTATTAAGTCGAACAAAAGTAATAGGCTTTATTTATGATGATATGGGACAAATTTCTGGTGTTAAAGTAGAAGACCAATTAATCAATGACGTTTATGAAATTCATGCCAAAGTAGTGATCAATACAACTGGTCCTTGGTCAGATACCATTCGTCAGCTTGATAAAGAGCAAGAGTTTAAAGCTGTGATGAGACCAACTAAAGGAGTTCACTTAGTAGTTGATCGTAGTAAACTAAGTGTTTCTCAACCTACTTATTTTGATACAGGTCGACATGATGGGCGTATGGTTTTCGTTATTCCAAGAGAAAATAAAACGTATTTTGGTACGACAGATACTGATTACACAGGTGATTTGAAACATCCGAGAGTAACGCAAGAAGATGTGACTTATCTCCTCCAAATTATTAATCATCAGTTTCCAGAAGCTCAGATTAAGCTAAGTGATATTGAAGCGAGTTGGGCTGGTTTACGTCCGTTGATCGCTGAAAATGGTGGATCTGATTACAATGGCGGAGTAACTCATGGTATGACTCAAGAAAGTTTTGATGACATTGTTGCCAGTGTTTCAGCTTACTTAGTTCATGATATGACAAAAGAGCAAGTAGAAAAAGTAATCAAATCAGCTAAAAGCACAGTCCCTGAAACAAGTAATTCATCTATTTCAAGAGGAAGTAGCTTAGAAGTAACGACGAGTGGTTTAATCACCTTAGCAGGTGGTAAGATTACGGATTATCGTTTGATGGCTGAAGGTGCAACTGCGTTAATTGCTCGTCTATTGACAGAAAAAGAAGGCAAACCATTTAGTTTGATTGACTCAAGTCACTATCCTGTTTCAGGTGGTCATTTTGATGGACAACAGGTTGAAGAAGAATTATCTCGATTTGCTCAATTAGGTGTTGAAAAAGGGTTAGACATGGAAGAAGCTCGATTTTTAGCTAATCTGTACGGTTCTAATATGCCTACAGTATTAACTTACGTTGGTGAGAGTATTCCAGGTTTAACGATAGGAGAGAGTGCTAGTTTGCTCTATTCTTTAAATCATGAAATGACATTAACACCTGTTGATTACCTACTAAGACGAACTAACTATTTATTATTTATTAGTGATCAACTGGATCGATTAAAAGAGCCAGTAATCAACACAATGGCAGGGTATTTTAGTTGGAGCGAGAGCGAGAAAAGAACTTATTTATTAGAATTAGAAGAAGTTATAAACGAATCAAAATTAATGAATTTAAAGAAGGAGAATTAAGTTATGAGTGGAGATACATTACAAATTTTTAGTGAGTTTTTAGGAACTCTTATTTTAGTCCTTTTAGGTAATGGTGTAGTAGCTGCTGTATCATTAAACAAAAGTAAAGCACAAGGCGCTGGTTGGGTTGTTATTACATTAGGTTGGGGTGCAGCAGTAACAATCGCTGTTTACTGTTCAAGTTTCATGGGACCAGCTCACTTAAACCCGGCAGTAACATTAGGTATGGCTGTTGCAGGTAACATTGGTTGGAACATGGTAGCACCGTTTATCATTGCTCAAATTTTAGGTGGTATTGTTGGAGCTGCTCTTGTTTGGGTAACTTACATGCCTCATTGGGAAGCGACAAAAGACGAAGCAACTATCCTAGGAACATTCTCAACAGGACCTGCTATTAGAAGTCCATTCTCAAACATGATTACTGAGTTAATCGGAACATTTGTATTAGTATTTGCTTTACTAGCATTTGGTCGTACAACATTTGCTGATGGTATGAATCCATTAATCGTTGGTGTATTGATTCTTTCATTAGGTTTATCTTTAGGTGGACCTACTGGTTACGCAATCAACCCTGCCCGTGACTTGGGACCTCGTATTGCTCATCAATTATTACCAATCGCTAACAAAGGTGACTCTGATTGGGGTTACGCTTGGGTACCAGTTGTTGGACCTATGTTAGGTGGTTTATTAGCAGCATTAGTATGGGGTATGATTCCATAAAAAAACAACAAAAATAGCTAACTCAAAAGAGTTAGCTATTTCAGATTGAAGACAAACTAGTTACTCAATAAGAGTAATTGGTTTGTTTTTTTGTATTCCATCATTAATTTTGAAAATAGGCAAAAAAATAGAGCCCTCCAGGTCTCTTAATTTAAGCATTTTTGCTAATTTTTTGATGTTGAGGCATGCGAAAGTAAGCCCAATTTTCATGTGCATTTTTTCTTTACCAACTAAATTAGTGTAACGTAGTCCATGAAATTCCTTCGCTGTTCCAAACAATCGTTCAATAGTTTGTTTTCGATTGTTGTATATTTCTTTCATTCCAAGAGAATGACGTATATCTTCACAGCGCTCCATGTCTTCTTCCCATAAATGTCGTTGAATTTGTTTTCTCTTTTCTTTTGATTCAGTGCAATCAGCGATTAAAGGGCAACGACTACAGTCAGCAGGGCTACTTTTATATTCCCGATAACCGTCTCTGTTGGTTGTTGTATATTTTAAAACTTTCATATTAGGACAAATATATTGATCAAAGTATTCATCATAAACATAATCATATTTTTTGAAAAAAACCTTTTTGGTCATTGGTCTTTTGTAAGGAAAGACGGGTGTTAAATTATTTTGAAATAATAAATGAGCAATCCCTGGTGTCTTGTATCCGGCATCCATTACTAATTTATATAAAGTAAAATGACTTTGTAGTTTCGTATAAATATCGATAAACGTGCGACTATCATGGTGATTTCCTGGATGAGTCGTGTATCCCAGAACCCAGCCATTTCTATCACATGCCACTTGTGTGGCATAAGCAAATACCTGTTTATGTTCTCCTTTATGAAACCAACCACTTTCGTCATCCGTTTTACTAATCTTTTTGAATTTTGTTTGATTCTCACTTTCCTTTCTTTTTTTTAAGGGCTTTTTTAATCTTTTTTCTCGATCAATTTCAACTTCCTTTTGAAGTGAACTTACATAAAAAAGAGTATCCTCAGTAACTTCTTTACTTTCATATTTCTTATTATTTGCATGTGCTTTGACGTGTGTTCCATCAATAAATACTTCTGTTGTATCGATTAAATGAGCTTCGATACATTGTGCCAAAATGCCATAAAAAATTTGTTCAAAGATATCTGCCCCTTTGAATCTTCTAGAGTAATTTTTTCCAAATGTTGAAAAATGAGGAACTGAATCTTTAATATCTAAACCAAGAAACCATCGATAAGCCATATTAACCTCGACCTCTTTAATGGTTTGTCTCATACTTTTTATTCCATAAAGATATTGAATCAACGGAAGTTTAATTAATAGAACTGGATCTATACTAGGTCGGCCATTTGATTCATCATACTTGTCTTGAACTAACTTATAAATAAAATCAAAATCTACGTATTTATCAATATCTCTTAATAGATGTTCCTTGGGAACCAAATCTTCTAGAGAATAAAAACCAATTTGATCACGTTTGTTCATATCTTGTTTTTTCAGCATTGAAATCAGCTCCTTTTCTCTATTTTACCAAGAAAAAAAGACAAAGTATCAAAAATCTGATACTTTGTCTACATTCTGAAATAGCTAACTCAAAAGAGTTAGCTATTTTTTTGTTCTGTGAATTTTCTTTATTAGTCAGGGTCAAAACTACTTTTGACTCACCCTATTTTTTTACTTTTCTTTTAAGCCATCGATATAAGTATTTAAGCCATTAGTAACAGCTTCTGCCACTTTTTGATGGTATTTTGGACTTTGAGCATAACTAGCATCAAGGTCATTGTTGATATAACCTAGTTCAAGTAAAATAGCTGGGCGCTCATTTTCACGTAAGACTTGATAATCTTGCATAGCGAAGCCTCTATTTTCTAAAGGTAAGATATCAGCGATTTGATCGTTAACTGCTTGTGCTAAAGGTCGTCCCGAATCATGACGGTAAAAACTTGTTGTCCCAGATCCTTCATTTGGGTTTCCAGAAGAATCATAGTGGAAACTGACAAAGGCATCTGCTTTACTTTCATTGCTTTTTTTAGCAATACGAGATAAGGTAACAAAGTCATCGCCTGAACGAGTCATTAAGACGTTGTAGCCGTTATTTTCTAACTCTTTTTTGACTGCTTGAGCTGTTTTTAAGGTTAAGTCTTTTTCTTTAACTTTGCCATCATTTGTCTCTGCACCAGGATCTTCACCACCATGCCCTGGATCAAGCATCACAGTGTATTCAGATTTTGGTTCACTTGGTCGTTTGTCTTTTTTACTTAAGGCATTTGTGGTGACTTCCCAACTGCGAACATAGCCTTTTTTACCATCTTTTGTTGTAACTTGGTACCAAAAGTCATGGTCAGATTCTGTGACAGTTACTTTATCTGCATAAGCAAGAGTTTCTTTAACGTCACTTGTTTCAGACATCGAACTATAAAGATGAGTGTTATCAAGAGTGACTTGCAAAGAGTCGCCTACGTCAAAGTTTGGCTGTTGGCTCTTTCTGATTTCAAGAGAGTCAGAAGGAACCCAACCGTAAGTATCTTCTGCATAAATTCGACTCCAACCATTTAACTCAAGAGTGACAAAGACTTTCTCTCGTTTTTTTAGGGTGGTTAAGGTTTTGCTAGACTCGTTGTGGTTTTCTTTTAATTCTGTTTTTCTTTGAGTAATCACAGCTGGTAAGTACGTATAGGGACTGGATTTCCCATCAAAAATCAACCAACTAGCAACCCAACCTTCAACTTTGTCTGAAGTTTGAATTTTGTACCAATCTTCTTTTTTTTCTTTAATAGTGACTTTGTCCTCTTTATGGACTTGAGTGATAACTGTTGAATTAGGGCTTGGTTTTTGATGTAGATTGATAGCTGTGGTTTGAACCGTTACGATTTGATTGGTTCCTCTCATAAAATAAAAACCAGCAATAACCATTCCGATGATTAATAAGTTGAAAAGAAATAGTCTAATCATATTTTTGCTTGTATTTGAATTTCTCACGATGTTAGCTCCGATAAATTTATTAGTTTTGTACAAACAATTATAGCAAAAAAATCGGAATAAAAGTAGTTAAGAGGATTTCCTTTAAAACCCTTGACAATTCAAGAGATATCTAGTAATTTTTAATTACAATGTCTATGAAAGAGAGAAAGCTTTTTAAGAAAAAGAGAGGACTAGCCTTGGTGAAATTAGTCCATAAAAAGTGAAGACACTCTGGAGATGAATGACTAAAATCATTCCGTTACGAGCGTTAATCGTTAGAGAAAAGAAATGCATTAGATTTCTTAAACATAGGTGGTACCACGTGTGAGTTAATCATTCGTCCTTGCTTTATTTAAGCAAGGGCTTTTTTTATTTTTTATCAGATAACTATTAAAGGAGACAAAGTACAATGGATAAAAGAACAACTTATTGTGGCCTGGTTGGCCTTGAAGAATTAGGACAAGAAGTAACTGTTAAAGGTTGGGTGCAAAAGCGTCGTGACTTAGGCGGCTTAATCTTTATTGATTTAAGAGATAGAGAAGGCATTGTACAGATCGTCTTCAACCCCGAAACATCAGAAGAAGCATTAGCTATTGCGGATAAATGTCGTAGTGAATTTGTTATTGGTGTCAAAGGAACAGTGGTTAAACGTGAAGGCGCCGTTAACCCAAACATGAAGACAGGTGAAATTGAAATCGTTGCTAGCGAAATCGTTATTTATAACGAATCTAAAACACCTCCTTTTGTGATTGGAGACGAAAATGTTAATGAAGATACTCGTATGAAATATCGTTTTATGGATATTCGTCGCCCTGAAATGTTTAACAATTTAAAATTGCGTCATGAAACAAGTATGGTGATTCGTAATTACTTAAATGACCACGGGTTTATTGATGTGGAAACACCTTATTTAAACAAATCAACGCCAGAGGGAGCTCGTGATTATTTGGTGCCTTCTCGTGTTCATGAAGGTCATTTTTACGCATTACCACAATCTCCTCAAACAACAAAACAATTATTAATGGGTGCAGGGGTTGATAAATACTATCAAATCGTGCGTTGTTTTAGAGATGAAGATTTACGTGGAGACCGTCAGCCAGAATTTACTCAAGTCGATATTGAAACAAGTTTCTTAACAGCAGAAGAAATCCAAACTTATACAGAAAACATGTTAGCTAAAGTGATGAAAGAAGTAATGGGACAAGAAATTACTTTGCCTTTCCCACGTATGACTTATGATGATGCTATGGCTCGTTTTGGTGTGGATAAGCCAGACACTCGTTTTGATATGGAATTAATTGACTTAAATGAAGCAGTTGCTAACGTTGAATTTAAAGTCTTCAAATCAGCTCTTGAGTCAGGTGGTGCAGTGAAAGCAATCAACGCTAAAGGTGCAGCGGCTAATTATTCAAGAAAAGACATGGATAAATTAGGTGAGTGGTTAGCTCAATTTGGTGCTAAAGGTCTTGCTTGGGTGAAAGTCGAAGAAGATGGCCTAAAAGGACCTATCGCTAAATTCTTAACAGAGCACTCAGATAGTATTATTGCTGCGACACAAGCTGAAGTGGGAGATTTATTGATGTTTGTTGCAGATAAAAAAGACGTTGTTGCAGCTTCCTTAGGAGCTTTAAGAAACCGTTTAGGAAAAGAATTAGACTTAATTGATGAAGATACATTTAATTTCCTATGGGTAGTAGACTGGCCATTATTAGAGTATGACGAAGAAGCAGGTCGCTACTCAGCAGCTCACCATCCATTCACGATGCCAAAAGCAAGTGACATTGAATTATTAAAAACAGCTCCTGAAAAAGTATATGCAGAAGCTTATGACGTGGTATTAAATGGATATGAATTAGGTGGAGGCTCACTTAGAATCTATCAAAGAGATGTTCAAGAGGATATGTTTAGTGCCTTAGGATTTACAAAAGAATCAGCACAAGAGCAATTTGGTTTCTTAATGGATGCTTTAGAGTATGGTTTCCCACCACATGGAGGAATTGCTTTAGGCTTAGATAGATTAATCATGTTATTAGCTAAAAAAGATAATATTCGTGAAGTAATTGCTTTTCCAAAAAATAATCGTGCCGTTGATTTAATGACAGATGCTCCTGGTACCGTGTCTAACGACCAATTAGAAGAATTACATTTAGCAGTTAAACTGGAAGAAAAATAGAAGTCACTGTTATCCGTTGTTTTGTATAAAGGAGTTAGAAAGAAAAAATGGAAAAGATAGAAGACCTCAGAGATAAGTTTTTCCATAGACAATACATGGAAAAAGTCTCGATGGCAATCATTAATGGGATACTACAAGCAGTAGCGTTGAATATGTTCTGGCGACCAGGACATATTTACGCCAGTGGTGTGACTGGTTTAGGTCAAATTGTTGTGACTTTAACTGAAAATATGACAGGGATTGAATTACCCATGTCTGTTGTGTTATACGCCTTAAATATTCCTTTATTTATATTAGCTTGGTACAAAATCAGTCGGAAATTTACGATATTCACCATGATTTCCGTTTTTATGACGTCACTATTCATTCAGATAATCCCTGTCACAGAGTTATCAAAAGACCCAATTATTTGTGCGATTTTTGGTGGGGCAGTTTGTGGATTAGGTGTCGGACTTGCTTTAAGAAGTGGGTTGTCATCTGGTGGACTAGATATTGTGAGTGTGACAATTCGCAAGATGACTGGTAAAAATGTCGGCTCACTAAACATCATCATTAATGCCTGTATCATCATGACATCAGGATTTTTATTTGGTTGGCCTTATGCATTCTACAGTGCTTTCTCAATTTTTGTGAATGGAAAAGTAGTGGATGTTGTTTTTACGAAACAGAAAAAAATGCAAATCATGATTGTTACAACAAAACCTGATGCAGTGATTGAGCAAGTTCAACGACGAATTCGTCGCGGGATTACTATTGTAAATGATGCAGAAGGTGCATTTAATCATAATAAGCAAACCATTTTAATTACGATTATTACTCGTGATCAGATTCCGTTACTTCAAATTGCTATGAGGGATTCAGATCCAAAAGCATTTGTTAGTATTTCAGAGAATGTCACAATTATGGGTAATTTCTATGAAGCTTTAGATGAGTAAACAAAAAGAACAGCTAGCCTTATGAAGGGTTAGCTGTTCTTTTTGTTGTAGTGGGCTAAGTAGTTGTCTTTTTGTTTTCTTGTCAGTTGTTTAAAGGCGTATTCAGCCTTCGTTGCTTCACTACGGGTTGAAAAAGATTCGTGATGAATCATTTTTAAAGGTCTGCGTTTTTCAAGTCGCGTGTATTTGGCACCTCGTCCACTATTGTGCTCTTCTAAGCGTCTGGCTAAATCTGTTGTGTAGCCAGCATAATAGGTATTGTCCTTACAATGAAGGACATAAAAATAGTGAGGTTTATGCTGTTCCATGTAGAATGTCCTTAATAGCAGGTAGGTAGGTATTATCACTACCATAGACATAAAGAGGTGGTAGTATTTTTAACCCGTCTGTCTTACCATCTTTGATACC
The DNA here is from genome assembly GCF_017316185.1 of Candidatus Vagococcus giribetii. GTDB lineage: Bacteria > Bacillota > Bacilli > Lactobacillales > Vagococcaceae > Vagococcus > Vagococcus giribetii. The sequence continues at coordinate 97,090 of NZ_JAFLVX010000015.1, read as the reverse complement.
TTCAATCAAAATGGTATTCGCTTCTTTTTCTTCTTTAGGATAAATAAATTGAATCCTTTTTGGTGCAATTCGATGAGCTCTCATACTATCAATAATGTCCATCAATCGATCTGGACGATGAACCATAGCGATTTTTCCATTCATTTTTAAAATTTTGGATGCTGAAGAAAAGACATCATCAAGTTGTAAATGGATTTCATGACGAGCAATAGCGTAATAAGGATTCGGGTTTTTTTTACTATTGGGTTGTTCCTTGAAATAAGGAGGGTTGCAAGTAATAAAATCAACTGAATCACTTTTAATTTCAGTTAATATGTCTTTGATATCTAATTGTTTCATGGTTAGCTGTTCTTCAAAATGATTTAACAGAATACTTCTTTTTCCCATATTAGCCAAACGTTCTTGAAGCTCAATACCAGTTATCTGAGCATTGGTTCTAGGAGCCATAAAAAGAGCGACGGCACCGTTTCCAGAGCAAAAGTCGACAATCTGTCCTCTCTTAGGAATAGAAGCAAAATGGGCCAGTAAAACGGCATCTAGTGAAAATGAAAAAACGTCAGGACTTTGGATAATTTGAACGCCTTGAGAGACTAATTGATCAATTCTCTCGCCTTCATGTAATAATTCGTTCATTGAAAACTTCCTTTCAAATCAGTGTGTTTATTATAGCATGATAGGTCATCATTTAAATAAGAAAAACTTGCAAGTTTGACAAAATTTCGGCATACTGTGAGAAGGAATTTAAAGGAGAGGACAAAAAATCATGTATCGATTTTTATTATATGTTGTGCGTTTTTTGACATTTTTTATCAATACAAATGCCCGTTATGTTGGTCGAGAGAATTTACCTAAGGAAGAAAATTATGTGTTAGTTGGTCCCCATAGAACATGGTATGAACCATTGTATTTTGCCATGGGAGCTTGGCCAAAAAAATTCTCGTTTATGGCTAAAAAAGAATTATTTGAAAATCCAATTTTAGGTTATATTTTGAAGAAATGTCACGTGTTTCCAGTAGATAGAGATAATCCGGGACCTAGTGCCATTAAAACACCTGTCAGAGCCTTAAAAAATACAGATTTAAGTGTGATGGTCTTTCCCAGTGGTAGTCGCTACTCAGATGATTTAAAAGGTGGAGCAGCTGTTATTGCTAAGATGGCTAAAGTGAAAATTGTTCCTGCAGTGTATCAAGGGCCAGTTAAATTTAGCTCGTTATGGACTAAGAAAAGAGTCACTCTAGCTTTTGGAGAACCTATTGATATTTCTGATATTAAGAAATTAGATAAAGCAGGTTTAGAAGAAGTTGAACGTAGAATGCAAGAAGCATTTGATCAATTAGACAACCAGATAAACCCAGATTTTGTCTATCACAAACCAGTTAAAAAAGAAAAATAGTTGTTGAGAATAATTCACTAAAAAAGGTTGAAACCGTTATTGATAATGGTTTTGACCTTTTTTTACTTTAAAAAACAAAGTAAAAATCTTATTTATAAATTACGTTCAGTTTACCTAGTTAAATAGATTAAATTTTGAAATATGAGCATAAGTTTTTTGTTTATAATTATTCTAATGTAGCATATAAGTGTACCAAAAATAAATTAAAGCGGAGGAATATTGAATGACAGATTATTTAACAACGAATCAAGGCTCACCTGTTAAAGATGATCAAAATTCATTAACAGCAGGAGTAAGAGGTCCAATCTTAATACAGGATACTCATCTATTAGAAAAGTTAGCTCACTTTAACCGTGAACGTGTCCCAGAACGAGTGGTTCACGCAAAAGGTGCTGGAGCTTACGGTGAATTTGTCGTGACGAATGATGTGTCAGATTATACGAAAGCAGCATTTTTATCAACTGTTGGTAAGAAGACAGAAATGTTTGCTAGATTCTCTACGGTAGCAGGTGAGTTAGGGTCAGCTGATACACTAAGAGATCCTCGAGGGTTTGCTCTTAAATTCTACACAGAAGAAGGTAATTTTGACTTCGTAGGAAATAATACACCCGTCTTTTTTGTAAGGGATCCATTAAAGTTCCCAGATTTTATTCACACACAAAAAAGAAACCCACAAACCCATTTAAAAGACCCAAATGCTGTTTGGGATTTTTGGTCACTAAGTCCAGAATCATTGCATCAAGTAACTATCTTGATGAGTGATCGTGGTATTCCAGCAACATTCAGACACATGCATGGTTATGGTAGTCATACTTACATGTGGACAAATGAAGCAGGTGTCCCACACTTTATTAAGTACCACTTCAAAACAAATCAAGGTATTAAATGCCTACATGCAGATGTGGCTGAGGAGTTAGCTGGATCTAATCCAGACTGTCACACAGAGGATTTATTTAATGCCATTGAAGCAGGAGATTACCCATCTTGGACTCTTTCAGTTCAGGTGATTCCGTATGAAGATGGTATTAACTATGCTAGTGATATTTTTGATGTGACAAAAACAGTATCACAAAAAGATTATCCATTGATTGAAGTAGGTGTCTTTACCCTTAATCGTAATCCAGACAATTACTTTAATGAAGTTGAGCAAGCAACATTTTCACCAGGTAACTTTGTTCCTGGGATTGAAGCGTCTCCAGATAAACTACTTCAAGGACGTTTATTTGCTTATGGAGACGCTCATCGTTACCGTGTAGGTGCCAATAGCCATCATCTACCAGTTAATGCACCGAAGAACAACTTACGTAACCATCAACAAGATGGCAGTATGAGCTACATAAAAGCTAGTGCATCAGTGAATTACAGTCCAAATAGATTTGACCGTCCAGTTGAAGCACCTGAACATAAAGATTACCGAGCTGAACTACAAGGAACAGTCGGCAACTTTGATTACAATGATGACTTCTACTCACAGGCAGGTATTCTTTATAATATCTTTACTGAGGAAGAAAAAGAGCGTTTGGCAGATAATATTGTATCAGGCTTAAAACAAGTCACTTATCCTGATATTATTCATCGTCAATTGAAACATTTTTACGCAGCAGATGAAGATTATGGATATCGAATTGAAATGAAATTAAAACAATTAAAAGTTATTTAATAGATTAGGAAAGAATAGGTTGTGATGAGTTTATTCACAACCTATTTTTTATGTTTTTTTAAAATTGACTTTCCGGTCAATTAGGAATAAACTGATGTTGACTTGAAAGTCAATGAAAGAAAGTAGGTGCTTCGGCGTGTCAGCTATTATTGAAATGAATCAATTAACAAAGACGTATAAAGGAGTAAATGCTGTAGAAAAAGTGTCTTTAAACATTGAAGAAGGCGAGATTTTTGGTTTTATCGGACCAAATGGTGCAGGAAAATCAACAACGATTAAAATGTTACTTAACTTTATCTTTCCAACTTCAGGGAGTGCTTCTATTTTTGGCTTAGATTGCGTAACAGATAGTTTAGCCATAAAAAAAGAAGTGGGATATGTGTCCAGTGATGTGAGGTACTATCAGGATATGACGTCACGAGATATTTTTAAATACACAGCAGATTTTCATGGTATTAGAAATAAAGAGCAAGTCATTGATGAGTATGTGTCATACTTTGAAATTGACCCAGATAAAAAAATAGCTAAGTTGTCATTAGGGAATAAAAAGAAAGTCGCTATTGTATCAGCTTTATTACAAAATCCTAAATTACTTATTTTAGATGAGCCAACGAATGGGTTAGATCCCATGATTCAACATCGTTTATTTGAAGTCCTTGAAGCAAAACGAAAAGAAGGCATGACTATCTTTTTATCTAGCCATGATTTACATGAGATTCAGGCTCATTGTGATAGGGCGGCTTTTATAAAGAATGGCCAAATTATTTCAGTGGAGTCCCTTCAAAAAGGACAAGACTTAGAGAAAAAAGTCATGATAAAAGCAAGTAACTTAAATAAAGAGCAACTTGTGGCCTTAGGTGGCAGCAATATTCAACAAATAGACAATCAATGGAGCTTTATCTTCCAAGGAGATATGAATCAGTTAATGAGTCAATTAACACAACTAGAGATTCAGGATTTAGTGATTCAACCTCTTGATTTAGAAGATAAGTTTCTATCGATGTATGAGTAAGGAGAATGAATCATGACAATAACTAAGATTGAATGGCAAATGAATAAAAAATCCCTGTTGATTTGGACACTTAGCTTAAGCATCATAGTCGTTTTATTTATGAGTATTTTCCCTTCTATGAGCAATTCAGCTATGGCAGATATGATGACAACAAAATTATCTTCCTTACCTGAAAATATGCTAAAAGCATTTCATTTGAATAGTGGACCAAGCTTAATTGAACCAACTGGCTATTTTGCTTATGTATTTCAATATATCTTTATCGCAGCGAGCATTTACGCTGTAATGTTAGGCAGTAAAATGCTAGTGAAAGAAGAAACAGAAGGAACTATTGAATTTCTCTACGCTCAACCGGTTAGTCGCAGTCGAATTATTGGTGAAAAAATGGTGGCAAGTATTGCGATGATAGGCTTATTTTGGTTAGTCATTTATGGGTTTAGTCTAGGAGCGACTGTTTTTTTCAATAACACAAAATTTGCAACAAAAGACATAGTTATTGGACTTAGTAAGATTTTTGCAACGGAATGGTTTGTTCTCTTATTTTTCTTATGTCTAGGATTTCTTTTATCTAGTTTGTTGAAACAAGCCAATCTTGGTATCAGTATGGGCTTAGTTTTTATCTTTTACTTAGGTGGTATTATGGGAGATTTGGAAGAAAAATTGAGTTTTCTAAAAGATATCTCACCAATGGCTCAAGCAGGTCCAGCAGCGGTTCTTGAAAAAGATTTTTCGTGGGGATTTGCAGGTATTTTATTTGGTATCAGCATTCTTCTCTTTATTTTGGCAAGACTGACTTATCAAAGAAAGGATTTAAACGTCTAAATGGAAGAAAAAGCAGAAAAAATTTTAAAAGTAGCTACTCAGGAATTTGCAACAAGTGGTTACCATCGTACAAAAATGGAAACAATAGCAGAAAAAGCAGAAGTTTCAAAAGGGTTAGTATTTCACTACTTTAAGTCTAAGAAAAAACTATACACAACGGCTATCACCGTAGCTATAGAGACCTTACAGGCTCTGTTTGATTATGACAAATTCCCAAAAGACAGTTTACTTTCATTGTTTGAGTATTCATTGGCGTTAAAATTTTCAATCGCCAAAAGCCATGAGTTTGAGATGGGGTTGATGATTGAAGTTTACAGTCATTTAGAAACGTTGCCACCTGACTTGCAGAAAGATATTATGGCTTATATTGAAGATACAACTCAAACAAGCTATCGCATTATTGCCTCAATTATTAGGCAAATGCCGATTAAAGAAGAATTTACAGAAGAAGAAGTAGTTAAGTTGGTTTTGATGGTCTTTAATCAAATTGAGTTAGAAGCTAAAGCTAAAATGCAACATGAGCCGATCTCTGATTTGTCTCAATTTGATGAACTAATCAAAGAAACCAGTCAACAGATGAAGATATTAGAACAAGGATTTTTGAAGAAAAGCAATTAAGGGAAAGAAAGAGATAATCGTTGTGATTATTTCTTTCTTTTTTATAACCAAGGTTTATTAGTTAATATAGTGAAAAATATATTTTATTTATCACCTTCATTTTTATGTTATTTTGGAATAAATAAAAGCCTGAAATTCTATTTTAGTGGTGAATATTAACTTTAATAACTGTTATGTATGGTAAAATATACAATAATGTTCAAAAAACATGCGTAAAATGTGTTATAATAAGTATGAGACGTATTTTAAAATAAAAGCTCAACAAAATATATAGATGAAATAAGAGGAGAAGACTATGAAAAAGACATTATTTATTATAATTAGTTTGTTTTTCGCATTAATGATACCGATTAATACTTTAGCAGAAGTGACATCGTTTTCTGATAGTTCTTCTATTGAATATGTTACTGAATTTTCTGAAGAAGGAACAACATTCAGTAGTGTAGATGAATCCACAACAAGCTCAACCGTAAAGGAAGAAATCAATCAAACAGCTGGGGGAATGGCTTTACAAGCCCTAGGATCAAAATACTATACCGTTGATTATGGCCCATTAGCACCCAAAGAGTCAGGATTGGAATTACTTCCAGTTGTAGAGATGAAAACTACTACTTATAAAGAGTTTAAAGATTTATTACAGAGTGATTCTTTAATCAGAATAAAATTGATTGGAGATATAATGTTTCCTAATGATGAAGCAAATGCCCGTATTGTGATTCCTGAGGGAGGCAATAAGGAACTTGATTTAAACGGAAATAAATTAATAGCAGGCACAAAGGGGCAAATAGAAGTCCAAAGTGACTATTTTAATATGAAGAATGGAAGTGTTAGAGGTGGTTACTGGAATGAGTCTTGCTGGATTCCGAGTATAGTATGGGGAGAAAACCACGCTTATGCACGTGGAGGTTTTATTTACTCACCAACTACTTCTAAAACAGCTAGTCTTGTATTTGAAAATATTACTCATGAGAGTGAATATCGCGAAAAAGATGATAAAGCCCGTGGTGGATTTGTTGTAGGTATAAATGATGACATTTTTTTCAGTGGAGTTAATAAATTAACCAACGGAAACTTTAATGCCAAAGGGGGAAATGTCACATTCATTAATGGTGATTTTACAGGAGAAGTAACCTATAACGGTGGTTGGTATAATGCAGGGCCGTTCTCCCGAGAAAGAGGGGCTGTGAATCTATCTTTTCCGGGATATGATGATCAAAAAAGACGACCGGCAAATGCCTTTGATGGTACGAGAAGAGTTACTGTAAAAGAGGAGGCAAGCGTCAACCTTACAAATCACAACACGAATCATAGTGAATACAATAATAATATTGGTAATTTTTCGACGATTACCGTTGATGGAGAAATGAGAATGACATGTAAAAGCCCAGCTATGAGAACAATTGCCTCAGAAAGAGATACTCAATCGGCTGGTAACTATGAGAGTGATGCTCAAACATGGAATGGAATGGCTAATATTAATATTAATGAAGGTGCCATTTTTTATGCCGAATCGACTCATCCAAGTGGGAATTCAGGAGTGATTTATACATACAGACTTAATGTCAATGTAGATAATCCTTATCTTCTAGACTTAAGATATTTTGGTAATTGGAATTTCTTTAGAGCGTACTATAGAGGATTTGGTCCTGCAGATATTAGAAATAGTAATTTTAATGTCTATAATTCAGATCTTGGTGTTTGGAATCGGGATAAATTGGGCGTTAAAAACCCGGATGAATATTGGCAGAATATGGATTATTTAAAAGTTTCTCAGTTTTATGAAGGAAATAGAGGAAGTGTGACTGCTGAACCTAAAAAAAATAAAATAGAGGCCTTTGATATTAATAAATATGGGCGAGTTTCAAATGATATAACAGTTCCTGTCGTTATACCTGGAGAGGAGTTTGAGATAGGTTCTAGAAAATACCAAGTAGGAAATGGCTCAGACAAATTTTATGGAACGACAGCGTATCGTAATTTAGAAGATGGTTCTATTGTCAATAAACCAGCAGTTGGAGCAAAAATAGAAATACGTGATGCTACTAATAAAGTTGTTACAGAAACACTTGTAAAAGAAGATGGCTCATGGGAATTTGATGCATTTTTTAAAAAGAGGATTAAAGCAGGGAATCATACTCTTCGATTAGAAGATAAGGGGCAACGTGAAGACAGTGTTCCTATACTTATCAAAGATACACTCCCTCCAATAGGTGAGTCGAAGCTATATATTTTCGAAGAAAAATTAGCCAATGCTCTTAATAGTCCTCAGACAAAATCATTAAAAAGTTATGAAGATGAAACAACTACTGATAAGAACAAATTAAAATTTGCTTATCGAGTGAGTGATGAGGATAAAGCTAGAGGGATCGATTTAGAGCATATCAGGACAACTCCAGGTTTTTATGAAGTGTATGTGGATATAACAGATGAGGCTGGTAATACTGGTCCTGTTTTAGCACCTATCATGGTGCATGAAAAAGGAAAACCTGTCTTTGATAGCTTTGTGTCGGGACGAGATTTCAACATAGACTTTCACAAGTGGGACATGTCATCTGACTCTGAAAAACAACAATTCGTAAAGGATCCTAATTATGGTTATGGTCGAGCTTTTAAAATAGATAAGGTAACAAATACATACACTGAAGTAACAGATACAACTGATTTTATTATTGATATTCCTACTAAACCCTCAGGAGGGTGGCAACCAGATACATCTCATAGTATCAAATTGAGTTTAGGGACATATAGTAGAACCATTGAAGCACACCTTGAAAAAAAATCAGTTAACATGACAGTTATTCAAGTATATGAGGATCAAAACGGTAAAAAAATATATAAAGATATAAGTGATCAACCCAAAGAAGTTGATGAATTTAAGTACACAGTTGATTCAGGCGCTGATTTAATGAGTGAATTAGAAAAATACCCATTAGCAGATTCTAATTTCAAACTTACTTACGATTGGTATAATAGCCCTAAGAAAAATGAGTATAAAATAATGATTGATGGACAGGAATCACCGCCATTACAAAAAGTACCTACGAAGGATTTTACTATTCTTTATGAGTATGGTGGGAAAATGACTGTAGAAGCATCAAACCTTCATTTTGGACAAGAAGAAGTTACAGGTGTTGATGGTAAAATAGGTTTGCCTAAGGGTGGTAATGCAACTCAAAATAAAGACATTGAAATAATAAACACTACGTTGAGTCCTGAATGGAAGCTAAACGTTTCTGTCCCTAAAGGGATTAAAACGATACCAGATAATGTCAAATCAGAAGTTTTCTTAGGGCATTTAATGTTTGAGAGAAACGGTAATCCTGTTACGATTGGCTCAACAGGAACAAAATTCACAGATCATGTAACAACAGGTGACAAAATGACAACTGTCATTCCAATGGATATTAAACTAATACAAAATGTAGGAAATAAAAAGAGTCATTACAAAGGTGAAATGCTTTGGTCATTAGAAGATAGTCCTTAGTAAGAAAGATAAAAGACTGTGACATGAGTTTATACTTGTGCCACAGTCTTTTTTTGTCATTATCTTTTTAAAACTTTGATATAATAGGAATACGAGCTTTATTAGGAGGGGTATAATGAAATTTTTACATACAGCTGATTGGCATATTGGTAGAAAATTAAATGGTTTTTCTTTATTAGAAGAACAAGAAGATGTGTTTCATAAAATGATGGCTATTGCTAAGGAAGAAGATGTCGATGCCATTGTGATTGCTGGAGATATATATGATCGCTCAATTCCATCAATAGAAGCGGTAGCTTTGTTTAATGAGATGATGATAGAGATGAATATCAAAGAAAAGTATCTGGTATTAGCTATTTCAGGAAATCATGATAGTTCTACACGACTTGAAACAGGGAGTTATTGGTTAAAGACCCAAGGATTCCATTTGCATACTCGTTTGGAAGAAGCCTTTATACCTGTTGTTTTAGAGGACACTCAATTTTTCTTATTGCCTTATTTTGAACCGTTCCATGCGAGACAATTTTTTGGTGATGATAGGATTAAAGATATAAAAACAGCTATGATTCGAGTGGTTGAAAAAATGACAGAGATGTTTGATCAAGATATGAATCATGTCTTAGTAAGTCATTTTTTTGCAGCAGGATCATCGCGTAGTGATTCAGAGACATCTATTGAAGTAGGGGGACTAGACAGTGTTCCAATGGACGTTCTTGAGGTGTTTGACTATGTTGCTTTAGGTCATCTTCATGACAGTAGAGCTATCACAAGTCACGAAAGTATTCAATATAGTGGGGCATTATTAAAGTATTCATTGTCAGAAGAAAAACAAGAAAAAGGAATTCGAATTGTTGAGTTGAAGAAGCAAAGTGTTAACAATACCTTTATTCCTTTAAGCCCTTTAAGAGATGTGGCTCATATAACAGCGTCGCATAAAGAATTGACGACACCAAGTTACTATAATCAGATAAATCGAGAGGACTATTTAGGAATTTCTCTAACAGATACTACAGTGATTACTAATCTATTAGTAGAATTGAGACAGATTTATCCACGTATTATTAGTTTAGATCGAGTAACTCATGAAAGTAAAAAAGTGGAGATAGCTCAAAAAGAAAAAGCATTAGTCAAGTTAAGTCCAGATGTTTTGTTAAAAAAATATTTTGAAGAAATCACCGAAGAAGAGTTAACCGAACATCAATTGACCTGGATTGAAGAAGCCATTATTCAGAATAGAAAAGAAAAGTAGGGGGATAAGTATGCAACCAGTACAGTTAATTTTAAAAAACTTTGGACCTTATGAAGATAGCATCATTGATTTTTCTGCCTACTACGCGCGGTCGTTATTTCTAATTACTGGTAAAACGGGAGCGGGAAAAACGACACTGTTTGATGGCATGAGTTATGCTTTATATGGAAGTACGTCAGGTGGATTAAGACAAGGAAAAGAAATGAGATCCAATTTTGCTGCAGTAGGCGCTAAAACCAAAGTAGTTTTTGAGTTTAAACAAAATGGGAAAGTCTACAAAGTCGAAAGAGAACCGGAACAACTTGTAAAAAAACAACGAGGTGAAGGGTTTAGAGAGCAACCATCAAATGTGAGATTGACGATTTATGATGAGATGGGTCAAGAAATTAATCAAATGACTAAGCAAAAAGATGTGGGTCCTTTTCTAAGTGATTTATTGCAATTGAATGAGCAACAATTCTCACAAATAGTGATGCTCCCTCAAGGAGAATTTAGACGATTTTTGATTGCGGATAGTAACAGTAAAGAAAAAGTTTTACGAAAATTATTTAATACCTATTTTTATCAAGATGTTGCAGAATATTTAAAAGACCAAAAAAAACACCAAGAAAAAACCTTAGACGGTATTCAGCAAGAACTTCGTGTACTGGTCAATCAGTTGGAATGGCCTGCAGATATTAAGGAAAATAATGATATTAAGGAAAATAATGATATTAAAGAAATGCATTACAAAGATGTATTAGACTTGTATAAAGAAGCAAGTAGTCTGTTTTATCAACGAGAAAAAGAGTTAGAGTCATCTTTAAAAGAAGCTAAATTAAAGGAAAAAGAACATCAAGGTTTATTACAAGAAGAAAAAAAGTGGCAAGAAAAATTTGAAGAGTATCGAGATGTTTTAAAACAACTTGAATCCCTTAATGAAGAAGGATTAAGGAATCAGGAAATAAAAGAAAAATTGGATTGTCTTATCATAGTCAAGGAAAACGTGTCTGTTTTTCATCGATTGATAGAGTTAACAGAAGAAAAAGAGACAGTTCAAAAAGAGCTAGCAGAAGCAAAAGAGCAGGAAAAACAACTGAAAGAAAGCTTAGTGTTAACCTCAAATAGCTTGGGATTAATACTTAAGGAAGAAACTGAGGTACTGGTCAAAAAAGAAACATTAAAAGAGATGGAAAAAAGCATTCCTCTTTTAGAGAAAAAGAAAATGCTAGAGGAGCAAGTAAGGCAAATAGAAAAAGAGTTAGTTGAAACGAATCAACAACAAATGAGTCTGGAAGAAACAGTATCCAAATTAAAAAAACAACAGAATGAATTGACTAACTTATTAAAAAGCAAACCAGCATTATTAGAAAATAAATACCTAGAAGAAAAACAATTAGTGGAGAAGAAACAACAGGAAAAGCAATTAAAAGAATACCAACTAATGCAGCAACAACTATTGGTAAAAGAATCATTATTACTTGAAAAAGAAGAGCAACTATCGAAGTCAACGACAGAGTGGGAAGCGGCAGATAAGCATTATAAAGAAATGAAAAGTGAATGGGCAAAAGCGCAAATCGCTAAATTAAGTTTGGATTTAGTACCTGGAGAAGAATGCCCCGTGTGTGGAGCTACTGAGCATCCTAAACCAACTCATGGAGAGTTGTTAACAAAAGAAGATATGAAGATTCTAGAAGAAAAACTTGAAAAAGCTGAAATAAAAAGTATAGAAAAAAAAGAAACTTTAGTGACTATCATGAATCAAAAAGATTATGCAAAAAAAGAGTTGGTCTCATTAAAAGATGAGCTACATCTAAAAAATAAAGAGCTTAGGAACTATTTGCAAATAGATATACCTGAAGATGAGTGGTTGAGTCAAGTGATAGTGGAAAAAGAAAAACTTGAGGAGAGCATTCAACAAAAAGCAGATAGATTATCAGAGATGTTAGAACAAGAAGAAGCTTTAGAAGTTCAAGGTGTAGAACTAGTGAGCAGTGAAGGTGAATTAACAATCGTGGCTGAGAAGAAGAAAGCACTTGAAACACGGCTACTTATTAATAAGACAACTTTGACTGATTTATTAGGTGATTTATCAACAGAGTGGGGAAATTTGAAGGAATTGGTTGATAAGCAAAAAGTTCTTCAAGAAGAAGTCGCTCAATGGTTAAGTTTAAAAGAGAAGCTTAGTATCGAAAAGGAAGAGCAAGCTAAAGCGTTATTAATTAGTCAAACGACGTTAAAAACAAGTAAAGAAAAGGCACGAGAAATTAATAAAAAATGGGAAGCTAAGCAAGAAGAGTGGGATTACTTTTTAAATCAAGAAAAGCTAACGGAAGAAGAAGGACGATTATTAATAAATGACTTACCAAAACTTGAAGTGTATCGAAGCCAATTAGTGGAGTTTAGTAAAAAAGAATATGCATTGAATGAATCAAGAGAAACTTTAGAAAACCAACTTGGTGATAGACAAGAACCGAATTTAGCTCCTTTAATTGAGTTAGCACACCGTTTAAAAGAAAAAGTAGATATTCTTCAACAACAGTGGACAGAACTCACTATTTTGTTAAAGAATAATCAAAAATTGATTGACACAGTGATGGATAAAGAGGCATCGAAAGAAGATATGCTGCGATCTTTTGAAGAGATAGCCCAGTTGGCGGATGTAATGTCAGGAGATGGTCCTCATAAACTGAGTGTGGAACGCTTTGTTTTACAGACGTATCTGAAAAAAATATTAGAGCGTGGTAATGAAAAATTGATTGTTCTCACAAATGGCCGTTATCGCTTTGAACTAAAAGAAGAGCAAGGGGCGTTTAAAAATAAAACCGGCCTTGAAATAAATATTTTTGATGACAACGTTGGAGCTATTAGAAGCGTCAACACCTTATCAGGTGGAGAAAGTTTTATCGCAGCACTTTCCTTAGCATTATCTCTGTCTGAAGTTATTCAAGAAGAGTCTGGGGGAATCAAAATAGACGCTATGTTTATTGATGAAGGGTTTGGATCTCTAGATGAAGATGCTTTAGAAATGGCTATACGCTCTCTAGAAAGTATTGAGGGAGAAGGTCGATTGATAGGTATCATCTCTCATGTGAGAGAGTTAAAGGAAAGAATTCCTCAACAACTTCAAGTTAAATCAACAGTTGATGGAAAAAGTTATGTGGAAACATGGATTGATTTTGAAAAAATTCCTATGTCGTCATTAGTTGAATAATCTCTCTGAAGATAGACACATTTTCGGAGAGCTTTTATGATGCAAGCTCTATCAGATAGATTTGAAAAATGATTGTTTAATTATATAATATGGTGATTAAGGTACAATATTTGTTGGTACGTGTTACAATTGTATTCTAAAAAACTTTAGTTTGAACAGGATAGAAAGTATTTTTTGAAAAAAATAACAATATTACTTTTAAGGTTAATCATATTAACCCAAAATACGATGGAAAATGTATATAGTCAAGAAGTAACTGAAGCTGATATTGTGTCTGAAATAACAGAATTTTCAGAAGATGAGTTACTTGTAAAAGTTTAATAACTAATGATCTACTAGAAACTGAACAAGTAAATGAATTAGAAAAACTATCGCAATATAAAACTGAAACAACATTGGATAATCAGCTAGATTATCCATATAAAATAGACTATGGTAAATTAAAATCTAGTGAACCTAATTTTGCTAATCCAAGTAAGCCAGTTGAGGGTGTTTTGATATGAAGAATTGAAAGGTTATCTGGAAGAAAAAAATCTACAAGAGTTAAGGTCATGAATAATCTCGATTTTTAACAAAGTATTAAGTTAGAACAATCAGGTTATACTCGCGCGTCTGTGGATACTTATCAATTGATAGTTAAAGATCAAGTTGGCTCAGGAGAGATGATTCCTATGTTTGATGGTCATATATTTGTAGAGTATGAGCCTAAAAATACTTTTGCTAGTGTTCCAGATTTGAGGTATAGAGAGATTAAACCAACGTCAAATAATCAAAGAACCCATGAGTTACTCACCGGAAGTGCAGCAGGTTCAAATAAAGTAACGGTTTTTAACACTGAAGAAAAAGATAAGTGGAGTTTAAATCTGGCACTCTTAGATAATGAGATAAAAAATGAAGATAAAGAAGGCGATTTATTTCTAGGAGGTCTCGTGTATTACAAACAAGGTCAAGAAATTGCGATTACAGGAAATGCGTTAACGCTTGAGTCTTACGAGAAGTCTCCAAGTGATGAAGTTGACTTGATTAAAGATATTAATCTTCACTCTTCAAAGGAAGATGAGGGTATTAGATTGAAACAAAGGATGGGGAATTCAGTCGGTCATTACAAAGGAACGTTAGTCTGGACTTTGTCTGACACGCCTAAATAATAAGTTTAAACTTTTGGGAGTAGAGAAATCTGCTCCTTTTTTTAATTAAAAGAGATATTATTCTTATAAATTTGATATAATAGTTGGAAGACCTTTTTTAACTAGCAGATAAGGTGATTAGAATGTGGATAGGGTGTGGATAAAATGAAATGGTCAATTCCTGAAAAGGTTGTAGAAGAAGGACGAGAATATGCTAAAGAAGGTCGAGTTGTTTCCATTAGTAAAAATGAGGAACAACAAGTTTGGTATGCAGATGTTGTGGGTTCGGAAGTATTTCACATTGAACTAGATGGCACAGCCAAAGAAGAAGATGTGTGTCAATGCCAATACTGGCAACAACATGGTTTTTGTAAGCATACCGTGGCCACAGAGCTAGCTTTAAGAGGTAAGGGCTTAAATCGTTACATTAAAAAGCAAGCAAATACTCAAAAAATTTATCAACCACCAACACATGCAGATATTTTCTCTAAAAGTTTTGAACGATTACAAGAATCAGAGACGGAAAAAACACTTATATCAAGTGATCCACTAAAAGCTGAATTTACTATAGATGTAGTAGAAACGTTATCTTTCCAACCAGAGCAGTCAGTTTTAGGGTTATCGTTGAAGTTAGGAAGTCGTTTCCCAGGTAGTAAAACTTATGTAGTAAAAAACATTCAAGAATTTTTAGAAGCTTATGAGAAGAAAAAAAATTATAAGCTAAATGAACATGTTTATAAAATTGGTGAGAATTCTTTTACCAATCGGGACAGTATGTTATTAGATAAACTATTAGAAATAAAGTTAGCACAAGAATTATTGGATCAAATTAATGTCCAACAAAAAGGGAAACTTAATCGTCGCTATTTAATCCTAAACAATCCAGATGCTCAATTTTTTGTGGAGGAATTAAGCAAGACTGAGCGCTTGCTTTTTAATACCCCTAGTGATAAGAAACAGACTATCCGATTTAAAAAAGGGAAGTTACCTATTGAGATTAGAGTAGTACCTGTTGGCACAAGTGATTACAAAGTAATGATTAAGGACCGAGTGGAAATCTATCTAGAAAAATATCAATGGGCTATTGGTAACCATTCTATATATGAAATGACAACAGAACAGACAGAACGTTATGAGTTATTGTTGCAGTTATTAAAGAGAGTGGATAAACCAGAAATTTTATTTACTAAAGACAATGTAGGAGATTTATTCTCTTATATTTTACCGAATTTAGATACTGTTGCAGATGTTTTCGTGTCAGATGATTTACAAAGTGAAATGATTCGTGTGCCATTACGTTCTAAAATTCGAATTGAAGAAGCTAATAGTAGATTAGAGGCACGTGTGGATTATGTATACGGTGATGTGATTTTCTCTAGTGATGCTAAATTTACGACAAACACAGGGAAAGAATCACATGTTATTCGTAATCAAGTACAAGAAAAACGGATTGAAAAACTATTAAAGCATTTTAATTTCGCAAAACGTCAACATGTTTTCATGAAGCAACTACCAAAGGAACAAGAACTTTATGCTTTTATTAGAGAGGAAGTTCCGACTATACGAAAGTATGCTGAAGTAGAAATTGCGCCTAATGTGGCACAGCTATTTCTCAACTCAACAGATTATCAACCGAAAGTTAGTGTGAAAGAAGATGGCTCATGGTTAGATATTCAATTTGATATCTCCAATATCGAAGAAGAGGAAATTAATGATGTTTTAGTTAGTTTAATGAAACAACAAGATTATCATCAACTGAAAAGTGGACAGTTGCTCTTCTTAGATGAGTTCGGCTTTAAAGAGACGAGCTCAGTGTTACAACAATTAAGAGGTGATATTAAAGTTCGTAAAGGGAAGTTGGAGGTCCCAAGATACAGAGGACTTTTGGTTAACCAAGCTTTATCAGAGATGAAAGATGTAGAAACCAGTGACTTGTTTACAAAAATGGTGGAGGATTTGACTCATCCAAAAGAATTTGAAGTAAGCCTACCTAAACAGTTAAATGCTAAATTGCGAGGTTACCAAAAAACAGGTTTCAAGTGGTTAAAAATGCTTAGTCATTATCATTTTGGTGGTATCTTAGCTGATGATATGGGGTTAGGGAAAACAATCCAAACTATTACATATCTTTTGTCTGAAAAAGAGGAAGGAAAATTAAACGCTCCTTCATTGATTGTAGCACCGGCTAGTTTATTATATAACTGGCAAATTGAAATTGAAAAATTTGCTCCGACCTTAAAAGCAGCAGTTATTATAGGGAGTAAAACAGAGCGACATGAGCTATTAAAAGCACACCATGATGCAGATGTTTTAGTAACTTCTTACTCTACTTTAAGACAGGATTATGAACTCTATAAGGAAATGAATTTCCATAGTTTAATCCTGGATGAAGCACAAATGATAAAAAATGCAGCAACCAAAACATTCCAAACAATTGAAACATTAAAAGCAGATCATTTCTTTGCTTTGAGTGGGACACCAATTGAAAATAAATTGGAAGAGCTTTGGGCGTTATTTAGAATCTTAATGCCTGGTTTTTTCCCACCATTGAGACGATTTAAACAACTACCAACAGAAAGTATCGCTATGATGATTCAACCATTTGTTTTAAGACGTGAGAAAAAACATGTGCTAAATGATTTACCAGATAAAGTAGAAACTGATTTATATAGTCAGTTAACCGAAGAGCAAAAAACTGTCTACATAGCTCACTTACGACAAATGCAAAAGAGTTTTTCTGGTATGAGCAAAGAAAAATTAAATCAAAATCGTATTTCGATTTTAGCTGGACTCACTCGTCTAAGACAGATTTGTTGTCACCCTAAATTATTTATTGAAGATTATGAAGGAGATTCAGGCAAGTTAATTCAAGCGCTTGACTTGATTCAGACAGCTAAGGCGAATGGTAGACGTATTTTACTTTTCTCTCAATTTACTGGTATGCTTAGTATATTAGAAGAAGAATTAGCTAACCTGGGTGTTGAGACATTTTATCTTAGAGGCAGTACACCAATCAGCAAACGTCAAGAAATGGTAGAAAGATTTAATCGAGGAGAGAAAGATGTCTTTCTCATATCCTTAAAAGCAGGAGGAACTGGGCTGAATTTGACAGGCGCAGACACCGTTATTCTATATGATCTATGGTGGAATCCAGCTGTTGAAGCACAAGCAACAGGTAGGGCACATCGTATGGGCCAAAAGAAAAAAGTTGAAGTTTGGCGACTTATTTCAGAAGGAACAGTGGAAGAGAAAATGAATCGTCTTCAATTAGAGAAAAAAGAACTCTTCCAACAAGTGCTAAATTCAGAAGATGTGAAAGCTTTAAATAAAATGACTATAGAAGACATCCAAGATATATTAGATGTTGGCATAGAATAAAAAAACAGTTAAAACCAATTTCGGTTTTAACTGTTTTTTATTTTTTCTTACTTTTAACCTTTACTTTATTTTTTTTCGAAGGCCGTGTTTTTTTACGCTTTTTTTTGTTTCTTTTTTTTCTATCTATTATGATGAAAAGAACTAAGAAGATAATAACTAAAATGAATAGGCCAGAGATAATTAACCACATTAAATTATCCTTAGTCTCATTTTCTAGATTAACGGCATTTTGGTTAAGATCTTCACTTTGATTCTTAGAGATCTTAAACTCTTCAGTGAACTTGAATTCTTGTTTGTTGGCAATCACAGTAATATTAATTATGTAGTCTCCTGGATCTAAAGGATCATTATCCCACATAATTGGAAAATCAAAATTTGAGTTTGGAGCAAACTCAATGTTTCGTCTGTCTTCTGATTTTAAGGTGATATCAGATCCCTTTTTTGAAATATCTGCCTTAACATTGACATTACTTAAAAGCATGGGAGACTTATTTTGAAGATTTGCAGTCACGGCCGTTCGATATGAATAGAGCGCAGGTTTGACTTCGTGAAGAACAAAATCGGGTTCTACAACTTGTTCATTTCCATGAATGACAACTGCTTTTACAAGTTGGAATTTATTAACAAAACTGATGTTTTCATTTTGAGATGTTTCTTCTTTAGTATCAACTAAATCAGCAACGAAACCTCCTAGGATAATGCCTTCGAATCCTTGCTTAGGAGGGGTAAAATCAAACAGAAGTGTCTCAGTTTTTCCAGGATTAACGTTTACAGATTGAGCATCACCAACTAAAGTTGTGAAAGGGATGGTTAAAGAATCATCATAACGATAATTTTTTTCTTGAATGGAGTAATCAATAATGCCATTTGGGTTGGTAATGGAGTTAGTTGGAGTGACTCGTATTTTCTTTTTTTCTTTACCTGTATTAGTAACAGTTACTTCTAGTTTTTGAGATTTACCAGGTGTAGGCTTAAAATCCAAATAAGTGACCTCTTTATTAACCTGATTATTAGGTGGTGTTACCCCCATAGAAAAATTCATATTTTCTGAGTCTGATGCTAGACTGGTTAAGTTAAAAAAAGAAAGAGAACTAAACAGTAAAAATATAGTTATTAGTAATGTATTCGATTTTTTCATAATAAAAATCCTTTCTATTTGGTAGAATAAGTTATTTTGTTCAATTAACATTCTTTTATTTAATAATAACGGAGAATTCAAGTGATAGCAATAGAGTGTCACCTAATTTTCACTAATTAAAACTGAAAAAAAGTAAATCTAGTTAATATAATCACCTGTTTTTTTACAAAAAATAAGGTAAACGTTAAAAAAATATGCTTCGCGACCTTTCAAATAACGTATGTTAATGATATAATAAAGGAGAGGACTAAGATTGGAAGAGAAGGAGGGTAACGATGAAAAAAACAGTATTCTTTTTTTTTAGTTTAAGTTTGTTTATGGTTGGTTTTATAAACGTCGGTGCTATTGAAAAAGATTCAAAGGAAAAAGAAGTTACATTTGAGTTAACAGAGAATAAGAATGGTTTGACTGTTGACGCAGGTGTATTGAGATTTGGAGAACATGATGCTAATTTTAATGAAATCATTGCAGTAGCAACTAACCCGATGACTGTTTCTGTCACAGAATTCAGTGGGAATAGAACGGGCTGGACACTAAAAGTTAGCTTAGACAAATTTTCAAATGTCTTAAAACCAACAGAGACAATAAATGGTGCACAATTATTTTTTCCGCAAGTAACTCCAGAAGCTGGGACTCCTGACTTACCAACTGGAATTGAGCCAGTTACCTTGGGACCTGATAAAGGATTCAAAGAAGGAGATACAACAGATGGTGTTAGAGTTAATGATAATGATAGTTTAATACCTATTGGAAAAGCTGAAGTTGAAAAAGGTTATGGTAAGTGGAATCTCCCGTATAAAACTGCAGATGATAAAGGGCTTATTCAATTGAGAATTCCGGCAAATCAAAAAAATGGAAGTTATAAATCTACTGTGACGTATTCAGTAGAGGATGTACCATAATAAGAAGCTCAAGCAAAAGAGAGACGGAACTCTTTTGCTTGAATTTAAAATATGTTCAGTAAGTTATTAAAATAACATAACAATTTGATTGAACGGTTGAAAAAAACGTACAATAATAATATTATTAAGATAACACAAAATATGATTTTGATAATTTAGTATGATTATGGAAGCTGTATGAGATATATTAATCCGTGATATGTTGGATTGTGTTTATAGTTAAATAACGAGTAAGTTTGTTGCGAGTGTTAGGAAGAGACTAGTTTAAAAACGAGAAAAAATTGTAGATAGGTTTGTTTAATCTCGATACAGTTTTTTTATCAATTAAGAGAGGATGGAGTGAAGTCGTTTGAATTTAAGAAAAGACAGGCAAACGCTAAAACTATTTTTAGGAGTACTTGGAATCTTGATACTATGGCTAGTGTATAATTTACAAGCTCAAAAACTATATACTGAAATTCAAGATTTTGTAACAGAGGGAGCGTCATATGTTGTTCGCGTGCTAGAGTTTACTCATTTTAGAGGAGAAGCCTTACTATGGATGTTAATTTTATATTTCGTGTTAGTTTCAATGACTAATATTTTTTTATTCTATATTTTCAAAAAAAGTACATATAATAAAAAAATATTACTGAGTTACATTATTTTATTCGATGTTGTCTTGGTTAGTATTACGTGTGTCATAGCTAACTTATTTTGGCCAGTATATTTGTTATTGACTTTGTTATCTATTTTAATTATTGCAGCTGCTGTTCATGTATCAAGCATCATATGGGGGAAAACAGTTACTTACAATAAAGGAGATGTTGTTTTCTGTAGTGAGGGATTTGAAACAGAAGATATTGCTAAAAATAATTTAAATAAAAAGATAAAAGATATTGATAAAAATGGCATTTCAAAGTTATCAGGTAACATTTTTGAAGATGATGATATGTATTATTTTGAAATATATGTCAATGATAAAACAATTCTAGATAATAAAGGGGAATTTATCGTTAATGAAAAAATCTAATGTTTTATTTAAATTATTTTTTGTAATATGTCTAAGCCTAGTGTTAGGCAATGTAAAAACAATTGCTGCTGAAGATGGGATTGGGTTTTCGGTTAGGCCGATATATTCAGATACTCAAATAGATGCTGAAAAAGGTTACTATTATGTTCAAACAGAACCAGGCAAAAAGCAAGAACTAGAGTTATCCATTTTAAGCACCACAGATGATAGAGATATTACTGTTGAATTTATTGTGGAAAATGCGATGTCATCCACATATGGTGATATTGCTTATTCCAATGACCCTGAAAACATAGCTAAGGTATTAAAGCATCCAATCACAGAAATAGTAAAACCAAGGACCGAAAAAGTAGTGATTAAACCACGTCAAGAAGAGATTATGATTTTTGATTTGACACCGCCAAAAGAGCATTATGAAGGTGTTAAAATGGGAAGAATTGTCATAGCAGAATCTTCAGATGATAAAAAAACTGGTGTGGGCGAAAGTTACCAATATGCTCTAGGTGTTATTACTTCAGAAGAAGGTCTGGCATATAATGATGGAAATAAATTAGACTTAGAAGAAGTTCGAGCAAATGTTGTTTCAGGGACAAAAGTTGTGGAAGGATTTATTCTTAATCCAGATCCTAAAACAATTGAAAATTTAGAAGTCAGATCGTATGTAACAGAAAAAGGTAAGGCTCAAAAATTAAAAGAAAATAATATTGATAATTTTACATTTGCACCAAGCTCGCTCTTAAAATTTGAAATTCCCTGGGGATTAACAGATTTTAAAGGTGGAGAGTATACGTTTCATTTTGAAGCCAAAAATCAATATGAAAGTTTTAACTTGATTAAAGATTTTACTATTAAAAAAGAAGATGCTAATCGATTAAATAAAGAAGCAGCTTTTTCAGTAGAGACAAAGACAATAGTAAAAATTATTATTATAGCCCTTAATGTCGTTTTAGTTAGTTTAATTATAACTATCTTAATGCGTGATAGAAAATGGATAGATGAATTAAAAAATAGAAAAAGAAGAAAAAACAAAAAAAACGGAAGTCGAGGAAAAGGGAAAAAAGGAATCAACTAGGAGGTTTCTTATGATGAAGTTTTTTAGGAAGAATAATTTAGTTGTGTTGTTAGGTTTATTAGTATCACTGGCATGTTTTTCTCCTATTAGCTTAGCGAATGACACTTATTTTGGTGAAGAAAAAGAAACAGAAGTAGGTGTTATTCTAGAAAAAGATACCATTGATAGTAAAGAAAAAGATACAATATATACGCCAACACCTGCTGTGCCAGTCAGAAGATTGCCTGATACAGGTGAAATAATAACATCTTTTGTTTATATTATTATTGGTTTATCATTGATTTTGTTTATCTTTTCCTTAGCAGTTGTCAAGTTATTAAAAAATGATATGAGATGGGAGTATTGATAGATGAAAGATTATTTATGGATTATAGTGGCAGGAACATGTGCTATTTTAGCATTTCTATTTTTTATTTTAACTATTACTAATAGCACATCTTTAATCCAACGATTAAAGAAAAGTAAGTTACACATCATCACTAATATTGCAGTATTGCTAATTGGTCTAGGAAATATAGGGATGGTTATTTATTTATTATTAGATCTTAGAGAACAAATTAACTTTTTTAGTATGATACACTATCTTTAGTAAATGTATTTTTGTTTTTATAATTAGTGTTTTTATTTGTTATAAATCTGTTTTTAGTTTTTTTAATGTTGTTAATAGGTTGTTAAAAGGCTTTAAATGGGTGGAAAATCATCATTAACTGAAGTTATTTTTCATAAAAAGGTGTATAAATAAACTAATATATGTTACAATTAAGTTGTAAAGATGATTTGATAATTATATATTTTCAAAAAAGGTGTTATAAATATATAAATTATTAAACTCAAACACAATAAAAAGAAGGGGAGAATTTATTATGAAGAAGTCAATTTTTTCTACAGTATTGTTATCAGGATTAGTTTTATCAATCGCAGCACCAACAGCATTAGCTAATGTAGATATGTATGGACCATCTGAAGAAACAGATGTATACGTTAATCTAACAAAAGATGATGGAACTAAGCCAGGAAAAGGGCCATTTGTTGATAGATTAGCCATTGCACATGTACCAACATCATTTAAATTCGAAGAACTAATTTCAGATGCTGGGATTCACATGGATAACAAACATGATTATAAAGATGCACAGTATTTAGCAGTCAATGATGACCGTAGAACAGCTGGAGATCGTAAAGTATGGACTACAGCACCATGGAAGTTAACTGCTCAGTTATCAGACTTAACAAAAATTGGAGATGTCAACACTAAATTACCAGGTATTCTTGAATTAAATCCAACAGAATTGAAAGAATATAACATTGGTCCTATTGGAGAAAAAATTGTTAATGGTAAGCCTGTACAGGATTACCTACCTGCTCCAATTGATCCGAGTACTACAAAAGCCAGTGATAAGTATGAGGCAAAACCTGTTCAATTAGAAGCTGGTAAACAAGAACAAACAATTATGACTTACTCAGGTAAAGCTGCAGATGCTATTCAAGGAGAAAATGGAACTCGTGGAGTTCACACATCAGTAGGTAGCGATGCTAAATTAGTCTTAGCTCCAGGAGCAGCTAGTAATGAAGGTAGCTTTAAAGGTAAAGTTACTTGGACAGTTGCTTCAAACCCATAAATATAACTTAAATGAAGAGAGGCTATTAGCCTCTTTTTCATTTAACGTCACTTAATTAAACACGATGATACTGGGATAAAATTCAGTGTTATCGTATTTTTTTATGTGTTCAGTTAAAAGAATAAGACAAAAAATAAGACCTTTGCTATAGTGTAACTTAAAGATTAGTTGGAGGGATTAGGTTGTTAAAACGTTTTTTTGCTTATTATAAGCCTTACAAGGCTTTATTTATATTGGATTTTACCTGTGCCATTATTGCGGCACTATTAGAATTAAGTTTTCCAGTGATTGTCAATCAAGTGATTGATAAAATCATGCCTCTTGAAAATTTAAGGTTAATTGTCATGGTAAGCACATTGCTATTGTTTTTTTATATGATTAATACAGTGTTTCAGTATGTGGTGGTTTATTTTGGTCATAAGTTAGGGGTTAACATTGAAACAGATATGCGAAATGAACTATTTGCTCATTTTCAAAAACAACCCTTTGAATTTTATGACAATCAAAAAACAGGGAAGTTAATGAGTCGACTAACAAGTGATTTATTTGAAATTTCAGAAGTCGCCCATCATGGTCCAGAAGATGTGTTTATCACGATTATGACGTTAGTAGGTTCATTCCTGTTGATGTTTAATATTCACCCGCAATTAGCAGTGGCGACTGCGATTATGGTGCCGTTTATTACGATTGCTTTGGCTTACTTCAATAAACGAATGACAAAAGTGAACACACAAATCTATGAAAATTTGGGAGAGTTCAATGCTGGGATTGAAGCCAGTGTTAGTGGGATTAGAGTAACTCAAGCCTTTGCAAATGAAGAAGTTGAAAAGACTAGATTTGGTATGCTAAACAATTTGTATCGTCAATCGAAGTTAGCTTTTTACAAAACTATGGCGTTAAGCTCTTCTTATAATTACTTTTTGATTCGTTTGATTAGTTTATTTGCTTTGTTATTTGGTTCTTATTACACGATTAAAGGTGACATTACTAGTGGAAATTTTGTTGGGTTCATTCTATTATCTAATGTATTTGCTAGACCCATTGAAAAAATTAATGTGATGCTAGAAAGTTATCCTAAAGGTTTTGCTGGTTTTAAGCGATTTATTACGGAGTTAGATAAAGAGCCAAGTATTCAAGATCAAGAAAATGCCATTGAAGTAGATTCTTTAAAAGGAGATATCATCTATGATAAAGTTGATTTTTCTTATAGCGATGGTACGTCAGTGTTGAATCAATTGTCTTTAACCATTAATCAAGGAGAAACAGTGGCGTTTGTAGGCCCTAGTGGTGCTGGAAAAACGACGCTATGTCATTTGCTACCTCGTTTTTATGAGATTGATTCAGGAAATATCTCAGTAGATGGATACAATATCCAAGAACTTAGTATGGCTTCTTTGAGAAAGCAAATCGGGATTGTTCAACAGGATGTCTTTTTATTCCCAGGCACATTAAGAGAAAATATTGCTTATGGTAAATTAGAAGCAAATGAAGAGGAGATTTTAGAAGCAGTTGCTTTAGCTCATTTGAGTCATGTGATTGAAGAGCTCCCAGAAGGATTAGATACAGTCATTGGTGAGCGTGGTGTTAAATTGTCTGGTGGACAAAAACAACGTGTGGCTATTGCTAGAATGTTTCTGAAGAATCCACCTATTTTGATTTTAGATGAGGCGACATCAGCTCTTGATACAGAAACAGAAAATGTGATCCAAGAATCACTCATGTCTTTATCAAAAGGGCGAACAACTTTGATTATTGCCCATCGTTTAGCAACTATCAAACAAGCCACTCGCATTATTGTTGTGAATGAACAGGGTATTGCAGAAGATGGTACTCATGATGAGTTGATGGATAAGAACGGTGCTTATCGTCGGTTGTACGAGGCTCAATTTAGAGATTAATAAACAGCAGAGTCTAAAAAGCTCTGCTGTTTATTTTTTATGTATCTTAGTGGGATTGTTAATGTCGTAATAAATGTCAATTGAATCTCTTAACCTATCACTCATATTAGTGGGTCTTTTTTTGTATAGACTCTGTTTATTTTTTTATTTTTGAGTTATGATAAATTACAACTAAAAGAGTGTGGAGGATTGTTGATGAAGATTGTTAAAGATAAGTTTGCCTTACTAGCCATGTTAACGGCCTTAACAGTGGTATTAGCTCTAACTTTTATTTTTCCAGTCCCTTTAACAAAAGGGTATGTCAATTTATTAGAAGTAGGGATTTATACATCGGCCATGCTACTAGGTGGTCCTGCTGGATTAATCGTGGGTGGTATTAGCGGTGGTATGCTAGATTTATTATTAGGTTATCCACAATGGCTACTTTTTTCTGTGGTTATTCATGGAGGGCAAGGATTTATTGCTGGACGTTGGTCAGGTAATAAGCAATTAACAACGAGAATTTTATTTTTATTACTGGCTTCTGTTTTTATGATTATTGGTTACTTCTTTGCCACTTGGTTTTTATACGGAAGTGTCGCTGGGGTAGCGTCAATAGTTGGTAATGTGATTCAAAATGGATTTGGTATTATTGTTTCCATGATTATTATTAAGATTTTAGATCGCATTAACTTAATTAAATAGTGTCTTAAAAGAGAAAGATTCCTTAAAGAATTTTTCTCTTTTTTATGCTAAAATGAAACGTAAGTAACATCGGGAAATTACGGGAAAATGGAGGAAGGTTATATGTCGGGATATAATGTTGCAATTGTCGGCGCGTCGGGAGCAGTCGGCACAAAAATGAGAGAAATGCTTGAAGAGAGTTCACTACCAATTAAAGGGATTAAATTTTTAGCGTCTAAGCGCTCAGCAGGAAATAAGGTAACCTTCAAAGGTGAGACGTACATCATTGAAGAATTGACGGCAGAGGCATTTTTAGGTATGGATATGGCGTTGTTTAGTGCTGGAGGGAGTATTTCCCAAAGGTTCGCTCAAGAGGCTGTAGATAGAGGTTGTGTCGTTATTGACAACACAAGTGCTTTTCGAATGACTCAGGGAGTTCCTTTAGTTGTGCCAGAGGTTAATCCTCAAGCACTAACAGCTCATCAAGGAATTATTGCCAATCCAAATTGTTCTACCATTCAAATGATGGTTGCCTTAGAACCAATCAGACAAGCATATGGTTTAGAACGTATTATTGTGTCAACGTATCAAGCTGTTAGTGGTGCAGGTGTGTTGGCTATTAATGAGTTGAAAGACCAAGCTAGAGAGATGCTTCAAGGTGAGGAAGAAGTAGAAGCTTCTATTTTACCTTGTGCTGGAGACAAAAAGCATTACCCATTAGCTTTTAATGCCTTAGCTCAGATTGATGTCTTTGGTGCAGAAGGTTACACAGAAGAAGAGTGGAAAATGATTAATGAAACCAAAAAAATCATGTCTGATGACACGCTCAAAGTCAGTGCAACTTGTGTCAGAGTTCCAGTTTTATCAGGACATTCAGAATCTGTATACATTGACATCAAAGAAGATAATGTGTCTGTTCAAGACTTGAAAGACTTGCTAGAAAAAGCACCGGGAGTTGTATTAGAAGATAATCCAGAAGAACAGCTTTATCCACAGCCTTTAACAGCTGTCGGGGAAAAAGAAGTATTTGTTGGACGCATTCGTCGAGATGTGGATAAGTCTAATGGTTTCCATTTATGGGTGGTATCTGACAATTTATTAAAGGGTGCGGCGTGGAACAGTGTTCAAATAGCTGAGAGTTTACATGAGATGAATTTAGTGAGAGTTCCCCAAGTAGGTGAACAATCATGAAAAATACATTAAAAAATGCCTCGATTTTAACGGCAATGGTCACTCCTTTTGATGAAAAAGGTTCTTTAGCTATGGAAAAGGTACGTGATGTGGTAAATTATTTATTGGAGCATCACACAGAAGGTATCGTCGTAGGTGGCACAACAGGTGAATCTCCTACGTTGTCTGAAGATGAAAAATTAGCATTATACAAAGAAACACTCAAAGTTGTAGCAGGTCGTGTGCCAGTTATATGTGGAGCGTCAAGCAATGACACCAGAGCCTCTATTGCTTTTATTAAAAAGATAGCGGCTTTAGAAGGCGTTGCGGCAGGGCTTTGTGTGGTTCCTTATTATAATAAACCCAGTCAAGAAGGTTTGTATCAACACTTTAAAGCACTCGCAGAAGCAAGTGATTTACCTCTTATTTTGTACAACGTACCAGGTCGTACTGGGGTAAATTTAGAAGTAGCGACAACTCTTAGACTGGCAAAATTACCAAACATTATTGGAACAAAAGAGTGTCAAGGATTAGTTGCTTTTACAGAGATTGTCAAAGAGACAGATGATGATTTCTTAGTCTACTCTGGGGAAGATCATCTAGCATTACCAACCAAACTGATTGGTGGCTCAGGTGTAATTTCAGTGTCTTCTCACGTTATAGGAGACAAAATGCATGACATGTATGAAGCTCTCAAGTCTCAAGACTTAACAAAAGCAGCAAGCATTCATCAAGAGATTCATCCGGTGATTGATGCCGTCTTTTCAGTGCCGTCTCCTGCGCCAATCAAAGCTATCTACAATGAGTGGGGCTTAGAAGTAGGAGAACCAAGACTACCTCTTGTTTCCTGTAATTCAAACGAAAAAGAAAAAATAATGACGATAATTAATCAAGTCATAAAATAATAACGAGGTGAAAGAGAGTGAGTCAAATAAAAATAGTCCCTCTAGGTGGCGTTAGAGAAAATGGAAAAAGTATCTACGTTGTTGAACTAGAGAATGAAATCTTTGTTCTGGATTGTGGTTTGAAATACCCAGAAAATGAGCAGTTAGGAATCGATATGGTTATTCCTGATTTTACTTATTTACTTGAAAACAAAGAAAAGATAGCAGGAGTCTTCTTAAGTCATGGTCATGCCGATGCAATTGGGGCATTACCATACTTGTTAGAAAATGTATCAGTACCTGTTTTTGGGACTGAATTAACAACAGAGTTAGCAAAAATTAATGTTAAAAATTACGCTAACACAAAAGATTTTAATGAGTTTCATGTAGTCGATGAATTTACAGAAATTGATTTCGGGAATGCAGTGGTTAGTTTCTTTAGAACAACTCATACGATTCCAGATTCAATTGGTATTTCTATCAAGACAAGTGAAGGTAACATTGTCTACACGGGAGATTTCAAGTTTGATCAAAGTGCGTCAGCTCCTTATGCAACAGACTTTGCTCGTTTAGCAGAGATTGGTAAAGAAGGCGTGTTTGCTTTATTAAGTGATTCAAGTAATGCTGAAAATTCAGCTCTTATTGCGTCAGAAAATCAAACAGCTGAAGAAGTATATGACACGATTCGTTACTGGGAAGGTCGCATTATTGTGGCAAGTGTGGCAAGTAACATTCAACGTGTGCAACAAATTTTTGATGCAGCGGATAAAGCGGAACGTTTTGTTGTTCTTACTGGAAAAGATGTAGAACAAATTGTTAAAACAGCTATTCGTTTAGGCAAATTAACTTTACCAAATAAAGACTTGATCATTACTGAAAAAGAAATGAAAAATAAACGACCAGATCAATTATTGATTTTAGAAACAGGTCGTATGGGTGAGCCATTACAATCATTACAAAAAATGGCAAGTCGTCGTCATAAAAACATTAATATTGAAGAAGGAGATTTAATTTACATTACTACAACTCCTTCAATCTCGATTGAAACAACGATGGCTAAAACAGAAGACATGATTTACCGCGCAGGTGGGACAGTCAAAACAATTTCTGATAATCTATATGTCTCAGGACATGGTAACCAAAATGACCTGAAATTAATGCTTAACTTAATGAAACCAAAATACTTTATTCCTGTTCAAGGAGAATATCGTTTACTAGCAGCTCACGCTGACTTAGCTCATGAAGTAGGCATGTCTTATCAAGACATCTTTATTACAGGTCGTGGAGATATTTTAGAATTTGAGAAGGGCCGTTTACGTATGACAGGCTCAACAGATGCTGAAAATATTTTAATTGATGGGTTAGGTGTAGGTGATATTGGTAATATCGTCCTACGTGATCGTAAAATCTTATCTCAGGACGGAATTTTTATTGCAGTTGTGACGATTAATCGTCGAGCTAAGAAGATTATTTCTAAACCAAGAATTACATCAAAAGGCTTTGTTTATATGAAGACAAGTACTGATTTAATGACTGAAAGTGCCAAAATTGTTGAAACAGTTGTGTTAGAAAATCTTGAAAAACAAGATTTCGATTGGGGCGTTTTAAAACAAGAAATTAGAGATCAACTAAGTCGTTATCTGTATGAACAAACAAAAAGAAGACCTGTGATTCTACCAGTTATTATGGAATCTAGTCAAAAGAGAAAATAAGATAAAATGTAGGTTGAAGACATCTATTCAACCTACATTTATTTTGTTGTTAAAGAGGGGAAAACAAAATGAATCAAGAAAAAGTACAAAAATACAGATGGTTTAGTTTAGTAGCTGTGGGCTTATTTACCTTTATGTCTACTTTAGATGGGAGTATTGTCAATATTGCTTTACCTGTTATCGCCAAAGACTTAGGTGTGGCAATGAATTTATCTGAGTGGATTGTGTCGATTTATTTAATGGCTATTTGTGTGTTCTTACTATTCTTTGGAAAAGTGGGAGATAGTATTGGCAAAATAAAAGTGTTTAAGATTGGGACAATCGTGTTTATAATCGGTTCTTTTCTGTGTGGTATACCAGGCAGCTTACCGCTACTACTTGTATCTCGTGTGATTCAAGCGCTAGGTGCTAGTATGACAATGGCCACAAGTAACGGAATTATCACCGAAATTTTTCCAAAAGAAGAACGTGGACGAGCGCTTGGAATGATTGGTTCATTTGTTTCTTTAGGTGCTATTGCAGGTCCTGGAATAGGCGGCGTGATTTTATCACATTTTGAATGGTCTTATATTTTCTGGATTAATGTACCAGTAGGTATCATAACCTTAATGTTTGGTTGGTATTTCTTACCTAAAGAAGAAGTTAAAACAGGGGAGAAAATTGACTATATCGGGGTTATCTTATTTGCTTTATTTATTCTATTATTCTTTGGTGGTATTTTTATTGGTCAAGAAATAGGCTTCCTTCATCCTCTTATCATCGGTATGATTCTGGTGTCACTAATTTCACTTTATGGTTTTTACCGTTTTGAGAAAAATCATGAGAAACCTCTTGTGCAATTTGGTTTATTCAGCAATAAGATGTTTACAGTTAGTTTACTAACAGCAGTCATGATTTTTACAACGAACTTTTTTGCTAATGTCGTTAATCCTTTTTACTTACAAAATGTTCTTGGTTTAGAAGCCAATATCGCAGGGCTTTTAATGATGATTTTTCCTTTAGTAATGGTAGTCGGCGCTCCTTTAAGTGGCTTTTTAACAGATAAAAAAGGACCACAATTTATTACGTTAATTGGTTTAGTCTTATTAACCATTGGACAAATTGGTTATTTATTATTAGGTGAAACGTCACCGGTTGGATTGTTTATTGCCATTATGTCTTTAGTTGGAGCAGGGAATGCCATGTTCCAAGCGCCAAATAATACAATCATTATGTCTAGTGTGAAAAAAGAAGAATATGGTATTGCAGGTAGTTTAAATGCTTTAGCGAGAAACTTAGGAATGGTGATGGGGATTTCTTTATCCACAACGATTCTATTCCAATCTATGAGCTATGAAGCGGGAGAAAAAGTAGTTGGTTTTGTTGAAGGTAGACCGGATATTTTTGTGTACGGTATGCACATCACTTATATGTTATCTTTCAGTATTTGTTTGTTAGCTACAGGGATGACGGCATGGAGATTTTACAAAGGAAATATGAAACAAGAAACTAAGTAACATATTTCTTGTTAATGTGTATTGTTAGTATCTGTTATAATGCTTGTGATTTGTTTTCACGAGAAATCGTGATAGAATGTTAATTAGTTGATGGTTCTTGGATTGAAACAGACTATTCAAACTATAACAAGATAAAGCAGAAAGAATTAGGTGAATAACATGGCAGTAACAAAACATGATCAAATTCTTGAATACATCGAAACCTTACCTGTGGGTGAGAAAATTTCTGTTCGAGGGATAGCAAAAGCACTTTCCGTTAGTGAAGGAACGGCTTACCGAGCGATTAAAGAGGCAGAAAATGTTGGTCTAGTCTCAACCATTCAACGGGTGGGAACGATCAGAATCGAAAAAAAAGTAAAAGAAAATATTGAGCGACTCACTTATGGCGAAGTCTCTAAAATTATTGAAGGAGATATTTTAGCTGGAAGAAAAGGATTAGATAAAGTTCTGAAAAAATATATTATTGGCGCTATGACAGAAGAAAATATGTTGCGCTATATTACGTCAGGCTCATTAATGATTGTCGGAGATAGGACAGGTGTACAGCGTCTAGCTTTAGAAAATGGGGCAGCTGTGTTAATAACTGGGGGATTTGATGTAGCAGAAGAAATTTTGTCATTAGCTGATGAAGTGGAAATGCCTATTATTAGAACCACCTATGATACCTTTACAGTAGCGACAACGATTAACCGAGCTATGAGTGATCAAATGATTAAAAAAGATATTATGACTGTTAAGGACATTCAAACAGATTTTGATCGAACAGTCTTCTTAAATGTCAAAAGTACAGTAGAAGATTATCAAAAATTATCAGAAGAAAGTGGCTTTACACGTTTTCCTGTAGTGAATAAATCAAACCGTTTAGTGGGGATTATTACGTCAAAAGACGTGGTTAATAAACCATTAACTCAACCGATTGAAAAAATCATGACAAAAGACCCAAGAAAAGCGAAGGAACATATGAGTGTCGCAAGTATTGGGCATCAAATGATTTGGGACGGTTTAGAGGTGATACCTGTTGTAGAAGACGATTTGACACTTACAGGGATCGTGTCTAGACGAGATGTGATGAAAGCTATGCAATTAGCTCAAAGACAACCACAAGTGTCTAATACTCTGTCAGATTTAATTACAGATGAAGTTGTGGAAAAAGAAGCAAAAGATGAGATGTCTTTACCAGAATTTTCATTTGTTGTGACGCCTCAAATGGTAAACAATATGGGAACTTTATCTTTTGGTGTCTTAAATCAAATTATTTCAAAAGTAGCTCAACGCACGTTGTCAGTGAAATATCACTATAATTCCGTGATTGAGCAAATGAGTTTGTATTATTTTAAATTGATTCAGATTGATAGTGAAATTGAGTTCAAGTCTCGAATCATTGAAGTTGGTCGACGTTCTGCTAAAATAGACATTGAAGTCTTTATTGATAATGTGGTTGTGGCAAAAGCAATGACTGTGTGTCAATTGATGGAGCAAGCATAGAGAGGAAGTCAAACATGAGTGTTACTCAGACAATATTAGAAACAATCAAAGCATATCCTAAAATCATGATTCATCGCCATCAAAGCCCAGATATGGATGCCTTAGGTTCTCAAGGAGGCTTAGCTAACATTTTACGTGCTTCTTTTCCTGAAAAAGAAATCTACATGGTTGGAGGACCTGTGGATAAATTAAATTACCTTGTGGAAATGGACACGGTAACAGATGAGATGTATGAAGGAGCTTTAGTAATAGCGACAGACACAGCTAATGAACCACGCATCAGTGGGGAACAATATAAATTAGGTGAGTTGTTAATTAAGATGGATCACCATCCAGATGATGAGCCTTTTGGGGATATTTCTTTTGTTAATACCAAAGCAAGTAGTGCCAGTGAGTTGATTTATGATTTTTACACAGAATTTCAAGATGAGCTTGTTTTAACAAAAGAAGCAGCGAGATTACTCTATGCAGGTATTATTGGAGACACAGGTCGATTCAAGTACCCAGCAACAACGAGCCATACTCTTTTTGTAGCAAGTAAGTTAAGAGAGTTTGATTTTGATGTGGCTGAGTTAAATCGTGAGATGACAGAGATGCCAGAAAATGTATTGCGTTTATCTGGTTATGTGATGGAAAATGTCATTGTGGATGAAAATGGTGCTGGTATGGTATTACTTTCTCAAGAAGTATTAGACCGTTTCGGAGTAGTAGACTCAGAAACACCAGCGATTATTCCGATTCCTGGTAAGGTAAAAGGAATGAAATCATGGGGGATTTTTGTGGCTCAACCAGAAGGATTTTACCGCGTACGCTTACGTTCAAAAGGTCCAGTGATTAACACCATTGCTAAACGTCATCATGGTGGAGGACATCCATTAGCAAGTGGTGCCAATGCAGCGGACTTAGAAGAAGTAGAAGCAATCTACCAAGAAATTAAAAAGTTAGTAGCAGATTACGTAAAAAAATAGGTCAGACTCAGAGGAGTCTAACCTATTTTTTTTTCTTTTTATTGTTCTTTTTTGATTTTTCTTTTGGTTGATTGGTCTCGTTAGATTCCTTTGTTATAGTTTGTTGTAAATCAGCTTGAAGGTCAATTATTTTACTCATCAACACTTGTTGTTCTTCTAAAAGTTGAGTGAGTTGTGTTTCTGAGACTTGATTGTGAGAAGTGAAAAGTTTGTTCTTAGGTTTCAATTGTTTTAAAGAAGTTAGAATTAAACGGTATTCAAAGATTTGCGCAACCATTAATGTCCCAAATCCAGCACACATCAATAAGAAATAATGAAGTTTTAACTCACTTAGACGATTGATGTATTGACTCAACACATTAGGAATATCAGCAACTTCTTGAACGTTACTCATGATTTGTTTAAATTGATCAATCACAATCGAAATATCACGAGGTAAATAGCCTAAAGAGAATTGATAATTGTAAATGAAATCTTTCCATCTTGTCGCTAATTTATCTAGTTGTTTAGGACTTAGATGATTGAGAGCAGATGTGACAGTTTGATACGTTTCTAAAGACGTAGTCCCTAAAATATAAGCATAATAAAAACTACCCATAAGTAAAATAAGCAAACCAACTAGTAAGACAAAATCATATTTTTTAAGCTTTTCTTGTTGATGAATACGCCATAGTTTGAATAAAAATAAGAGAATCAGTAAAATAAAGAGAATGATTTCAACGAATAAGAATCCACCTGTTAAAATAGCCCCGTTAGTGGCACGCTTAGTTAAAACATCAAGTGGGGCATCACTGGTAACGATGCCTAATACATCAGGAACAGTAAAAGATAGCTGAGAATTAAACAGTCCTGTTAAAATCCTTTTCTGGAAATAAATCAAAATAAAATAGATGATGGTAAAGAACAAAACACTGCGGTAAAGATGACCTCGTGTGACTTTTTTTCTAAAAAACATAACCAACCCTCCTAGTGAATACGTACGAATAGTTTATCATATGATAGGTAATTTACTTGTTTATTTGAATCAAAAAACCCCACAAAATAATGTGAGGCTATAGGGTTAAATATTTTTTTTATGAGAGACAAAACCAACTGTTTCTAAAAACGGTAATGTGGTTAAATCTTGATTGATTTCCATTGAAGTAATCCCAGTTTCTTGAGCTGTTTTTTCAAGAGCTAAGTAGAGTGTTTCTGATAGAGTACTATCTAATAAGTCTTCTCTAATGAAGAATTCATTAATAAAAGCACTTTGTTTAATTGGGTAATCTTCAATAACATCGATAATTCCAACAAGAGTCGTTTCATCAAAAATGCCATATAAATATTTTTCATCTGTTGATAACCCTTGTGGAATAAACTCGAAAACTTCTGTAGCTTGTAAGGGTGAATTTGCTAAAAGTGTTTCTAAAAGTGTGATATCTGTTTCAGGTGATAATAATTTAATATGGATTGTTGGAAATTTTGGATGTGTAAAATCTTTCATGTGTAAAAACTCCTTCTCATTTTCTCCAAAGAGCAATTATGTTGGCTTCAGCGACAGGGACTAAACCTTGTTGACGATACCACTCAATGGTGCGTTGGTTGTCTGAACTATTGTCAGTAATTAGTAAAAATTGGCGAACTTGGGTTGATAGTTCTTTGACTCTACTTAATAGAGTTGTACCAATTCCTTGGTGTTGATAGGTTGGGTGAACGAGCAAATCTTGAACATACTCAATGGAAACACCGTCTCCAATGGTTCTAATCAAGCCGACTAATTCGTTATCAGCCCAAGCACTAATGACTAGATGACTACCACTTAATAACAAGCTTAAATCCTCAAGTTGGTCCGTATAGGATATCCAGCCAACTGACTCATAAAGAGGGCGTAATTGACCATCACTTATGTCTTTATTTACTTGATAGTGAATAATAGGTGTCGTCAAAACAGTATCCTCCTTAAGCATGCTCTTTAAGATACCTCTAGAATACCTTATATGACGCAAAAAAAACAGTCTAAAAGAAGACTGTTTTTTTGTTTTTTATTTAAACACCTTTATAAGCATCAATAATGATTTGTTTTAACTCACTAATAAGAGGCTCTTTTGGATTAGCCGTTGTACATTGGTCTTCATAAGCTAGTTCTGCCATGCGGTCCACAGTGTTATCTAGGACTTCTTGTGTTACGCCTTGAGCTTTCAAACTCATATCAATACCAACGCTTTTACCAAGTGCGATAATCTCTGTCACAAGACTTTCAACGAGTTCTTCCGTTGTATTGCCTTTAAATCCAAGTTCTCGAGCAATTTGCGCATAGTCTTCATGAGCTCTGAAGTAGTCGTATTTAGGGAAAATCGCATGTTTTTGTGGATCCTTAGCATTGTATCGAATAATATGTGGTAACAAAATAGCATTAGTTCTGCCATGTGGAATATTGTACTCACCACCAATTTTGTGAGCCACTGAGTGACAAATACCTAAGAAAGCATTAGCAAAAGCCATACCAGCAATGGCTGAGGCGTTATGCATTTTTTCTCGAGCAATCGGATCTTGCTCATTAACTGATTTGTTTAGGTTAGCAAAGACTAATTTAATGGCTTCTAAGCTTAATCCACGAGTGTAATCACTAGCCATAACAGATACATAAGACTCAAGAGCATGAGTTAATACGTCCATTCCTGTGTCAGCTGAGATTGATTTTGGCACAGATAAGACAAATTGTGGGTCAATGATGGCCACGTCAGGTGTCAAAGCATAATCAGCTAATGGGTATTTTACATGTGTTTCGCTATCTGTGATAACCGCAAAAGGTGTCACTTCAGCTCCTGTACCTGATGTGGTTGGCACACAAACCAAACGTGATTTTTCAGCTTTAGGGAATTTGTAAATACGTTTTCTAATATCTAAGAATTTTTGTTTCGCCCCAAAGAATTCAGTTTCTGGGTGTTCATAGAATAACCACATACCTTTAGCTGCATCAATGGCAGAACCACCACCAAGAGCGATAATCGTGTCAGGTTTAAAGTTAACAATTTGTTCTGTTCCTTTATAAACTGTATTTGTTGATGGATTTGGCTCGACTTCTGAGAAAATTTCAAAGTGAACTTTATTGTTTCGTTTTCTCAACTCTTCAATAATAATATCTGCATAACCTAACTGTACCATACCAGGGTCACAAACGATAAAGGCACGTTCGATATCTTCCATCACTTGTAAGTATTGAATCGAATTTTTTTCAAAGAAAATGCGATTTGGTAGTCTGAACCATTGCATATTTGTTCTCCTTTTCGCTAGTGTTTTGTAGTTCAATAGGTTAACTGTAGATACATTTTGAGAGGTTGAGTTTTTACCGTATGACCCACAACCTAATGTTAATGATGGAATCATCTCGTTGTAAATATCACCAATCCCACCTTGAGAAGTTGGCGTGTTAACTAAAATACGACATGCTTTCATGCGTAGTGCGTAGTTTACTTGTAAGTCCTCATCTTCAGTGTGAATACAAGCTGTATGGCCAAGACCAGTTTCAAGCATTTGTTCTGCTAGTTTGAAGGCTTCTTCATGACTAGTTGCTTTTACCATAGCTAAAACAGGTGATAATTTTTCAAGAGAAAGAGGATGCTCTTTTCCAGTTCCTTTTAACTCAGCAATTAACATTTTTGTTCCTTGTGGTACAGTGATACCAGATTTTTCTGCAATGTCAGTAGCAGGTTTTCCAACTACTTCAGGATTAACAGCTGTTTTTGCTTCATTCATTAAATAGTTTTCAAGTAAGTCTTTTTCTTTTGCATTACATACGTAGACTTGATGGGCTTGGAATTCTTTTTTAACTTCATCGTAAATTTCTTGATCAACAATAATACCTTGTTCAGAGGCACAAATCATACCGTTATCAAAGGTTTTAGAAACAATTAAATCATTAACAGCTCGTTTGATTTTAGCTGTTTTCTCGATATAGGCAGGTGTATTACCAGGACCTACACCAATAGCAGGTTTACCAGTTGAATAAGCGGCTTTGACCATCGCAGAGCCACCAGTTGCTAATACGGAAGCAATGTCTGGGTGATTCATTAAGGCATTAGTTGCTTCTAAAGAAGGGACTTCAATCCACTGAACACAATCCTCAGGTGCGCCAGCTTTAATAGCAGCATCGCGAACAACTCGAGCAGCTGCTGCTGAAGACTTTTGAGCAGCCGGGTGAAAAGCAAAGACAATGGGATTTCTTGTTTTTAAGGAAATCATCGCTTTAAAAATAGTAGTTGATGTGGGGTTAGTTGTTGGTGTAACGCCACAAAGAACACCAATAGGAGCGGCAATTTGTTTGATGCCAGTTTGTTTGTCTTCGTGAATGACTCCAACCGTTTTATTGTGTTTAATGTTATTCCAAATACTTTCAGAGGCAAACATGTTTTTTATGGCTTTATCTTCATACACACCACGACCTGTTTCTTCTACAGCTAATTTAGCTAGGGGCATGTGTTGATCAATAGCGGCTAAACTCATTTCATAAACGATGGCATCTACTTGTTCTTGAGTAAGGGTTTTCATTTTTCTTAAAGCGACAAGTCCTTTTTCCACTAATAGATTAATCGACTCTTCTACATTGACTACTTGCTTGTTTTCTTTACTCATCATAATCCTCCTATAATTTAGTTGGTTACTTTTGTTCTTAACTAAATGGTAACATTTTTCACAAAAAGCGAGTTAGGACAAAATGTAGATTTTATTGGATTAATTTTAGAGAAAATGCCTCATTTGCCTAAAAAGTAAAGATATTCATGGTATAATAAAAACACGTTAAGTAAACAAGTTGAAATGAATTGTTTTTGTTTGTGAAAAATAAGAAAGTAGGGATTCTATGTGTTATGTATTGAAAATAGTACAAGATGAAGAGCTTCTTTTAGGATTAGACAGGTTGTTTCATCATTATTTTGTTAATGTTATTATGCTACCCAATGCTTCTAGTTTGGCGGAAGCTTTAGCCAGACCTTTAAAACATGAGCCAGAGATTTTATTGATTGAGATGAATCAAGAAGAGACAACATTTGAAAAAACAGCATTACTAAAAGAAAGATATCCCAATGTGCGCTTTATTATGATTGATCAAGAGGAGAGTTTTGAGAATATTCAACAAGCTATGCGCATGGGAGCTATTGATTATTTAGTCACACCTTTAGTAGAAGAAGAAGCCTTAACAAGTATCCATCGAGCCATTATTTCGTTGAATCAAGTATCACTCTTGCATCACCGAAATGAAGCCATTGATATGACTCATAATGAAACCATTCTTCCAATGATTGAGTACATTCATGAACATTTTTCTAGGGACTTAAATTTAGATGAGTTAGCTAATTACATACATCTTAATCCAAGTTATTTATGCCAGTTATTCAAAAAAGAAGTGGGGATGACTTACATTGCTTATCTGACTCAGTACCGAGTGGAACAAGCTAAAAAACGTTTAAGAGAAACACCTTGCTCTTTAGCAGATATCAGTGAAGAGGTAGGATACGGAGATCCAGCTTACTTCAGTCGTATTTTTAAAAAATTAGCAGGAATAAGTCCCAATCAGTATCGCCAACGCTTTAAAGGTGACTATGTTGGAACAACTTATCTTGTTCATTCTTAAAGAAGCTTTAAACAATTTTTTTGTGCTACACTAGAAAAAAACGTTGAAGAGGAGGCTTCTTAGATGAAATGGTATAACGAGTACTTAGAAACAAGACAAGTGAGAGAAAGTTTTGTGAGATGGTTGCTTATTAGGAAAATGACGTTCAAACAACAAAGTGTGGTAATTGGCTTACTCATCCTCGCATGGCTTTGTGTTGCTCCTTATTTGGTTTTTTGGGTCTATTTTTTTAAAGGAGCTTTGATTATTGGATTAGTCGTGTTTATTAGCCAAGTGATAAAAGAAGTGGGACTAAAAAATGACAGATATTAGAATGACCATTGAGGGTAGCAGGTTTGATGTTAGAGCTTGTGGTATCCTGAGAAAAGAAGGAAAAGTTCTTGTTTCATTTGAAAGTGACGGGGTTCAAACCTTAACTGGTGGTGCAGTGAAGATGGGGGAAACATCTGAAGAAGCCGTGATTCGAGAATTCAAAGAAGAAACAAATTTAGATGTTGAGGTCAAAGAGTTATCAGCTATCATTGAAAATTTTTTTGATTATGATGACAGGCCGTATCAACAACTTATTTTTGTTTATGATTTAGTTTTAAGTCAAAAGAATCAAGAGTTGATTTGCCGAGAAAAAGTCAATGTGACCTGGGCAGAAGAAAATCAACTGACTAACTTAAAACCCTCTGCCTTAAATGAGCTTATCTCATCAAAAAGTCAAGGAATAGCTCATTGTATTAATGTAGGGGAATAAACAAGAGGCTGACAGTTAAGTTAGCCTCTTTTCTTTAATTTCTCCAGTTGCTTAGAGTAAAACGACTTTTGACCTCCCTTTTTTAGTGGAAAGGATTGCCAAATCGTTCAACGTATTCGTAAAACCCGATACGTTGCAACTCGATTTCTCTATGTCTAATTTCAGGTGTTTCAAAATCAAGCTTTTCTAAAATAGCTTGGGTAAAATCAATAGCAGCAGTTCCATTTGCTGTGACTAAATTACGGTCAGAAACACACTGAACTTCGTGGAAGTTCTCAGGTGTTGTGTAGCGTTCAAAATCATTCCAGAAGAATTGAGCATTTCCTGTGTGCTGATACGGTGTTAATAATCCATGTCTAGCTAGGTAATCCACAGCACCACAGACAGCACCGACAAGAAGTCCCTCATCTAAAAAAGAAGTAATTTGTTTGAGTAAAGTATCATTTGTGATTTGCCAGTCGTTACCACCAATTAATACAAATAAATCAATATCTTGAGGTAAGTCTTCAATTAAATAATCAACAGTTGTTTTAAACCCACCAATCGAAGTTGTTTCTTTAGTGATTCCAACGGTTTTGACTTGCCACTCTGGATTTGTATTTAAAATACTAGAAAGATAAGCACCTTCCCAATCGGCATAATCATTAGGTAAAAATAATGCAGCTATTTTCATAACATCACTCCTTGATTTTTATTAGTTAATGTTAGTGTAACATGCCTAGAACAAGGGACCTATCAAAAAAGTCTCAACTAATTCATTTTAATTAGTTGAGACTTTTTTTGATTAGAATGAACGCACAATATAAGTAATACCAGCCACTAAAAAGTAAGTTCCTACTAACCAGGATAATGTAAAGGCTGCTACTAAAGGTTTAAATAGTAAGAAAATACCTAGCACAATATTAATGATACAAGCAATTAAGACTAACCAAAAATGACTGTTAGAAACTTTTTTGATACTAGGCAGAAGGGAGGCTTCTCCAATGGATTCAAGAATGAACCAAAAAGCAAAAACAAAAGGTAAAGCGATAATACTTGCTGACATATTAACAAGGAGAATAAAGCCAACAAGAAGATTAATAACGCCTAAAAAAATCAATCTACTGGAGCTATAATCAATGTATTTTTTTATGCGATTTCGCCAAATTAATTGCAAAATTCCTTTAGTAATAGCAGAAAAAGCGAAGACAAGTACAATGGCTGTTAGGTTGGTGATGGGGGATTTAAAGGAGTAAAGAGCAACAAAAAATAATAAAACACCAATGATAAATGAACCCCAGTCGAAACCACGTTGTTGATAGTCGTTCATATAAATCAAATCCTTTCATTGTAGTTACTTTAAGTTTAACATTCATTTTTTGAAAATACTAATGGTTTATCAAAAAAAACGTCCTAAATAAGACTAAATGTTATTTTATGTAAAGAAAGAACGAAGAAGTTTACTCATTCATTAAAAGGCTAACTAGTGATATTGTTTATAAATTCACTTGAAAGATTAAAAATATATGATAGAATGATTAGAAAATGAAGAAAGAGGAGGAGTATCATGAAACGTAAAAAAATGATTGGGTTATTGTTAGTTGGTAGTTTACTTCTTGTGGGTTGTTCTTCTAAAAAGCCAGAAGACAAGACATCTGGTAAGAAAGAGGATAAGCAAACGATTAGTGTTGCGAGTGCTTCAGAATTATCCACAGGAGATGTTTCTTTGGCAATGGATAATACGGCTGTGCAAGCAGTGAGTCAGTTTGGAGAAGGGTTATACGCTTTTGATGGAAACGGAAAAGCA
This sequence comes from Candidatus Vagococcus giribetii, assembly GCF_017316185.1. Lineage (GTDB taxonomy): Bacteria > Bacillota > Bacilli > Lactobacillales > Vagococcaceae > Vagococcus > Vagococcus giribetii. Next base: position 54,999 of record NZ_JAFLVX010000015.1, on the reverse strand, counting down.
GTGCCAGCATTAGCAAAAGAGGTTGTTGAGCCGACTAATAATGGTTTGACCTACGAGTTTGAGTTAAGAGAGGCTAATTGGAGTAATGGCAAGAAAATCACAGCACAAGATTTTGAGTATTCTTGGAAAAGAACTGTGGATAAAAAGACCGCTTCTCCACAAGCTTATTATTTTTCAGGAATTAAAAATTATCAAAAAATCGCTGATGGTGATTTAGAAGCTGATAAGTTAGGAATTAAGGCAGTGGATGACAAAACGATCGAGGTAACATTAGAGTACCCCATGTCATACTTCTTAGAGCTTTTAGCTGTACCCGCATTCTATCCTCTTAATCAAGAGTATGTAGAGGAAAAAGGAGCCAAATTCGGGACTGACTCAGAAAATATTTTATACAACGGACCCTATACTATGGTTGGTTGGTCAGGAACGAATAATGAGTGGAGTTATGAAAAGAACAAAGAGTATTGGGATAAAGAACAGGTGAATTTTGATAAGATTAATGTAACCGTTATTAAAGAAGGTAGTACGGCTCAAAATATGTTTGATAGTGGTCAATTAGATGAAGTGAGTATCAGTGGTGATTTAGTAGCTCAGTATAAAGACAGTCCAAACTTAGCTATTAGAAGTGTGCCAGGAACTTACTATATCGAATTAAACACAAAAAATGGTCTGTTTGATAATGTAAAAGCAAGACAGGCAGTGGCTCTTTCTTTAGATTCAAAAACTTTAGCTGAGGATGTCTTAAGAGATGGCTCATTAGAGTCACCTGGTTTTGTACCAAAAGGCTTTATCAGCAACACCACTAAAAAAGACTTTGCTGAAGAAGTTGGACAAATCGCCAAGAGTGATAAGAAACAAGGGCAATCTTTATGGGCAGAAGCCAAAAAAGAACTTGGAAAAGATAAGCTAACTATTTCTATTTTGTGTTCAGACACAGACAACGCTAAAAAAATTAGTGAGTATGTCCAAGGAGCTTTAAATGATAACTTAGATGGCTTAACAGTAGACGTTAAAGCTGTGCCATTTAATAACCGATTAGAAATGAGTCGCCAAGGTGAATTTGATATTGTGCTAGGTGGTTGGACACCAGTTTTTGCGGATCCAGTGGATTTCTTAAATCTCTTAACAGCCAAAAATTCAAATAACTTTGGGCAATGGGATCACCCTAAGTTTAACCAATTAATTGATCAAGTTAACGGAGAATTTGCGAATGATTATGACAAACGTTGGGAGCTGATGATGGAAGCAGATAAAATTGTTTCAGAAGAAGCACCTTTAGTACCTTTGTTCCAAATATCTGAATCTTACCTCATTAGTGACAAAATTTCTAACTTTAAACCAGGTCCATTAGGTCCAGTTTATTACAAAGATTTGAAATAAAAGGAGGCTTGATGTGATGAAAAAAATTTATATTTCCTGTGACATTGAAGGGTTAGCAGGAATAGCTGATTTTGATATGGAATCAGATGATACAGCTGACTTTAGAGAACTGTATCATTGGCATCTGAAGTGGGTATTACAAGGGATTAAAGAGAGTCAATACAATGAAAGTATTGAAGAAATAACCATTTCAGATTCTCATAGTAAAGGAGTTAATCTTTCTTATTTAAGATTGTCAGAGATGGACGACCGAGTAGCCTTGATAAATGGTTTCCCTCGTTATAATTATATGATGACAGGTTTAACTAAAGAGCATGATCTAGTTATTTTCTTAGGGTATCATGGTGGGATTGGGACGATTCACAGTAGTATGGATCATGGCTACAGTGCTAGAGTTGCTTATGACTTGAAAATAAATGGTGAGTACGTTAATGAAACTACCATTAACGCTTCATATGCTTCAGAAGTCGGTGTCCCGGTAGGATTGATTATTGGTGATGAAGCTTTGAAAAAACAATTACACGAAGATGGGTTATTTTCAAGTGTTCCTGTTGTGACGACTAAAGAAGCTTATGGTAGATACAGCATTAAAAGTAAACCCATGAATGTACTAAAACAAGAAATCATAGCAGGTGTTAAACAGGCAATTGAAAGGCCTCAACCCGTAGAGCAAATCAACTTTAGTTTACCAGCAACAGTAGATTTGCAATGCACCACAACAGCTCAAGCAGATCGAATAGAGATGTTAAGTCATGTCAAACGACTAGACGGACGTATGGTGTCATTTACAGGAGACTCCATGGAGCAAATTATGAATGATATTGTTGGGATTGTTGGCCTGGGAGGTACAACTTATTAATATAAAAGCACCCTTTCTTAAGAGTTTTATTCTTAAATAAGGGTGCTTTGTTTATTTAGTATCTAGTATAATATTATTAAAAAGAAGAAGCCGTTTTAGAAATTATGATGCACGAAATAGTTTAAAGTTATCAGTACAATTGAGAAGATGAATCGAATAAAAACATGTGAAAAAGTAATTCCTTTTAAGATGAAACGGCCATTTAATAGGGCGGATATAAACAATAACACAATGCCAAGGTATAAAAAGCGATAGTCAATTAAATAAAGAAAAACAAGTAACGCACCGAACAGATTACATAAAAAAATGATTGGATATGTTGAAAGTGAGATAGATTTAATTGATGCTAGTACCATTAAACTAGCATATAGAAAAGCTAAAGTTATTAATATGATTGTCATAATGAGAACACTCCTTCTTGATATATTCTCATTAAACAATGTGTGGTACACCACACGTCAAGCTTTTTGGAGGTGAAACATGCAGATAGGTCAATTTATTACTGAAATGAAAACGACTAAAGAAACTGTTAGATATTACATAGATGAACAGTTACTAGCACCAGAGAAGATGAATGGTAGATATGAATTTACAAAAATCGAACAAAATGAGTTTGAAAATATTAGAGAATTGAGAGACATGGGATTGCCTATTAGGATTATTAAACAAATTAAAACGAATAAAGATTTCTGTGGGACTAAAAGACAGTGGGAGTCTAATTTAACGATTATTGATACTGAATTATCAAGAGTTGAATTAGAGTTAGAAAAGTTGAATAATGAGAAGTTAGCTTTAATCTTTGTTAGAGAGGCGTTAAAAAGTAGACTTTAGTTTAGTAAGGTGAAAAAATAAGAGGTGTAGCAAATTGATAGAGGTATTCCAATTGAACTATTTAGATGAGTTGATAGTATTAGTTCGAACTATTTATGATACTAGTAGTTATAGTGTGATTTGTATGACAATTAATGTAATAAATAAAAACCACTTGAAAATCAATCAAGTGGTTTATTTGTTATCTTCTTGTTGTAGTGGTGGACAAGGTATTGTTCCGTATGAACAAAAGACACAACAATCTCCTTCAAGAGATTTTAGTCGTGTTTGACAATGTGGGCATTCGTAAAAATACATACAAGAATCAGTTGGCATCGTCTCAGTTGTTTGTTTATGACAAACAGGACAAGTAATAGTTGATTCTAGGATTATCATAATAGTCACCTCTTTCAGACGTTACTATTGTATCATACAAAGAATATATAAATGTTTAATTGATAGATTTATCAGGGGCTACTTTTGAAGAAACGAGAGATTTCAAATAAATAGACAAATCATCGATGGAAGAAGAAATGCTATTTACTAGTAGTTATTATTATGATGAGCAAATTGTAGGATTGCTTATAAAAATAAATGACAAGAAACCCCACATGAGGAATTTAATCTCATGTGGGGTTGTTTTATATCGATGTAAATTTAAAACTAAAAATTACATCATACCGCCCATCATTGATGGGTCCATACCTGGCATCATAGGAGCATCTTGACTTGGTTTGTCAGCGATAACACCTTCAGTTGTTAATAATAAAGCAGAGACGCTTGCTGCGTTTTGTAAAGCAGAGCGAGTTACTTTAGTTGGATCAACAATACCAGCATCAATCATGTTTACCCATTCATCTGTTTTAGCATTGTAGCCAATACCTGGTTCTGCTTGTTTTAGTTTATCCACAATAACAGAGCCTTCTAATCCAGCATTTTCAGCGATTTGACGAACTGGTTCTTCTAAAGCACGTAATACAATTTTAACACCAGTTGCTTCGTCGCCAGTTGCTTCAATTTCAGCTAATTTAGGTAAGACGTTAACAAAGGCAGTACCACCACCAGAGACGATACCTTCTTCAACAGCGGCACGAGTTGCGTTTAAAGCATCTTCAATGCGTAGTTTTAATTCTTTTAATTCTGTTTCAGTTGCAGCTCCAACTTTAACAACAGCTACACCACCAGCTAATTTAGCTAGACGTTCTTGTAGTTTTTCACGGTCAAAATCAGAAGTTGTTTCAGCGATTTGAGCACGGATAAGACCAATACGGTTGTCGATAGCGTCTTTATTACCGCCACCTTCAACAATAACAGTGTTGTCTTTATCGATAACAACTTTGCTTGCTGTTCCTAAAGCTTCGATAGTTGTGTCTTTAAGATCTAAACCAAGGTCTTCAGTAATCACTGTAGCCCCTGTTAAAATAGCGATATCTTGTAACATTTCTTTACGACGGTCACCAAAGCCAGGAGCTTTAACAGCCGCTACGTTGAATGTTCCACGGATTTTGTTTAAGACAAGTGTTGGTAAAGCTTCTCCGTCAACATCATCAGCAATAATCACTAATGGTTTACCTTCTTGTAAGATTTGTTCTAGTAAAGGTAAGATGTCTTGGATGTTTGAGATTTTTTTATCTGTGATTAATAGATAAGGGTTATCTAAAACAGCTTCCATTTTATCGTTATCAGTTACCATGTATTGTGATAAGTAGCCACGGTCAAATTGCATACCTTCAACTACGTCTAATTCAGTTTCGATTCCTTTTGATTCTTCAATGGTAATAACACCGTCATTACCAACTTTAGCCATTGCTTCAGAAATTAACTCACCAATAGTGTCGCTTCCTGATGAAACAGCTGCTACTTGAGCAATTGCTTCTTTTGAATCAACTTGTTTTGATAAAGCATGTAATTCTTCAACAGCTTTTTTAGTTGCTAATTCAATCCCACGACGAATACCGATTGGGTTAGCACCAGCTGTTACGTTTTTAAGACCTTCACGAACGATTGCTTGTGTTAAAACAGTTGCAGTTGTTGTTCCGTCACCAGCGATGTCATTTGTTTTAGATGCTACTTCAGCAACTAATTGAGCACCCATATTTTCAAAACGATCTTCTAATTCAACTTCTTTAGCGATAGTGACACCGTCATTTGTAATCAGTGGAGAACCAAATGATTTGTCTAAAACAACATTACGTCCTTTAGGTCCTAATGTTACTTTTACAATATCAGCTAATGTATCCACACCACGCATCATAGAACTACGTGCGTCTTCAGAAAATTTAATATCTTTTGCCATGTCATTTCACCTCATAATTTTTTTATTCAACGATTGCAATAATGTCTTTTTCATGAACGATTAGTAATTCTTTACCATCGTACTTCACTTCTTGACCTGCATATTTTTCAAACATAACTGTTTGGTTAACGGCTACTTCAACAGGTAATTTTGTGCCGTTTTCTAAGACACGTCCTTCGCCAACAGCGATGACAACGCCTGTTTGAGATTTTTCCTTAGAAGCTGACGTTAGTAGGAAACTTCCTGCTGTTTGCTCAACTTCCTCTTTGATTTCAATAATAACGCGATCTCCTAATGGTTTTAACAATTGATATCCCTCCATAAAATAAAGAATAATGTTAATTGTTAGCACTCGTTAATATTGAGTGCTAACTTACTTAATCATCATACCTATTTTTTTGTTGTTTTGCAAGAATTATGCTAATGAATTCTGCTATGTGTGTTATCATAAATAAAGACAAATGCTTAGGAGGTTTACTATGTCTATTAATAAGAATACAATCTGGACTATTTTCGGTTTTTTGTGTGCCTTACAAAGTCCATTGCTATTTAGTATCTTGCCCTTTATTCCAAAAACAGCTATCCCGAATTTAACTGCAATCATGTATGTGTTAGGGGCTGTTGTTTTATCTATGATTAATTTAAAAACAAACAAAGAAGCCACTTTATCTAGAGAAAAAGATGACTATGGACTGATTATTAGTTTGGGTCTTGTTTTGATTATTGGTAGTTTTTTCTTGCAAAGCATACTTGCTATGATTGAAATTGTTGTCTTTAATCAACCTATGGGTTCACAAAATACAGCTGATATTACAGCGATTATCAAAAGTTCACCTTTCTTTATTATCGCAGTAACGATTGCTGGACCTATTATGGAAGAATTTGTTTTCCGTTTTAGTTTGATTAATTGGTTAAATCAAAAGTTAAATATCTGGTTATCAGCAATTATTAGCTCTGCTTTGTTTGCAGTGATGCATGTCGATGGTCATTACTTAGTTTATGGTGGGTTAGGCTTCTTGTTTTTCTTAATCTATAGAAAAACAGGTTCGATTTTAACTTCTATCATTGCCCATGCAGGTATGAATACCTTGGTCATTGTGCTGCAACTACTCTTTGTTAAGTAAAATAAGAGGCCGACTCAAATGTCGGCCTCTTATTTTTTATTCGTTATCGTCTTCTTTGTAATGAGATAAGAAGTAGATTAGTGTTTGCATTTCATTTGTTAAATCCACATTTTGGATTTGAACATGTTCTGGTACATTTAATCTAACAGGGGTAAAGTTCATAATCCCCTTCACACCTGCTTCAACTAATAAATCAGCATTTTCTTGAGCGTAGTCAGTTGGTACGGTTAAGATAGCTACTTCAATATGTTGTTCTTTGATTTGTTGAACCATTTCATCTGATGCGTAGACAGGCACACCATCAATAATACGACCAACAATATCTTCTTTCACATCAAAAGCAGCGCTAATGCGAATGCTATCACTTTGATGGAAACGGTAGTTAACAAGGGCACGTCCCATGTTACCAACACCGATTAGTGCAACGTTTGTTAATTCATCTTCGTTTAATGTTTTGGCAAAGAAATTCATTAAACTTTCCACATCATAGCCATAACCACGTTTACCAAGCTCACCAAAGTAAGAAAAGTCACGACGGATAGTAGCACTATCCACTTTCACAGCTTCGCTTAGTTCAGTAGAAGATACTTTTTTCTTTCCTGAATCAAATAAAAATTTTAGGTATCGATAGTATAAAGGTAAACGTTTAGCCGTTGCCTTTGGAATAGTTGTTTCTCTCATTATTTTTCCCTCACTTAATTATAAAAACTGTCTCATTGTTATAAACTTCACTTACCTAGAATACAGTTAGAAGAAGCTAAAAGCAATTTATTAGCTTGAGAATGACGGGCTTTATCACAAATGAACTTTATAAATAACTGCTAACTGTGATAAACTATGCTCAGTATATTAAAGGTGGAGAAGGTTATGATTTTATTACAAGCCAATCAAGTGGCACGTCTCTTTGGTGATGATGTGTTATTTCAAAACATGCATATGGAAATTCAAGATCGAAGTCGTATTGCCTTAGTTGGACGCAATGGGACAGGAAAATCAACGTTCTTGAAGATACTAGCAAGAATCGAAGAACCTGATTTAGGTACGATTTCAACAACTAAAGAACTTACAATCGGTTATTTAGATCAGCATACAGGATTAGAGTCAACTAAAACTATTTGGGAAGAAATGCTTAGTGTGTTCGATCCTGTTCGAAAGATGGAAGAACGATTAAGATTTTTAGAAATTGAGATGTCAGAAAAGGCAACGGACAGTGATAGTCAGTCTTATGAGCAACTTTTAAAAGACTATGACCGTCTGCAACATGAATTTAATGAGTTAAACGGTTATGGTTACGAATCAGAAATCAAATCTGTCTTACATGGGTTTAGATTTGATGAAAGTTATTATGATCACTTGATTAGTAATTTATCTGGGGGACAAAAAACCAGATTAGCCTTAGCTAAATTACTGTTGGAAAAGCCAAACCTACTTATTTTAGATGAGCCAACGAACCATTTGGACATTGAGACGTTAAGTTGGTTAGAAAACTATTTACAAAATTACCGTGGAGCTCTTTTGATGGTTTCCCATGACCGTTACTTTTTAGATAAGATTGTCCAAGAAGTGTATGAGATTAGTCGTCAAAAAATGAGTCACTATAAAGGCAACTACACACGTTATTTGGCTCAAAAAGCAGAGCGTTTAGAACGTGAATGGAAAGAGTACGAGAAGCAACAAGTTGAAATTAATAAGTTAGAAGATTTTGTGGCACGTAATTTAGTTCGTGCTTCAACTACTAAGCGTGCTCAAAGTCGTCGTAAACAATTAGAAAAAATGGACCGTATGGATCGCCCTCAAGGAGACGAAAAATCGGCTAACTTCTTATTTGGCATTGAAAGAGAATCTGGTCGAGAAGTATTAGAAATCACTCAAGGAGCGATTGGTTACGGAGAAAAAGTTCTTTGTGAGCCTATTGATTTTCAACTGCGTAAGCAAGAAGCGATTGCCTTAATTGGACCAAATGGTGTTGGGAAATCAACATTATTGAAGTCAATTATTGAGGTGATTCCTTTTATTCGAGGAACACAAAAAATAGGTCATCACGTTACTATTGGGTATTACGACCAAGAACAAGCCAACTTAAGTTCTCGTCAGACAATTTTAGAAGAACTATGGTCTGAACACCCAACGATTCCTGAAAAAGAAATCAGAACAGTTTTAGGTAGTTTCCTTTTCTCAGGAGAAGATGTGAAGAAGACTATACCATTATTAAGTGGGGGAGAAAAAGCAAGAGTAGCCCTAGCGAAGTTATCGATGAATAAGGACAACTTTTTAATTCTTGATGAGCCAACGAACCATTTGGATATTGATAGTAAAGAAGTATTAGAAAACGCGTTGATTGATTACGAGGGGACATTGCTATTTGTTTCCCATGACCGTTACTTCATCAACCGAATTGCTACAAGTATTTTAGAATTATCTGAGACAGGTAGTAAGCTATATCATGGTAACTATGATTACTATTTGGAGAAGAAATTAGAAGAAGAGCAATTAAAAGAATTATTAGATGAAGAAACGCAAGAAGTAGTCTCTGAAGTAAAGACAGAAACAAAGAAAAATTTTGAGTTAGACAAGCAAAAACAAAGAGAACAACGCACCTTAACGAGACAAGTTGAGGCACTTGAAAAAGAAATGCATGAATTAGAAGAATCTATTGAAGCCTTACAAGAAGAGATGGGCTTACCTGAAAACTTAGAAGATCATGCTGTTTTACAACAACTCAATGATTCGTTGAATCAAAAGTTTGCTAAGCAAGAAGAGTTGTTAGAAGCATGGGAAGAAGCATCGATTGCTCTAGAAGAGTTTTAGTTAATAGTGAAAAAAGAATCCTTTTTGGGGATTCTTTTTTTGTTTTGTAGATTATCTATTCGATTGAATTATAAAAACGAGAGATATTTTCTTTGTCATAATCTAGTATCCAAGAATAATAGTGGTTAAACAGTTCTTTTTGTCTTTTCAAATTATCTGACCAAACATCGCACCCTCGATCATCGTATATATTAAGAATAATATTGTCTTTGGCATTGTAAAAAACAAAGGGGTTTCTAATTCTTAATTTGCCATGTCTATAAAAATCTTCATAACAAATGCCATCGATTACCTTTGTTATTCTGATATTACTTTTGGCTGTTTCTGTTACCAAAACAGTTGTTAGACCTTCATAGTAGTCCTCCCAAGAATTAGTGACAAAACTATCAATTACCTTGAACTCGTTTTTGTACAAATATTTTTTTATGTTACTTTTAGATGAATTATGAGAAATAAAAAAAATCATCTGAATGGTTTCCGAATACTTGAAAATGTCGTGAAATAAAGTAAGAGCTCTTTTTTTACCGTTTTCAACTGCATCAATCTGCTTATTATGAGCTACTTGACCATAATAAGTGGCATTATATCCATGCGCTAGCTCGAAGCGAATGTTTTCTTTTAATGGATAAGTATGATGGTGTGTTGAATAAATAGTTCTTAAAGATTGGTTCATGTCATCCCTCCTAAGATCAATTGTATCATTTTTTTATCAACCTAATTTGCTAGGGAAGGATTTGTGTGTTTAACATTATCTTTTAAGACTAGTTTTATTAATACACTACTTAGAAATCTAAATAAAGATGGTATAATGAATGAAACAAGTGAAGGAGTGAGTGATTTGAGTCTATATGAATTAGTGGCAACTACTTTAGATGAGTTAACTATCCCTTTTGAAATAGTCGAACATCCTCCAGCGTTAACCACAGAAGAGGCAGATGGTTATATTGAGGGAATTGAAGGTGTCCGCACAAAATCAATGTTTTTAACCAACAAGAAAAAGACGACGTACTATTTGGTGATTATGGATGACCAAAAACGTTTGGACATGGAAGTGTTAAAAGAGATAACTGAGGAAAAACGAATTAAGATGGCGTCCACCGATAGCTTGATGGAAAAAATGAAGTTACCAACAGGAGTTGTTTCTATATTTGGTTTGTTGAATAACGAAGAAAAAGATATCAAAGTCTACATTGATAAAGAAATTACAGAAGAAAAACGTATGAGTTTTCATCCGAATGTGAATACCAAAACGATATTCCTTAACACAGAGGATGTGTTTAAGTTTTTAGATAGTTTTGGTTATGATTATTCAATTGTCGAGCTTTAGCAAGGGGTTAGCTTATGAGAAAAGACTATTGGCAAATTGTCGTATTAACTTTAGTGTATGATATTGTTTATTTTTTATCTTTAGTTTTTGCGACAGGTTATGGTATAGGGATAAAATGTGATGACAATCAATTAATCGGCTATGTCTTAGTTATTGTGACGTTATTAATATGTTTAGTATCTTTTAAAGTTAAAGATACTATGTATCAAAAGAATGTGATTAAAGTAATGGGAGTTCTAATAGCTTTATTTTTGATACTATTCTTTTCTGGCATAGTAGGTTCAAATGAAGCTATGTTTTTATTTACTATTCCTATAATAGTGATACCAATATTTATTTACATGTGTATGTTTCATTATTTATGTTTTTACTAAAAGTTTTTTGGAAAATAAACATTATGTTAGTATCTAAATTTTAGGTGGTTACTATTTCTTACAACTAAATTCATAAAAAAGAAATAACTTAAGAGTTAATTGTTCATAGTTGAATTGTATTCTTTATACATACCAACAAAACAACCCTAACAAACTTTTTCATTTTATTTACTCCTCCAAAGTAAATAAACAACTCCTTTTAGTACCTAGTCTTGTAACGGCTAGGTACTTTTTTTATGGACTTAAACATATCAATAAAAAACGCTGATTAACCTACTAGGGGATTAATCAGCGCTTTTTAGATTAGCTATTGCTTTGTTTAATTCAGCAAGTGCTTCTTCATCTTGTTCTTTTTCGACTTTCTCTTGTAGGAATAAAAGGACTTCCTCGTTTCCTTTACCAAGTATGCCTAGTGACCAGGCAGCTGTTCCACGAATCACGGGACGTGGATCTTCTTCTAAACATCTCAAAATATTAGGAATAGCTGTTTTATCTCTTGCATTAGTTAAAGCGATAATAGCATTTCGTTGAATTGGTTTTTTACCGCGCCAAGAGCCTGCGAGATAACCGAATTTTTCTTTGAATTCTTTATTAGAAATTGTCAAAAGTGGTTTTAATAAGGGTTGAACGACTTCAGGATCAGGCTCCATCTCATCATGAAAATGAGAATTTTTTCCTTTGTTAAAAGGACAGACTTCCTGACAGATGTCACAACCATAAATAATGGTTCGAATCTTTGGTCGAAACTCTTCTGGCATCATGCCTTTGGTTTGGGTTTGATAAGACAAACAACGTTGCCCATTCATTCGGCCGTCCCCTAAAAGGGCAGAAGTGGGGCATTGGTCGATACATTTCGTGCAAGAGCCGCATTGGTTTTCTTTTGGTGTATCAGGTGCAAAAGGAATGTTAGTAATGATTTCCCCTAAGTAAACATAAGAACCGAATTCTTCAGTAATCAGTAAACCATTTTTCCCAATAAAGCCAAGACCAGCTCGTTGGGCGACAACAACATCAATCAATTCACCAGTATCTACCATGGGTTTAAAAGTTAACTCAGGATTGTTATCCCCAAGCTCTTTTATCTTATCAATTAACTTCTCCATACGGTCTTTCAAAATATTATGGTAGTCTGTTCCCCATGAAGCTCGGGCAAATTTACCTCGTTTTTCTCCGCGAATTTTTTCAGGTCGTGAATTCATACGAGAAGGATACGCAAGAGCAATTGAGATAATGGATTTTGGTTGATCAAAAATCAACTCAGGATAGAGGCGCTCATCAATATTTTGGTGTTCAAAACCAGTTGTATGCTTATTTTCTTTCTGTTCTAGGAGGCTTGCCTTCAAGTGGTCGAAGGGCTCAGCTGAGGTAAAGCCAATTTTATCGATGCCAATTTCTTTACTAACATTAATAATGTCTTGTTTTAATGTATCGTACATACGAGTGTCCCTCCTTATCTTATCTATCAGTATCAAGGACTAGGTGATAAATTTCAAGTAACTTTTCATATCTGACGAATATTTTAGGTGAAGCGAGGTGACTGAATGTGCTAGTAGCAGAAAATCATTTGAAAGAACGAGTGAATCTTTCGCGTCTCACACAAGAAGAAATAAATGACTATAAGAAAGAGCAGTGGTTTTGTTCGGCTTGTCACAGTGAAGTGATTATAAAAAATGGACAAGTTATCAGGCCTCATTTTGCCCACAAAGCTAGACAAATGTGTGAGGCATTTTCGGAAAATGAATCCGAAGAACATCTAAAAGGGAAAACACTCATTGCGACTAATTGTGAGACTTACGGGATTCCTTATGAGGTAGAGGCTTATTTGCCAGAGTTACAACAACGACCAGATGTATTAATCAATGGAAAGATTGCCATTGAATTTCAGTGTAGCTCTCTTTCTATTGAACGATTTAAAGAGCGAAGTGAAGCTTATTTAGCTCATGATTACCAAGTCGTTTGGTTATTAGGTAACAACTTTCATCTCAAGAAGCACTTATCTACTCTTCAAAAACAGTTTATCTATTTTTCAGTGAGCAGTGGTTTTTATATGTGGGAGCTTGATGTGACAAAAGAAACAATTTATCTGGATTATTTTTTGACAAAGCTACCACTAGAGTTAGTTTATAAGCGGCGTTACTTTTCTTTACATCACACGTCTTTAATAGATATATTGGCTTTTCCTAATAAGCAGCTGATGAAAGAAAATTGGCGGACGTTATCGAGTAAGAATTACAACGAGCAACAGAAAAAATGGAATCAACAACTTAATTTAAAGCAACCAAAAATCATGTTGCTTCAGTCATTTTTTTATGAAAAAGGGCATAACTTAAGAGAGATAAGTGATCTGTATTTTTTTCCAAGTTTTTTAACACCTTTATTAATGGAAGAAGAGTTAATTTTGCGTTTTCTACTTCATACCTATTTGTTAGACAAAGGAAAAGGCAATTTAGAAGAAATACTATTATTTATTAAAGAAGAGTATTCATTTCCTGTGTTTGTTTTAGTAGGAGAGGACAAATTATTGAGCTACTGTTTATCTTTGTATTTAACTTATTTAAGAAATCAAGGACTGGTACGAGTGGAGGGGAAAACTTATTTTTTGGTAAAAAAAGTTAATTCAACTACTACTTTTAAGTATGAAATTCTGTGGCTTCCTTTAAAATATGGTATGATTAGTAAGTAAATTATGAGAGGAGAGTTATGAAATAATGAGTGAAGCAAAACAATTACCAAATCGTTCAGATTTATCAGTTGAAGAAACATGGGATTTAACGCCTATTTTTAAAGATGATGCGGCATTTGATGCGGCGTATGATGCCTTAAGCAAACAATTAGAAGAAGCTCCAACTTACCAAGGAACTTTAAAAAATGGGGCAGATAGCTTTTTAAAAGCCATTGAGTATTTACTTAGTGTGTACCGTGAAGTGGAAAAAATTTATGTGTACTCTCACTTGAAAAATGATCAAGATACAAGTAACACGACTTACCAAGGATTATATGCTAGAGCAAGTAGTTTGGCAGCTCAATCAGGAGCAGCACTAGCTTGGTTCCAACCAGAAGTATTAACGTTATCAGATGAAGAAATTGATGGTTATTTTGCAGAAAATAAAGAGTTAGAAGTCTATCGTTATTTTGTTAAACAAATGACAGATGAAAGAGCTCACGTGTTATCAGCAAAAGAAGAAGAATTATTAGCAAACGCTAGTGAAGTGTTATCAGCATCAAGTGATACTTTCTCCGTTTTAAACAATGCTGACTTAAAATTCCCAATTGTGAAAGACGAAGCAGGAAACGATGTGGAATTATCACATGGTTTATACGGCCAATTAATGGAAAGCACTAATCGTGAAGTTAGAGAAGCAGCTTTTAAAGGTATGTACAGTGTGTACGAACAATTTAGAAATACTTTTGCTAGCACGTTAACAGCTAATGTGAAGAAACATAACTTTAACGCTAAAGTAAGAAACTTCTCTTCAGCTCGTGAAGCAGCTTTAAGTGCTAACCATATTCCAGAATCTGTTTATGATACTTTACTTGATGTGGTTGATAAAAACTTACCATTACTACATCGTTACGTTGCCTTACGTAAAAAATTATTAAATGTCGATACGTTACATATGTATGATATGTACACACCAGTTTTAGGGGACGCGCCAATTAAGCATTCTTATGAAGAAGCAAAAGAGATTTCTCTTAAAGGGTTAGCACCACTTGGTGAAGAGTATATCGACATTGTCAAAGAAGCTTATGCCGATCGTTGGATTGATGTAGTAGAAAACAAAGGAAAACGCAGCGGGGCCTATTCTTCAGGAAGTTACGACACAAAACCTTACATTCTTTTAAACTGGCATGATAGTTTAAATCATTTATACACATTAGTTCATGAGATGGGACATAGTGTTCATAGTTATTACACACGTAAAACACAACCTTACGTGTACGGTGATTACTCAATTTTCTTAGCAGAAATCGCTTCAACAACTAATGAAAACTTATTAACTGAGTACTTATTAAAAACAGAAACAGACCCTAAAGTAAGAGCCTTTGTATTAAATCATTACTTAGATGGATTTAAAGGGACAATCTTTAGACAAACTCAATTTGCTGAGTTTGAGCACTTTATTCACACAGAAGACGCAAAAGGAACTCCTTTAACAAGTGAATTCTTAAGCGACTATTATGCTGACTTAAATGCTAAATATTACGGTCCTTCTGTTGAGAAAGACCCAGAAATTGCTTATGAGTGGAGTCGTATCCCTCATTTCTATTACAATTACTATGTATTCCAATATTCAACAGGATTCTCTGCAGCCGCCGCATTAGCAGATAAAATTCTTAAGGGTGAGGAAAATGCTTTAGAGAATTACTTAGGTTTCTTAAAAGCTGGAAGTAGTGATTACCCAATCGAAGTGATGAAAAAAGCTGGTGTTGATATGACACAAGCAGCTTATATTGAAGATGCGATGAAAGTCTTTGAAGCAAGATTAAATGAATTAGAAGCGTTAGTAGAAACATTTTAAAACTAAAACAGCGAGGCTGACTCAAAATTGAGTTAGTCTCGCTGTTTGTTTCGTTTTTAAAGTTAATATAAGTGTAAACGATCGTCATCTGTAGAAAATTGACTGGTGTCACAGTGGGTTTTGAATAATTCTTCAATAATGGCATCAGGTGTATCTGCTTCAACTAACACCCCGAAATCTCGGTCACAGTTATAGTTGAAAATAACTGCATCAGAAAATGATTCGATACCCATCTCGTTGGCTACTTGCTGATCTAGTTTAAAGAAATCAACAATTAAATTAGACTCTCGGTCATGCTTAAACAACGTGAGATCTGCATTTATCTGCGTTAAAATCTGATGAACTAATTGAGTTGAATAGTTTTCCTTGTGACGTCCAACTTTTTTTTGTAATTCAAATAGAAATTGTCGACTTAATTTTTTTCCTTGAAGTTGTAAGGCTTTGTAGTCCAAACAAGCAGAATAAATTGAGTTACATAATTTATTTCTATTGTCTAAGTCTCCTAAGGGTAGGTCATGACTTTTTATATACTGTTGAATTACGCGAGGATTTACCAGTGGAATTAATCTAAAATGAACCTTTTCGGTTTCTTTATGGATGATCCGTAAAAACTTTTCTTCTACTTTTAAACTGGATTCATCTAAAGGATTTATAAAAAGGTATATCTCAATCATCTCAATGCCTCCTAACCACTAATGTCTTCCTTTTCAATCACATATAATCTACCAAAAAAATAAAGAAAGGAAAAGGAATAAGCTTGTGAAGATATTACGATGTTAAGCTATTTTTTCTTTCAAACATGCGCGCAATCTTTTTTGGTGCTGGTCGATAATCTAATTGATGTTGATTTAAAAAGTCATGGAAGAATTGGCGACCTTCCTCGCCGTTAGTTACTTCCATTTCAATTTCAAAATCTACCACACCGTAATAAGAGCTTTTATCAAGTACAAGTAGGGTATCTGGATTGAGATGAGATTCGCCTCGAATCGTACTTAAACGTCCTGTTTCCTTTAATGATTCAATAGGAATGTTTTCTTTTACGAGGTAATTTAGAACCTCGCTTGTTGATTGATTTAGTTGCTCAAGAAGGGGTTGTGTGTGATCAAAAGTGACTAAGTTGTCAGTTATTTCTAAATAGGTATAGTTATTATGTTGAGGGACTTTTAAGGTGAATTCGATAGTGTTAGGTAATAAGCGAATTCGTAGTCCTTGTTTTAGTTGTCTCAATAACCCATTAGGTGTATCAAAATAAATATTTGTTTGCATTTTTAATTCGTCTTGTGGAAGTTTGTAAAACTGAAGGAGTTGAAGGTATTCTTCCTCTGTTAACAAACTTTTGAATTCTATTTCCATTTCTTTTGACATGGAGAAATCACCTCTTAGCCCAAGTTTACTCTTATTTTGAGGCAAACTCAATTTTGAACCATTCTTTAATTAGTAGGAGAGACATGTAAAAGTACTGACTAACTTTTTAGTGGCTTTTGTGATAAAATAAGCGATGTATGTTTAAGAATAAGGGTGTGGAAAAGAAAATGATAGAAAATGAATGGAAATTATTTTTAGCCCCGTATGAACAAGCTGTTTCAGAGCTTAAGGTGAAACTGAAAAGTATTAGGCAACAATATAAAGAAAACAATCTTCATACACCGATTGAATTTGTTACAGGTCGTGTGAAGACTGAAGATAGTATTATGCTAAAAGCAAAACTTAGAAGCATTGAGCCTGAAAGAATTGATACTGATTTACAAGATATTGCAGGCATTAGAATTATGTGCCAATTTGTAGAGGATATCTACGAAGTGGTGGATTTATTAAGACGCAGAAAAGACTTTAAAGTCATTCACGAGAGAGATTACATTGAAAATAAAAAAGCCAGTGGTTATCGTTCTTACCATGTGGTTATCCAGTATCCTGTTCAACTTATTTCAGGAGAAAAAAATATATTAGTAGAAATCCAAATTAGAACTTTAGCAATGAATTTTTGGGCGACTATCGAACACTCTTTAAATTATAAATATCAAGGTGAATTTCCTGAAGAAATTAATACACGTCTCGAAAAAACAGCAGAAGCTGCCTTTTTACTAGATGAAGAGATGTCTAAAATTAGAGATGAGATTCAAGAAGCTCAACATATGTTTTCTTATCGCCGACCAAAGAATTCATTAAGATCCAATAAATCAGAAGAAGGAGATCCGCCATTATGAAAATAGCAGTTGTTGCCAATCAGGAACCTAAATCACAACAAGTAGCTAAAGAGTTACAAGACAAATTGCGTGTTGCTAACTTTGAAATCGATAAGGTGAAACCAGATGTGGTGATTACTGTAGGTGGAGATGGAACGCTCTTAGGTGCGTTTCATGCTTATTCTCATGAGTTAGACCGGATTAGATTCATTGGTGTACATACCGGTCATTTAGGTTTTTATACGGACTGGCGAGATTATGAGTTAGATTTACTTGTCAGTAGTTTATGTGAAGATACGTCAAAAAGCGTGTCTTATCCCTTACTTGACGTGACCTTAACGTATAATGACACGCGTCAAGATAAGCAGTTTTTAGCCTTGAATGAAGCAACTGTTAAAAATTTAAATCGCACTATGGTATCAGAAGTTTTTATTAAGGAAGAGCTGTTTGAAAAATTTAGAGGAGATGGTTTATCTGTCTCAACACCAACGGGATCAACAGCGTACAGCAAAAGTTTAGGTGGTGCTGTAATTCATCCACGAGTGAATGCGATTCAACTAAACGAAGTAGCTTCGATTAATAACCGAGTGTATCGTTCATTAGGTTCACCACTGATTATTGCTAAAGACGAGTGGATTACGCTTAATTTAGCAGAAGATGAGAGTTACCAGCTTCATATTGATCATTTGGTGATGACAGAAGATAATCTAGACACAGTGACAGTGAAATTATCCGAACAACGGATTCACTTTGCATCATATCGACACACGCATTTTTGGCGCCGAGTCAATGATGCGTTTATTGGGGAATAAGGGGAATTAGCAAGGCATGGAATTTGTTTGGCAAGTGACGGAAGAGTCCGTTAAGTTAAAAACGTTTTTAAAAAGCAAAGGTGTTTCAAAAAAATTATTAGCAAAAATTAAATTTCATGGCGGAGAAATGTCAGTGAATGATCAGATTCAAAATGCACTGTACATGGTTGTCCCTGGGGATGAAGTGAAAATTGTGATACCTGATGAGGGTGAGCATGAAACATTAATTCCTTATGAGGCACCCATTGATATTGTATTTGAAGATGACCATTTTTTAGTGGTGAATAAACCCAAACAAGTCGCTTCGATTCCTGCTCAGTATCACCCAGTAGGGACGATGGCTCACCGAGTCAAACATTATTACAATTCGCAAAACTATGTTAATCGAGTGGTTCATGTCGTCACTAGATTAGACAGAGATACAACAGGGTTGATGTTATTTGCTAAGCATGGATTTGCTCATGCCATGTTAGATAAACAATTGCAAAGTAAAGAATTAAAAAAATATTACACAGCATTAGTGAGTGGCCAGATTGATGAGTTATCTGAAAAGGGGCAGATAACTCTACGTATTGGACGAGATGAAACGTCATTAATTAAAAGACAAGTAAGAGAAGACGGTCAGGAAGCTATCACAGACTATTGGTTAGAAGAAGTAACTGATACCGTAGCACAAGTCGGTATTCAATTAAAGACAGGGCGGACCCATCAGATAAGAGTACACTTTTCAGGTGTGGGTTGTCCCTTACTTGGAGATAGCCTATACGATGGAGATATGGGATTAGGGATAGATAGACAAGCGCTACATTGTGCCAGATTAGAATTTAAACACCCCTTTACCCAAGAGCTTATTGTCTTAGAAGCTGAATTGCCAGAAGACATGAAGGCAGTTATGGGACACTAAAAAGGGGGAGCCACTTAATGAACGAAAACTTAGATATGGAGATGCAATTTGAGTCATTAAGACAATTGCTTCATGCAGATCGAATCAACGAATTTAGAGAAACTTTTTTAGAGTGGCATCTCTATGAACAAGGACAATTTTATTTTTCTTTGGATCAAAGTGAGCGACTTCGTTTATACACATACTTATCGCCAAAAGAAACGGCAGATATGTTTGACGTGATTGAGGAAGACCATGAGGATATGAAAGATTATTTGACTGAGATGGCACCTCGATATGTGGCAGATATGTTAAGTGAAATGTACGCAGATAATGCTGCCGATATTTTACATCAATTAGATAAAGAAGATGCATTGAAATACTTAAGCTTAATGCCTTCAGAGCATGTAAACCGCATTAAAGTCTTATTAGGTTATGAAGATAAGACTGCTGGAGCGATTATGACGACGGAATATATCTCCATTGTCGCTAACCAAACTATTCGCTCTGCTTTGACTTTACTTAGAAAAAAAGCAAGCGAAGCCGAAGTGATTTATTATGTGTACGTGGTAGATAAAGACAATCATTTGGCAGGGGTATTATCTTTAAGAGAGTTAATCATTAATGATGATGACACGTTGATTTCAGATATGATGGAAGAGCGTGTGATTTCTGTTGATGTAACAGAAGACCAAGAAGATGTTGCTAAAACCATTCGAGATTATGACTTTTTAGCGATTCCAGTAGTGAACTCAAGAAAAGAACTGCTAGGAATTATTACAGTAGATGATATTATTGACGTTATTGATGATGAGGCAACTAGTGACTATTCTGGTTTAGCCGGGGTTGACGTAGAAGCTACAGCAGAAACACCTTTGAAGGCTTCCATTAAACGTTTGCCGTGGTTAATTACGTTACTGTTCTTAGGTATGTCGACAGCGACTTTAATCAGTCATTATGAGTTGTTGATTAATGAAGCGAGTATTTTAGCTGTTTTTATTTCTCTGATTACAGGGACAGCGGGAAATGCGGGGACTCAATCCTTAGCCGTAGCCGTTAGAAAACTAGCCATCTCAGATGATAAAGACAATAATTTCTTTAAGTTAGTGATTAATGAAGTCCTAACGGGTTTAATCACTGGTTTAGTGACAGGTGTCGTGATTTTTGTTGTGGTTGGTTTTTGGAAGCATAACTTTGTTCTAGGCTTTGTGATTGGGATTGCTATGCTTTGCGCTATTACGGTGGCTAACTTAGCAGGTAGCTTTATTCCTATTTTAATGGAAAAAATCGGCTTTGACCCAGCTGTAGCAAGTGGGCCCTTTATTACAACTTTAAGTGATTTAACCAGTGTGTTAATTTACTTTAATATTGCTAGACTCTTTATGGGATTTTTAATTGAAATGTGATACTTAAGAAAAGTTACTGGAAAAGAACCAATTGTTCTTTCCCAGTGGCTTTTTCTTTATGTTATGATTAAATTAGAAGAGATTAGATTGTCAGTAAGGGGAGATGAGCACATGTTACTAGAACATAAAGTCAATAAACACATGAAATGGGTTGAAACCAAACAACTAACAGAACACGAGAAAAACGTCTTACTAGGTGATTATGACGTCCCGTTAGAGATTTTGGATTATGTCACCGATATTTATGAACAAAGTAATTATATCCACGATCCTGTTGAAGGATTAGAGCTAATTATTATGCATATTCCGGCTAAAGTAGACGGACAAAGTCGCTATATTTCACGCCCAGTTAGTTTTTTAATCAAGCATGACACGTTGTTTACTTTCAATGAGGGAGACGCTATTGCAGGGGTTGCTGACTTGACTCAAAATATGAGTACGGACAATGAGTACACACCAACTTCTTTTATGCTAGAAGGGTTATACTATTTAGTTGATAGCTACATTCCTGTGTTGAGAGAGCTCACCAAAGAACGTCACGTATTAGATGATTTGTTAACTAAAAAACTAACTAATCGAGATTTAGTGAAATTATCTTATTTACAACAGACTTTAACCTTTTTTGAAAGTGCCACAGAGAGTAATGTGGACGTCCTTAATCTATTGCTAAAATCTAAATTGGGTCAAAGTTTATCACCGCAAGATAATGAGCGCTTAGAAGACGTACTAATCGAAGCTGAGCAGATTACACACATGGCAGATTTGGAAGCTAAAATTGTGAATAAAATTTCGAGTATTTTTGATAGTATTATGAATAATAATCTAAATGATACGATGAAATTTTTAACAGTTTGGTCCTTAGCTATTGCGATTCCAACCTTAATTACAGGGTTTTATGGGATGAATATTAATTTACCAAAAATAGATTCAGAATATGGTTGGTTCTACTTGATTATTTTATCTATTTTATTAATTATGTGGCTGATTTTCTCTCTAAAAAAAGACAAGAAAATGTGAGGTATCTAGATGAAATCACTTTTAGAAAAGCAATTTGAAATTGATTTTAGTGCAACAAATACTGAGTTACAAGAGAATGTTTTTACGACCAATCAAAGTGATAATCGCTTTAGGTATTGGGCACGAGAAGAGGGGAGTATTGTTTCTTATAACAACCGAATCTATGTGCGAACAACCAATGAACAACTAACAGCAGAATTAAAGAGTAAGTACGGATCAAGACAGAGTGCTTGGTTATTTGAAGTGCCTAATTTAAAAGATATTGAAGAAATACTTCAAAAGTATGATGTGGAAATCACTCGTATGGCGCCTTTCTTTATCCCTAAAAAGAAGCTATCCGAACCAGTCATAACAGATGAGCGATTTGTTTTTATTTCAAAAGAAGAGATACCATCGTTTAAGTATGACACTCGAATCAAAGAAGCTTTTTGTTATTCCAAGACAGACGAGGACATGCTAGGTTTGGGTTATTATGAACAAGGCGAGTTAAAAGCTGTATGTGGTGTTAATAACACGGGGCAGTATGTTTGGGAGATTGGGATTGAAATTTTAGACAATACTTTAGAGGGAAGAGGCTTAGCGACTCAGATGTTAAGTTTATTGACGAGGAAAATTCAACAAGAATTCCCTGATATTGTCCCTGTTTATGGCACATCATTTTCTCATACAAAATCAATGAATGTTGCTATAAATGCTGATTATAAACTAGCTTTTTCAGAGTTAATGCTAGGAAAGATAAAGCCTTCAAAACAATAAAACACCTATGAATCAACACTGATTCATAGGTGTTTATTTTATCTATTAGTGAGCTGTTTATTTAAATGGAAAGTCAACAATCTTAGTGCCGTGGACTTCTTTTACTTGTAAGAAAGAAGTAACAGCGTCAATGTTTTTATAAGAAACATTACCACCAGGAAGTAAGGTGATGCGGTTGTTGGCGTAAGACATTAAATCATTAATGTACTCTAGGTTTTGTTCAATAGGTGTGCCGCTCATGCCACCATGAGTTAAAATACGGTCAACAGAACGTTCTGCTAACCAATCAATAGCTTGAAATTGGTTGTCACGACTCATCACATCAAAAGCCATGTGGAAAGTCACTTGCATACCAGAAGCTGCATCTAATAAGATTTCCATAGCCTCTTCATCGATCCAGTTATTTTCGTTTAAACAACCAATGACCACGCCGTCTGCTCCTAGCTGTTTGGCTTCATAAATATCTGCTTCCATAATTTTAATTTCAGTATCTGTGTAGATAAAGTTGCCTCCACGAGGACGAATAATTGGAAAGACAGGAATATTTTTTTCGCTACAATAAGCAATAGTCTCAGTCATAACCCCTTTGCTAACAGTCGTGCCACCAACAGCTAAGTTATCGCATAATTCAATACGATTTGCCCCTGAGGCAATAGCGTTAGGAATGTTAGTAAAGTTTTCAGCGCAAAATTCTTTGATAATCACAACATAATCCTCCAATATAAAACAATAATTTATCCATAGTATAGCATAAGCATGAAGCAATTCGAGAGTTTTTTATGTTAGAATAAAGAGAATATTAATGAAGGAGTTCATTTAAGCATGTTAAAAAAGAAGATAGATAATGGCCGTGATTTTTTGACGGCTCATTTAGATTTGTTTCAATGCCCTAAATGCCAAGCTGAGTTTACGGCTATTAAGGGAAATACCATGGT
This sequence comes from Candidatus Vagococcus giribetii, assembly GCF_017316185.1. Classification (GTDB taxonomy): domain Bacteria; phylum Bacillota; class Bacilli; order Lactobacillales; family Vagococcaceae; genus Vagococcus; species Vagococcus giribetii. The sequence continues at coordinate 31,509 of NZ_JAFLVX010000015.1, read as the reverse complement.
GTGTCAGAATAATCATGGATTTGATTTATCTAAAAAAGGAACGATTCATTTTCCTAATCACCACTTAACGAGTGATTACGATAAAGAGATGTTACTTAGCCGAAGAAATATGATTCAACAAGGATTGTATGCGCCTTTAGAAACAAAGTTAACTCAGTTGATTGAAGCAAGTCGTCAAAGTGAGACGATTGTCGATATGGGGTGTGGTGAGGGTAGTTTTGTCGAACGTCTAAAAGCAAACTTGCTAGAAAAAAACTTTATTGGATTTGACTTATCTAAAGATGGTGTTCAACTAGCCAGTGATTTTTCAGATCAAGGCTTTTTCTTTATTGGAGATGTTACCCAAATGCCTTTTCAAGATCAAAGCATTGATGTGTTACTTAATATCTTTTCACCGAGTCATTATGAAGAAATGAAACGCGTTCTATCTGAAGAAGGTGTCATTATTAAAGTGATTCCTGAGTCAGGTTATTTAAAAGAAATGCGAGAGAGTTTTTACCATGACAATGAGGACAAACAACATTACTCAAATGAGCAAGTCTATGACAAATTTAAGAAGGATATCCAGTTAGTTAGTGAAGAGCGTTTAACGTACACATATCCAGTTTTTCACAAAGATTATGAAGACATCTTGAAAATGTCTCCAATCCACTGGGGAGCAAGCGAGGAAGCTAAAGAGTACGCAAGAAAACATCCTTTTAAAGAATTAACTATTGATGTGAAAATATTGGTTGGAAAAAAAGCGTAATTTTCAGTTTCACTAGTTGTATATCTTGTGATTAGGTGATATACTGTTGTAAAGTCATTTTCAAAGGTTTTTATCAGATTCCTGTTCTGATAAAAGTTGTTGAGGGATGGCTCTCATCAACGTAACGACTCGCAGTGAACTGACACCGAGGCGATACGTTTTTTTTTATGTTAAAATTAAGCCATTCAAGATAAATTTTATAAAAGAAAGAAGTTAAATAAATGAATCATATTGTCCTATTTGAACCTCAAATTCCAGCAAATACTGGAAATATTGCGAGAACATGTGCAGCAACTAACACACCTCTTCATCTGATTGAACCACTTGGTTTTTCTGTAGATGATAAACATTTAAAACGTGCCGGACTTGATTATTGGCATGATGTTAATATTACATATCATCCTAATTTAGAGAGCTTTTTAGCTTCTATTGAAGGAGAAGAACTACACTTAGTTAGTAAATTTGCTCGCAAAACATACAGTGATGTGAACTACAATGATGGCAAGAACCATTACTTTATTTTTGGTAAAGAAACAACAGGTTTACCCGAGACGTTTATGCGTGAATACGAAGACGGTTGTATTAGAATTCCGATGAACGATGAGCATGTGCGTTCTTTAAATCTATCTAATACAGCAGCCTTAATTATCTACGAAGCACTTAAACAACAAGATTTTCCTAATTTAGAAAAGACCCACATTTATGAGAATGATAAGTTAAGCTAAGGAGGATTATGGGTGAAACTATATTTTACAAGACATGGCAAAACAGAGTGGAATCAAGCAAGACGTTTCCAGGGGATGACAGGAGATTCGCCGCTACTACCTGAAAGTTATGAGGAAATTAGGCAGTTAGGTGAGTACCTAAAAGAGGTGTCATTTGAAACAATTTATTGCAGTCCAATGTCACGAACTGTTAAAACGGTAGAGGGTATTGTGAGTGAGTTACAAATAAAACCTGAGATTGTCTTAAGTGACGAACTAAAAGAGTTAGGTTTAGGCGATTTAGAAGGCCAAAAAATAGCTTTAGGCAAAGAGTTATACCCGAAACAAATGCAAGCAATGAGAAGTAATCCAGCTGATTATGACCCAACTCCCTTTAAAGGAGAAACCTTTGAGGAGATGCTTGAGCGAAGCGTGCCTTATGTCAAAGAAAAAATAGCAGAAGCTTCAACGGGTCCTTTGTTATTTGTCAGTCATGGTATGACGCTAGGTGGTATCATTCAAACCCTAGTGGGAACACCCTTACCAGAGATTAGAAAACAAGGTGGATTAAACAACAATAGCTTAAGTATAGTGGACGTGACAGATGGCGTGTACACTTTAGAGCTATGGAATGATGATAGTTTTTTGACTAAATAAGATATCTCAAGAAAGGAGTGTCACCTATTGATGACTGAAAACGATGAAAAAAATTATATTGTTGGACAAGTCGTGACGACTTTTTTTGAGAATACAACTAATTTCTATAAAGTGTTGTTAGTCAATGTCAAAGACACAAACACGCCTTATATGGCGCAAGAAATCGTTGTGACCGGTACATTTGGTCAGATTCAGGAAGATGAAGTCTATCGTTTTTATGGTGACATCGTGAATCATCCAAGATACGGAGAACAGCTTAAAGTAGAAAGTTATCAGCAGGATAAACCGACCTCACAAGCTGGGATGATTCAATTTCTTTCCAGTGATAAATTTCCAGGGATTGGGAAAAAAATCGCAGAAAATATTGTTATGACACTAGGAAATGATGCCATTGATAAAATTATTGAAAATCCTGATTGTTTAACAGGTATTAAAGGCTTAACTGATAAAAAAATTGCGACTTTAGTAGAAACGGTAAAAGATAACTACGGTATGGAGCAAATTATTATTGGTCTAAATCAATATGGATTTGGGAATCAACTAGCCTTTAGCATTTATCAGTTTTATAAAGAAGAGACCTTAGCAATTGTTAATGAAAATCCTTATAAATTAGTCGAGGATATTGAGGGTGTGGGCTTTAAAAAGGCTGATGCTTTAGCTGAAAGAATCGGCATTGCAGCAGATTCATCTCAACGAATTCGAGCAGCTCTTGTCCATGAATTGTTTCAAAGTTGTTTAAATACAGGGGATACTTACATGGAGGCTCGTCAACTACTAGAAGCGACCTTAAGAACGTTAGAATCGAGTCGTCCAGTTGAAATCAATCCAACGGCTGTTGCTGATGAGGTGATCAATCTATCAGAAGAAGGTGTCGTGATCCAAGAAGGTACGAAGCTTTATGAGAAATCACTCTATTTTTCAGAAGTCGGTATAACCACATCTATTAAACGATTATTAAAGCGTAAGAAACAAATCCATTACCCAGAAGAGGAAGTAACTAAAGGGATTAAGTCAATAGAAAAACTATTTGATATTTCTTATGGGCCTTCTCAAATCAAAGCGATTAAAGAAGCGATTATGTCACCTTTCTTTATTTTGACAGGTGGACCAGGTACAGGGAAAACCACTGTGGTAAATGGGATTGTGACCTTGTTTGCTGAATTAAACGGGTTATCATTAGATTTAGAGGACTACACTCAAGATATTTTTCCTATTCTTTTAGCAGCACCAACAGGTCGAGCAGCTAAGAGAATGAATGAAATGACAGGCTTACCAGCTAGCACGATTCATCGTTTGTTAGGACTGACGGGTCGTGAAAAAGAAGTCTTAGAAGAATCGAAAGAACTTGAAGGTGGCTTACTTATTGTAGACGAAATGTCCATGGTAGACACATGGTTAGCCAATACCTTATTAAAAGCCATTCCTAATAACATGCAAGTTATTTTTGTGGGAGATAAAGATCAGCTCCCTTCAGTTGGACCTGGTCAAGTATTGACTGATTTGTTAGGGGTTCAAGAGATACCTAAGCGAGAGTTAACAGATATTTACCGCCAAGAAGATGGTTCAACGATTATTTCTTTAGCTCATAGCATTAAGAATGGGGTTCTACCTGAGGATTTAATGGTCAATCAAAAAGATCGTTCCTTTATTCCTTGTTCAGTGAACCAGATTGAGTCTGTTGTCGAACAAGTTGTTTTAAGAGCACAGGACAAAGGCTTCTCTTCTCAAGACGTTCAAGTGTTAGCTCCTATGTACCGAGGTAAAGCAGGGATTGACCAATTAAACCAAATGATGCAGTCTATTTTAAATGGCAATGAGTCTGGGACTAGAAAAGAAGTTAAGTGGCTTGATAAAGTTTACCGTATAGGGGACAAGGTCCTACACTTAGTTAATAGCCCAGAGTACAACGTGTTTAATGGAGACATGGGAGAAATTACAGGAATTACATACGGCAAAGAAACAGAAGATAAAATTGATGAATTAACCCTTTTATTTGATGAAACAGAAGTTGTTTACAAACGTCCAGAGTGGAATAAATTTACTTTGGCTTATGCGTGTTCGATTCATAAATCTCAAGGTAGTGAATTCCAAATGGTGATTTTACCTTTAGTCAAACAATACGGGCGAATGCTTCAGAGAAAATTAATTTATACAGCCGTTACAAGAAGTAAAGATTTTTTGATTTTATTAGGGGAAAAAGAGGCTTTTCGTTTAGCCATTGAAAGCGAAATGATACCAAGACAAACGACGTTAAGGTATCGATTAGTGGAAGACGAAGAGGCACTAAAAAACCAAGAGAGTCAGATGGCTCTTTACGAAGCGGAAAAAACAGAAGCAGTCAAAGAAGAATTAGAAGCACCTAAAGAAGTCGAAGGCGCATCTTCTAAAGAGTCCGACAAGGTGATTACGCTCTTTGATGACATCGCACCTGAAGCGCCAGATACGTATGAGTTATTGCCTGAGTTAGTTCTTAAAGGGAGTATCGATCCTATGATTGGTATGGAAGGTATCACTCCTTATGATTTTTTAGCCAATTAATGAAAAAGAAGCCTTTTCTGTAAATAGAAAGAGGCTTCTTTTTTAGATCCAAAAGAGACGACTGGTCATGGTGCACTGAATCACTTGTGCTTCTTTACCAACTATCTCACCATCTGTTTGACAGAATTCAGGATGAGTCGAGGTGACAGCTAATTGATCCGTCACAAAATGATGAATGTATTTAGAGCTTAGATGATTTTTCATCAGTAAACGAATCACCAGATAAATTAAGACAGCTAAATTAACTTTCTCAAGTAAGACAACACTCATTTTAGCTTGCTTGATATTTGCGGTTGGATCAATCGCCACACCACCACCAAAGTAAGGATGGTTGGTGATTGAACATAAATAAGCTTTTTTAAAATGTTTTTTCTCACCTAAAGTATCAAATGTTACAGGAAAGGCATGTTGTTCTTTTAAAACATGGAAGATAGAAGCTAAATAAGCCAAAGAACCTAGATGAATCTTATTTAGAAAATCTTTTGTTTTTGAATTATTTGCTGTTGAGACAATATTGGCATCTAATCCAATACCTATGTTATTCAAAACTAATTGAGGCGCATCTTTTTGCTCAAACTGAGTTGCAATTAAAGGAATCGGTGTTGGCTTAGTCACTTTAATTAAACGTGCTAAATCTTTTTTTGTTTTTCTCGTTAAACCTAAACCTCGAGCAAAGTCATTGCCTGAACCGGCAGGTAAATAAGCCACTGGGATAAGAGGCTGAGAGGCTAGAGTATTAATGACTTCATGTAAGGTTCCGTCGCCGCCTATCACGACTAATAAGGTTTTTAAGACTTTGTCATCATGCCATGGTTCAAGAACTGTCTCCATTAGTTCTTTAGCAATGATTTTTTCGTGACCAGGATATTCAGTCAGATAAAGGTGATAGGGAACTTCTTCTTTAGTTATAAATGCGCGTGTGATATCTAACGTCTTTTTAGCATTGCCAGAGCCAGCTTGGGGATTAACAATAATATGTAAAGTTGGATTTTTCATGTTTCTCTCCTTTTAAACCAATACAAGTAATATAACAAAAATTGGAAGAAAAGTCTTTTTTTAGAAATGTGTTTTTTTTAAGTAGTCTTATTTGAATGATTTCTTTAGTTGTACTATACTAAAGTAAGTAGTGAAGAAAAGAAAGGATTTGATTGATTTGACAAAACGCATTGGTTTTATTTTAGGTAGTTTAAGAAAAAAAGCTTTCACTCGAGTAGTAGCTAATCAGTTGGCAGAGCTTTTCCCTGAAGAGTTTGAAATCGTATTTCCTGAGATCGGTCACTTAGAGATGTATAACCAAGATTTAGACACGGAAGAAAACACACCGGAATCTTGGAAGACTTTCCGTGAAGAGGTTAAAGCACTTGATGGTGTTGTGTTTGTCACACCTGAGTATAACCGTTCAGTACCTCCAGTCTTGAAAAACGCCTTAGATATTGCTTCAAGACCATACGGGGCTAACGCATGGAATGACAAACCAGGAGCGATTGTTAGTGTGTCACCAGGAGCTGTTAGTGGGTTTGGTGCTAATCACCACTTGCGACAAATTTTAACCTTTTTAAATATTCATGCCATGGCGCAACCAGAAGCCTATATTGGTTCTGTTATGAATTTAATCAACGAAGATGGCACTATGAAAGAAGAAACAGTTGGCTTTTTACAACTTATTGTGGATTCTTATGTGGCTTGGTTTAATCGCCTATCTAATTAATTATAATCAAAAGCTTTCAAAAGCACTCTGACTCAAGAGTTGCTTTTGAAAGCTTTTTTTGACAATTTTATCAGATGGGAGTAAGATAGGGACGTTGCTTTTTTTGTGACCGCAGTTCATTGATACCATCCTGCGATAAAAAAACTAGGAAGGAGAAATAGGAAATGGAAAAAAGAGAGGTTCAAACCAATACGCAAGCTCTAATTTTTAATGGTTTATTAGCAGGACTATATTTAGTTTTAACACTAGTAGTGGCTCCAGTGGCCCAAGGTCCCATTCAATTTAGAGTATCAGAAAGTCTTAACCATATTGTTGTCTTTAATAAAAAGCTTATGTGGGGCGTTTTTCTAGGTGTTGTGATGTTTAATTTATTCTTTTCTACAGGTGGTTTACTTGATGTTTTATTTGGTGGTGGACAAACCTTACTAGCTTTATCCATTACAGCAGCATCTGAGAGATGGATAAAAGATGTGAAAAAACGTATGGTACTTAATACATTGGTCTTTTCACTTAGCATGGTTTTAATTGCCATAATGATTTGTATGTTAAGTAATCAAGCCATTGGTTCAGCGTTCTTTTGGGGAACTTACGGCTCATTATTTTTAAGTGAGTTAGTGATTATGAGTGTTTCAGCCCCAATCATTTATTACGTGAACAAATTTGTGAAATTTGAAAAATTTAAATAAAAATAAAAAGACTGTCCCTAACAAGGGATAGTCTTTTTTAGTCAGGGGATAAAAAGTCTGCTCTTTCAACAACTTCACAACTAAGGATCAATCGAAAAAACCGATTGTTCCTTAGTTCCTCCAGTTGCTCAGAGAAAAGCGACTTTTGACCCACCCAGTTTTAATTTTTACTTAAATCCTCAATTTCTGCTACAAAGAAATCTTTTCTCTCTAATGCTTTGACAATAATGTCGCATGTTTCTTGTGTTGTGTCAGAAGGTAAGGTAATAATGGTTCTTCTAATATACTCGTCTTTACCCACATCAAGAGTGATACAGCTAGCAATATCAGAATGTTTAGAAATAATTTTAGTCATATTAGCTAAATCACCTTGTTTACCTGTTGAGGCAATCGTTAATGCGAAGCGTCCTTCTTTAACGTTCCAAGATTGTGAAAGAATGGTTAGTAAACTACTATGAGTTAAAATGCCATAAAACATGTTGTCATTATCTAAAACGGCAATATAAGGAAGTTCCTTAATTGTAAAGAAGATTTTAAAGAATGAAGATGTTAAATGGATAAACTTAGTTGAATTTTTGATTAAATGTGTTACTGGTAATGTCATATCCCCACCGTTTGCTTTGTGACGGTAAATATGCATTTTATAAATATTTCCTCTAAAAATTCGACCTGATTCATCTAAGACAGGAATACATCTAAATCCTGATTTTTCAAGAATAGTTATAGCATCTTCTAACGTACAAGATTCGTTAACTGTCGTTAGTTGTCTTTTTGGAATACATACTGATTCGATAAGCATAAAAAGCGCTCCCTTCATTTTTGTTCTTACTATAGTGTAATAATAACATAACTATTTTGAGAAACAAAACAAGTTCTTTAAATTTTCAGAATTTTGTTAATAGGATTTTATTTGACACAACTTAGAATGGATGATAAATTAACTTGACGATTAAAAGAGCAGGAGGGATTCCTTATGGCAATTAGAAAATCAGCATTGGCTTGCTCAGTGTGTGGTTCTAGAAACTACTCAAAAGCAGTCAACGATGCCAATCGCAGAGAACGTTTAGAAGTAAAAAAATTCTGTAAATATTGTAAAAAACACACACTACATAGTGAAACAAAATAAAACAACATTCTCCTTGTGATAATGTTGTTTTTTTATTATAAACTTGAAAAATTGTCTAATAAAAGATATAATAGTGAGGTATATATTAGAGGTTTTAAAGAATCAGTAGATGAATAAAGACTTAATAAGGAGAAACTACATGAAATTTTTAAAAGGCGTTGCCGAAGAAATGAAAATCGTTACTTGGCCAGCAAAACCAAAATTAAGAAAAGATGTTATCACTGTTTTACAGTCAACATTACTATTTGCAGCTTTCTTTTTTGTTGCGGATCAAGTGATTAACTTTATTATGCAATCATTCGTTTAAGGTGAAAATTACTAGTAAAAAGCCTGTATGAATGCTATACTGTAGACAAAGAAAAGAACTTCGGATAATCCTGAGGTTTTTTTATTTTATCAAGAAAAGGCGGGAAGACCGAAATGGAATCATTTGAAAAACATTGGTATGTATTACATACTTATTCAGGATATGAAAACAAAGTTAAAACAAACATTGAATCACGTGCACAAAGTATGGGTATGGAAGACTTTATTTTTAGAGTCGTTGTACCAGAACAAGAAGAACGTGAAATCAAAAATGGTAAAGAAAAAGTGTCAGCTAGAAAAACATTTCCTGGTTATGTATTAGTTGAAATGACAATGACTGACGACTCATGGTATGTTGTACGTAATACGCCTGGTGTTACTGGATTTGTCGGTTCTCACGGTGCAGGTAGTAAACCAGCTCCTTTACTAGATGAAGAAATTAACCATATCTTAGGTGAATTAGGTATTAGTAAACGTGACGTTGATTTTGACGTTGAAGTTGGCGAAATTGTTACTATTGTTGAAGGTGCTTTCTCTGGTTTAACAGGAGAAATTACTGAAGTAGATAACGAAAAACAAAAATTAAAAGTTAACATCGATATGTTTGGTCGTGAAACAAGTACAGAACTTGATTTCAACCAAATCGATAAATTATAAAATAACAAAAAGATTGACGTTTTAATAGTCAGTCTTTTTTTTATACGAAAGGAGTTTGTATGAAGAAATTAAAACAACTTATGTTGATAGGTATATGTCTGTTAGTTTATACGGGGTGTTCAACGCCTGAAAAATCATCACAAAAAATAGAATCTAAGAAGGAAGAGTCAGTTTCTAAGTCGGTTATACCAACGATTTTTATTCATGGATATAGTGGTAATCATCGAACGATGAACACGATGATGAAGCAGTTAGAAAAGGATGACTTAATGACTCAAGAGATGGTGATGGAAGTTTCTGAATCAGGTGAGTTACATGTAGAAACGGATTTGAAAGGATCATTTAATAACAATAATCCAGGGGTTCGATTGGTTTATAGCAATAGTAAAAGTGATCAGTGGCATCAAGCAGATTGGCTAAAGATTGCTCTTACGTATTTAAAAACTAATTACCAAGTAGAGGCTGTCAATGTGGTTGGGTATTCCATGGGAGGCACCAGTAGTTTATTAAACATGGAAACTTATTCTCAAGAGGAAAGTCAGCCTGTGATAAAAAAACTAGTGGCAATTGGCTCTCCCTTTAACGAATTTATCGACAACAATAATCAAACAGAGGCTACTATTTTAGAACAAGGTCCTCAAGTCGTGAGTGAACAATTAGCTAATTACACTGATTTAGTTACTGGTTTACCAAAGGAAAGTTCTTTTCTACTCATTGGTGGAAATGTATCAGAAGAAGAGCAAGGAGATGGAACTGTGCCCCTAAATAGCTCATTAGGAATCTATCATTTACTAAAAAATCAAGGGCATGAAGTCAGTCGTTACGTTGTCTCAGGAAACCAAGCTAGTCATGGGCGTTTAAAGAATAATTCAGAAGTCATTGAACAAGTTGGGAAATTTTTGTGGAAATAAAAGGCTTGACTTCTTTAGTGAATGTGTTTAGGATATAGAATCAAGAAGTACTTTTTTATCCAGTAGACAATAAGATTTGAGCCTAAGAAAGTCGATGGTTGCTGAAAATCGACCCAACTTATTTGTTGAATTACACTAAAAAAGAAACAATTAAATACGTTGAATGAGATGAAACAAGTCATTGTTTTAAATAAGGTGGTACCGTGATGTCAAAGTCGCCCTTATAGATTAGTCTATAAGAGCGACTTTTTTTATATTTTTAAGGAGGAGAATCAAGTGAAAGAAAGTTGTGGGGGAATTATTCGTTATCGTCTGTCTAGTAGTTAAAGCATTTTAATTATTAGAGGAGAGAGAAAGAATGAATAAAAAAATAAGTTTAGTCGAAGCAAGTATTGTTTTAAGTTTAATTATATTAAGTATTTCCATTGGAGTGATTGGCCTTAAGTTATCGCCTAATATCACCATATTGTTTGCTATTAGTGTTAGTATTTTTTACATGGTTATTAAAAAAATGCCTTTAGGAATGGTGAACAACGGAATTGTGTCAGGGTTAAAACCAGGAATTATTCCCATTTTTATCTTTTTATTAGTTGGAGCTTTAATTGCTGTTTGGATTCAAGCAGGGATTATTCCCACTTTGATGGTTGTTGGCTTTAACATTATTAGTGTGAAGTGGTTTGTCCCATCAGTATTTCTTGTGTGTGCGATTGTGGGAAGTGCTGTAGGTAGTGCCTTCACAGTTATGTCAACTATCGGGATAGCTTTCTTTGGAATAGGGACTACACTCGGGTTAAATGAAGCCTTGATTGTCGGAGCAATTGTGTCTGGTTCAGTATTTGGTGATAAAATGTCTCCATTATCAGAATCAACTAATTTAGCCTCAGCCATTGTTGGAGCTGATTTATTTAAACATATTAAACATTTAATGTGGTCAACAATACCAGCCTTTATCGTTTCATTAATCTTATTTGCCGTATTAGGCATGAACAATACCACAGCTGATTTAAGCGAAATTGATACAGTAGTTAATGTGTTAGAAGCTAACTTTTCAATTTCAATGTGGGCGATGATCCCAATTGCTTTAATGCTCATTTGTGCTTGGAAAAAAATACCAGCCATTATCACGATTTTACTTAATGTGATTGTCGGAATTATCATGATTTTGATTCAATCACCATCAACATCCATTAATAGCATTGCTAAAGTGGTTGAATCTGGATTTGTTGCGAACACAGGGAATGCGTCAATTGATGCCTTGTTGTCACGTGGAGGAATCGAAAGTATGATGCCAACAGTAGCACTGATTATCCTAACTCTTTCATTAGGGGGTATCTTAATGGAAATGGGACTAATCACTTTAGTTATTAATGCCTTAGTTAAAAAGTTGACTGCAACTTGGCAATTAATTGTTGTAACTTTACTCTCAAGTATTGGTGTTAACCTATTTATCGGAGAACAATTTTTATCAGTTATCTTGCCAGGGAATGCCTTTAAAGAGGCTTTTAAAGAAAAAAACATTGATCCAGTTGTATTAAGTCGAACTTTAGAAGACGGCGGAACAGTAATTAACTACTTAATTCCATGGGGAATTGCAGGAAGTTTTGTTGCAAGTACTTTTGGTGTTCCAACATTGACTTACTTACCATTTGCTTTCTTTAGTTTATTATCACCAGTCTTTTCTATCATCAGTGCGATAACAGGAATTGGAGTTATGTACACAACAGATGAAAAAGAAGAATCTATGGTATAATGATAGACACCAAAAGGAGTGATTGTTTATGAAAAAAAAGAATTGTTGAAATCTGAAAAAATTAGACAGAAAAATGATGAACTTCGAGCAAAAGGAAAAGACCCTTTAAAAGGATGGGGAAAAATGGTTAACACAGGGCTTGGCGGTATTAATAAAGGTCAAGCTGGTTTAGTAAATGATTTTGATAACAAAGGATTTATTGCCTCACAACAACAAGAAATTGCACGAGAAAATGAGGCTAAAAGAGAGCGTTAAGATAAAAATAGAGGTTATGACTTCAATCAGTCATAACCTCTATTTTTTATTCTTTAGGGAAAATACGGTTAGAAATAGCTCTGCCTGTTTTGGTAGCAGCTAACCCGCCTTCACCTGTTTCTTTAAAAATCTTAGGCATCTGCATGCCGACTACATGCATCGCTTCAACAACTTCATCAGGCGGAATGACACTTGTAATGCCTGCTAAAGCCATATCTGCTGATACAAAAGCTTGTGTGGCTCCAAGAGCATTACGTTTCACGCAAGGGACTTCCACAAGGCCCGCAACAGGATCACAGATAAGTCCCATCATATTTTTAATGGTAATGGCAACAGCTTGAGCTGATTGCTCAGGCGTCCCGCCACAAACTTCAACAAGAGCAGCGCTTGCCATAGCGCTAGCTGAACCAATTTCTGCTTGACAACCACCAGCAGCTCCACTAATTGAAGCATTATTAGCAATCACTAAGCCGAACGCACCAGCAGTGAATAAGAAATTAATTTGCTCTTCACGGGTTAACTGTCTATCTTCTACTAGAGCAGATAAAACGCCTGCTGCTACACCAGCGCTACCAGCAGTTGGTGTGGCACAGATAACACCCATTTCAGCATTAACTTCATTAACAGCAATCGCATTTTGAGCAGCTGTTAAGGCTGTTTTTCCGGTTAAATAATTACCAGAAGCGATATAGGCATTCAGTTTAGGCGCATCACCACCAGTTAAGCCAGTAACAGAAGTAACGCCACCAATACCTTTTTTAATGGAAGCCATCATAACATCTAAATTTTTTCCCATATGCTCTAAAATAAACTCACGTGAATACTGAGATTGTTCCATTTCAGTGACAATCATTGCTTCGTGAACAGAGCCATGTTGATTAGCTAATTCAACTAATTCTTCTATTGTTCCAAACATTTATTTTCCTCCTTAACCAAAGAAACTCACTTCGTCTACACCGTCAATTTCTTTAAGTAGACAAGTTAATCCTTCGATGCGGTCGTCTACTTCAATAATCATAATGGCTTTTTCACCTTTTGATTCACGGGTAACTGTCATTGTACTGATATTAATTTCGTGATCAGATAAAATAGCTGTTACTTTAGCCACGATACCTGGTTTATCTTGATGAACGGTTAAATAAGTAGGTGTCGACATGTCTAAATTAATCTTAAAGCCGTTTAATTCAGAAATTTGAATAGCACCTCCACCAATAGAAATACCCGTACAAGTCATTGTTCGTTCGCCTTTTTTGACAAAGATTTTGACTAAGTTTGGATGGTCTGAAGCTTCTGATTTTGGGACAAAAGCAACACTCATACCTAATTCATGGGCAATTCTTAATGAGTCCGATAGACGCTCGTCATCGGGCTCCATATCAAGAAGACCTCCAACAAGAGCAATGTCAGTCCCGTGCCCTCGATAGGTTTTTGCAAATGACTCGTAAAGATACAAATCAACTGTATCAGGTTGTTCGCCAAAAATTTGACGAACGATTTTTCCAATTCGAGCCGCTCCAGCAGTGTGAGAACTGCTTGGACCGATCATGATTGGTCCAATAATATCAAAGACGCTTTTATAAAGTCCCATAGTTTCTCTCCTTAACACAATGTGATAGTCACATTTTACCACGAAGGTTCGTCTTTAGCACTTTTGAAGGCAATTATTTTTTTGAGAGAGATAAAAAGGGAATTCTACGGAAGTATGATAAAATAAAAGGTGAAAACAAACGTATGTTGAATGTGAGGTAACAAGATGAAAGCAGAGATTATTGCAGTAGGTACTGAAATTTTACTAGGTCAAATTGTTAATACCAATGCGACTTATTTGTCTGAATTTTTGAGTCACTTAGGTTTTGATTTATACCATCAACAAGTAGTTGGAGATAATGAAGGAAGATTACTAGTTTCATTAGAAGAGGCCAGTAAACGTGCGGATTTAGTTGTTGTGTGTGGGGGACTTGGACCAACAGAAGATGATTTAACCAAACAAACGACAGCTAAATTTTTAGGCAAAGAGTTGATGTATGACGACGAAGCTATGGAACGTTTAGAAGTATTTTTTCAACACTCTAAACGAGGTGTGACGGAAAATAACAAACGACAAGCACTAACAATAGAAGGAAGTACAACTTTACAAAATCCTGCTGGACTAGCTTGTGGCCTTTTAGCTGAGCATAAAGGTGTTTATTATTTGTTATTACCTGGTCCGCCAAGAGAGATGAAAGCAGTGGCAAAAGAAGGTTTACCTCTATTAAAAGAGTTGTTACCAAATGACACAAGACTGGATTCAACTTATTTAAGATTCATGGGAATTGGGGAGTCTTTTTTAGCCGAAAAATTAGATGACCTTATTCGTCATCAAACCAACCCTACTTTAGCGACTTATGCTAAATCAAATGAAGTTATGCTAAGAATCACTGCTAAAAGTACGACTGAAAAAGAAGCGCAACTTGCATTAGATAGCATGGAGCAACTGGTTATGGACGAAGTAGGAGAGTTCTTTTACGGTTACGGTGAAGAACTGACCATTGAAGAAGTTGTGGTTGATTTACTGAAACAAGAAAAAGCAACCCTATCTGTTGTAGAAGGTGTTTCAGGTGGTTTATGTCAAGGAAGACTAACAGATATTAAGGGAAGTTCTCAAGTTTTTAAAGGTGGCGTAGTGGCTTATTCATTAGAAACAAAACGCCAGTTGTTAGAGTTTGCCAAAGAAGATCAACAAGCAGCAGAGGTTCTTAATCAAGTTCAAGTGGAGTCACTAGCTAAGGCTATTAGACAAGTCATGAAAACAGATTACGGACTAGCTATGATTGGAGTTGGTGGTCCAGATAAAGTAGATAATAAAGAAGTTGGCTCTGTTTTATTAAGTGTATCTTCTAAAGAAAGAACTATTAGTCATGAGTTGGTGATAAAAAGGGAGCGAGATTACATCAAGGACGGTGCAGTAAAGCACGGTCTAAATCTCCTTAGAAAAGAAATAATGAAATAAGGCGAATATTTGTTCGCTTTTATCTTGATTTTTGCTATAAAAGAAAGTATTATGTTAATGAAGAGAGAAATTGAAGGAGGCACATTGATGTCAGATAATCGTAAAGCAGCATTAGATGCAGCGTTAAAGAAAATAGAAAAAGATTATGGTAAAGGTTCTGTCATGAAGTTAGGAGAAAAGGTAGATACACAAATTTCTACAGTTTCAAGTGGATCACTAGCATTAGACTCAGCTTTAGGTGTAGGTGGATACCCTCGTGGCCGTATTATTGAAGTTTACGGACCAGAGAGTTCTGGTAAAACAACTGTTGCTTTACATGCAATTGCTGCTGTTCAAAAAGAAGGTGGAACAGCTGCCTTTATCGATGCAGAGCATGCCCTAGATCCTAAGTACGCACAAGCTTTAGGTGTAAATATCGATGAGTTATTATTATCTCAACCTGATACAGGAGAGCAAGGATTAAACATCGCTGAAGCTCTTGTTTCAAGTGGTGCGATTGATATTGTAGTAGTCGACTCTGTAGCAGCTCTTGTACCTCGTGCTGAAATCGATGGCGAAATGGGAGACTCTCACGTAGGCCTACAAGCCCGTTTGATGTCTCAAGCTTTAAGAAAACTCTCAGGAACGATTAATAAAACAAAAACAATTGCTATTTTCATTAACCAAATTCGAGAAAAAGTAGGAGTTATGTTTGGTAACCCTGAAGTAACACCAGGGGGACGTGCCCTTAAGTTTTACGCAACTGTTCGTCTTGAAGTTCGACGTGCAGAGCAATTAAAACAAGGAACAGATATCATTGGTAACAGAACAAAAATCAAAGTTGTTAAAAATAAAGTAGCACCACCATTCAGAATTGCTGAAGTGGATATTATGTACGGAGAAGGTATTTCTCAAGAAGGAGAACTTCTTGATATGGCTTCTGACAAAGATATCGTGAATAAAAGTGGTGCTTGGTATTCTTATAATGATGAGAAAATTGGCCAAGGGCGAGAAAATGCTAAAAAATTCCTTGCAGAAAACCAAGACATCATGCAAGAGATTTACGAAAAAGTCCGTATTGCTTACAACATGGACGGAGTTGTTCCTGTTGAAGAAACAGAAGAAGAGTTATCATTAGATTCAGAAGATTAAAAAATAAGAAAACTGCTAAATAGATATAGAAGTCTGTTTAGCAGTTTTTTTATACTTAATGTAGCTATTATTTAAGTTGACACTCCATTTAACAAAGCTTAAAATGAGAGATGTATAGTTTTAATTTATACAGTCATGCCTGTAGAGTATGATTTAGAAATATTTTACTTTTAATCTACACATAAAAACAAATTAAGATAGTATGGAGGTGTTGTTATGAATTTGATACTCCTCACTATCATCGGATTAATTGTGGGTTTGGCAGTCGGTTACTTTTTTTCAAAAAGTCAACATGAGAAATCTATTGACGGAGCAAATAATACAGCAGACAGTATTATAGAGCAAGCGAAAAAAGAAGCTGAAACTCTTCAAAAAGAGTATTTGTTGGAAGCTAAGGAACAGAATCAAAATTACCGATCTGAAATCGAAAGTGAGCTGAAAGAAGAAAGAGCAGAATTAAAAAATCAAGAGAATCGCCTATTACAAAAAGAGAATAATCTTGATCGCAAAGATGACGCTATTGAAAAACGCGAACGTTCACTCGAGGAAAAAGAGGAAAAAATTGATTCTAAGAGACAATTGATTGATGAGCGAGAACAAAAAGTATCGGAATTGATTGAACGACAAAAAGAGGAACTAGAAAAAGTCGCATCTTTGACCAAAGAAGAAGCCAAAGGCATTATTATGGCTGAAACTGAAGAAGAATTAACACATGAAAGAGCAATGTTAGTTAAAGATAGTGAGCAACGAGCAAAAGAAGAAGCTGAGAGAAAAGCGAAAAACATGTTATCTCTAGCCATTCAACGTTGTGCAGCTGATCAAGTCTCAGAATTAACCGTTACAGTGGTTAATTTACCAAATGACGACATGAAAGGTCGTATCATTGGTCGAGAAGGTCGAAATATTCGAACACTTGAAACACTAACAGGGATTGATTTAATTATTGATGACACACCAGAAGCAGTAGTTCTTTCTGGTTTTGATCCAATAAGACGAGAAATCGCTCGAATGACATTAGAAAAATTAATTCAAGATGGTAGAATTCACCCAGCTCGTATTGAAGAGATGGTTGAGAAATCTCGTAAAGAGATGGATGAAAGAATTCGTGAGTATGGTGAAAATGCAGCCTTTGAGGTTGGTGTTCACTCACTTCACCCAGATTTAATTAAGACACTAGGTCGCATGAGATTCAGAACAAGCTATGGTCAAAATGTATTAAACCATTCAATCGAAGTAGCTAAATTAGCAGGAGTTTTAGCTGAAGAGCTAGGAGAAGATGCTACATTAGCTAGACGAGCTGGTTTACTCCATGACATTGGTAAAGCCCTTGATCATGAAGTAGATGGTTCCCATGTAGAAATTGGAACAGAGCTTGTAAGTAAATATAAAGAACATCCAGTTGTTATTAACGCAGTTGCTTCTCACCACGGAGATGTTGAAGCTACATCAGTTATTTCAGTATTAGTTGCCGCAGCAGATGCTTTATCAGCTGCAAGACCTGGTGCTAGAAGTGAGTCATTAGAAAACTACATTAAACGTTTAGAGCGTTTAGAAGGTATTGCTAATGATTTCCCTGGTGTTGACACAAGTTTTGCTATTCAAGCAGGTCGTGAGATTCGCGTGATGGTAAAACCAGATGAAGTAACAGATGACGAAGCAACACTTCTTGTAAGAGAAGTTAGAAAACGCATCGAAAACGAGTTAGAATATCCTGGACATATTAAAGTAACTGTTGTAAGAGAAGTTCGAGCAGTAGATTACGCTAAATAGTCTAAAAGAGATGAAGCCAACACTCATCTCTTTTTTATTTATCCTATTTCCTATAATTTGCTATACTTAGATTCAACTAGTATGAAAGGAAGTCTTCTAATGAGTCTATACTTAGAAATACCCAAATGGTCAGAGGTGTTTCCTTTGATTATTTTTGAAAATGAAGGAGAAATCATTGTGCCTCCTCATTGGCATAAAGAAATTGAAATCATTTACGTGACCAAGGGCTCAGTGAATATTGGGTACAATGATCAGATTGTTCAAGTTCATGAAGGTGAGCTATTTGTATTTGGTAGTGGGGAAGCCCACTATTTTATGGCATCCCCTGGAAGCAATCGACTGGTCTATCAGTTTGACTTAAACCTCTTTAGAGACAAAACGTTTAAGGAGAAAAGTCACTTAGAGATTATTAAATTGTTTGAAAAAGCTGAAAATCATAGTGTCTATTGGCCTCTTGAAACAAAAGAAAAGGTCATCGCTTACTTGAAAGAATCCTTCACAGAAATGGCGGAACAACAGCCAGGATATGAGCATGTTGTAATAGGCAATTTATTAAAATTAATGGCTCTTTACTATAGAGAAATTCCTCAAAAACCTGAGATGTATCAACAAGTCACTTTTTCAGAAGCCGTTAATAATCAAGAAACCCTAGAGCGGCTAAATGATGTTTTTATGTATATTGAAACCCATTATAATGAAGTGGTTACCCTAGAAGAAGTTGCTGCGGTGATTGGTTTTAGTCCCTTTTATTTTTCACGATTCTTTAAAAAGAATACTGGACAAACCCTTATGCAGTTTTTAACGGATTATCGTATCAACCAAGCTAAGTATATTTTATCTCACGAAAAAATTCCTATGATAGAAGTAGCAGAAAAGTCAGGTTTTAATAGTGTTAAAACCTTTCATCATGTATTTAAAGAACAAGTGGGCATGTCACCACTAAAGTATCAAAAGGCAATATTCGGGAATATTTAAGCGAGAAACAAGGAAGAAACCCCTACCAAAGTTTTGTAGAATGAAGTCACAAACAAAACTTTAGTGGAGGTTTTTTATTATGACGTTAAAAATTGGGATTATCGGCTGTGGTGGTATTGCAAATGGAAAGCACATGCCTGCTTTAAAACAAGTTAAAGAAGTTGAAATGGTGGCTTTTTGTGATATTGATTTAGAAAAAGCAGAAAAGGCCAAAGAAGAATTTGGAGTAGCGGAAGCTCGTGCTTACACAAACTATGAAGATTTATTAAAAGACACAAGCATTGATGTGATTCATGTGTGTACACCAAATAATTCTCATGCAGAGATTTCTATTGCAGGACTTCATTCAGGAAAACACGTTATGTGTGAAAAACCAATGGCTAAAACCAGTGAAGAAGGTAGACGAATGGTTGAAGCTGCTAAAGAAACAGGAAAAAAATTAACGATTGGCTATCAAAATCGTTTTAGAACAGATTCTCAATATTTGCACCAAGTATGTGCTGATGGTGAGTTAGGCGATATTTATGTAGGAAAAGCTCATGCTATTCGTCGTCGAGCTGTTCCAACTTGGGGTGTTTTCTTAGATGAAGAAGCTCAAGGTGGAGGTCCATTAATCGATATCGGGACACATGCTTTAGACTTAACCCTATGGATGATGAATAACTATAAACCAAAATACGTAGTAGGAAATGCTTATCACAAATTATCTCAAACAAAAAATGCAGCTAATGCTTGGGGACCTTGGAATCCAGAGAAATTTACAGTTGAAGATTCAGCTTTTGGGTTTGTGACTATGGAAAATGGTGCATCTATTTTCTTAGAAGCTAGTTGGGCCTTAAATAGTTTAGAAGTTGATGAAGCTAAAACAACTCTTGCTGGGACAAAAGCAGGAGCTGATATGAGAAATGGCTTAACGATTAACGGGGAAGATCGTGGTTTATTATATGAACGTCAAGTGGAGTTAGAAACAGGTGGCGTTGCCTTTTATGATGGCGAAGGCTCAGATCCTGCGGTTTTAGAAGCAGTTTCTTGGATCCAAGCAATTATAGAGGATAAAGATCCTGTAGTTAAACCAGAAGAAGCTTTAGTCGTAACAGAAATTTTAGAAGCTATTTATGAGTCCTCTAAAACAGGAGAACCTGTTTTTTTAAACAACTAACTTAAGTGGAAAAGGTGATTAGAAAATGATACATGTCACAGTATGGAATGAATACCGTCATGAACTGACAGACGAAAAAGTAAGAGAAGTGTACCCAAATGGGATTCATGAACAACTAAAAAGTTTTTTACAAGAAGAGTTTGTGGTAAAAACAGCGACTTTAGATGAGGCTGAACATGGGTTAACAGAGGAAGTTTTAGATGAGACAGATGTCCTAATTTG
Source organism: Candidatus Vagococcus giribetii (assembly GCF_017316185.1). Classification (GTDB taxonomy): domain Bacteria; phylum Bacillota; class Bacilli; order Lactobacillales; family Vagococcaceae; genus Vagococcus; species Vagococcus giribetii. Next base: position 11,217 of record NZ_JAFLVX010000015.1, on the reverse strand, counting down.
GTGGGGGCACATGGCTCATGATGAAGTAGCAGATGAGATTGTCAATCGTGTCCATGAACGTATCCTACAAGGCATGGGACTAATTGTTCTTCATTCAGGTCATATGTCAAAAATTTTCATGAAATTAATGGGAACTAGTTGTGATTTAAAATGGCGTGAGGCAGATGAAACGTGTCGTATTTGGAATGTGAATCCAAGTCATCCGATTACTGATGGGATTGGTGAATACATTGAACTTGAAAAAGAAGAAATGTACGGAGAACACTTTGATATTCCCGCACCAGACGAGTTGATTTTTATCAACTGGTACCAAGGCGGAGAGGTCTTTAGAGGTGGTTGTACCTATAAAAGAGGAAACGGTAAAATCTTTTATTTCCAACCAGGACACGAAACGTATCCCTCTTACTACCACAAAAAAGTCCAACGTGTGATAAAAAACGCAGTTCAGTGGGCCACACCTAGTCAGAGTACTTATCCAAGCTACGGGCATCATCAACCACTTGAAACCTTAGAGAATTGGAAGGGATAAACAATGAAACCATTAATTAGTTTACAACTTTGGAGTGTTCAAGAAGCTTGTGCTGAGGACTTTGAGTCAGTCTTGGAGCAAGTTAAAGCCTTTGGTTACGACGGTGTGGAATTTGCTGGTTACTATAATAGAAAAGCCGAAGCAATTAAAGTTAAATTAGCAGAGCTGTCTTTACATGTATCAGGTGCTCATGTTGGTTTTGAACAGTTAAGAGATGAGTTTGATGAAACAGTCGCTTTTGAAAAAGCATTAGGAAACGAAGTGCTTATTGTGCCTTACATGGATGCCCCTTCAGAAAAAGAATGGGAAGAACAAATTCTGATATTAAAAGAGATTAGCGACAAGCTAAATAAAGAAGGGTTAACTCTAGGTTATCATAATCACGCTCATGAACTAATGGCAATTCCTCAAGTGAATATCTTAGAAAAAATGATTGAGTTAATTCCCACTATTCAATTAGAAGTGGATACGTATTGGCTTGCTTATGCAGGGGTAGACGTGATTCCTTGGTTAACAAAACATCAACAAAATATAAAGTGGCTGCACTTAAAAGACATGCGTGTGACAGGTGAGGAAAAAGAAAGCACAGAGATTGGTAAAGGTATATTACCTATTGATCGTTATCTAGATTGGGCTAAAGAAGCAGAGTTAGACTGGGTTGTCATCGAGCAAGAGGCATTTCAAGAGTTAACACCAATGGAAAGTGCCAAAATAAATGTGAAGACTTTAAAAGAATGGAAAGAGAAAGGGAGATAATCAATGAAATTAGGCGTATTTACACCTTTGTTCAATCAACTAAGTTTTGATGAGATGATTGAAGCAGTGGCTAAAAGAGGACTTCAAACAGTGGAAATCGGCACAGGTGGTTCACCTGGAAATGCTCATTGTGATATTGATAAACTATTAGTTTCTAGTGATGAGAGAAAAGAATACTTAAGTAAACTACAAGCAAATGGTCTTGAAATCAGTGCGTTTAGTTGCCACAATAACCCTGTTTCACCTAATAAAAATGAAGCGAAGGAAGCAGATGAGCTATTAAGAAAAACCATTCAATTAGCTTCATTGATGAATGTCCCTGTAGTTAACGGCTTCTCAGGAATCCCTGGAGGAAACGAGACAGACACAACTGTTAACTGGCCAGTTTTACCATGGCCAACAGAATACGCAGACATTTATAATTATCAATGGGAGAAAAAACTCATTCCCTATTGGAAAGATATAAATGATGTATGTAGTCAGTCAGGTGTGAAGATTGGAATTGAGCTACATGGTGGCTTTTCTGCTCACACGCCTTTTACCATGTTGAAATTAAGAGATGGTGCAGGGAGTCATATCGGTTGTAATTTAGATCCTTCACACTTGTGGTGGCAAGGGATTGATCCAGTTGGGACAATCAAAATTTTGGGTAAAGAAAAAGCGATTCATCATTTCCATGCTAAAGATACATATCTAGATCAAGATAATATTAACATGCATGGTCTAACAGACATGCAACCTTATGGAGATGTCCAAACGAGAGCATGGAGCTTTAGGTCAGTAGGCTGTGGACACGACATGAAAGAATGGTCAGATATTATTAGTGCTTTAAGATTGTATGGCTATGATTATGTATTGAGCATTGAGCATGAAGATCCATTGATGTCAATTGATGAAGGATTTGATAGAGCAGTAACGAATTTGAAATCAATCATGATTCATGAGCAACCAACAGATATGTGGTGGGCTTAAAGCTAGGAGGTAAAGAAATGGAAGCAATTAATTTTGTCGTCATTGGCTATGGTGGTATGGGAAGTTATCATGCCAAAGAACTTATTGCAGAAACAACAGGTCTCAATGTGGTAGGTGTTTATGATATTAAAGAAGAACGTCTGACTCAAGCTCAAGCAGATGGATTTAAGACTTATGACAGTCTTGAAAACGTGCTAGTAGCTGCGGAAGTCGAAGCTGTTTTAATAGCGACACCAAATGACTCGCACAAAGAATTAGCGATTCAAGCTATAAAAGCAGGTAAACATGTTGTTTGTGAGAAGCCAGTGATGATGAATACCCAAGAATTAGAAGAAGTCATGGCTCTTGCTCAATTAGAGAGAAGGACTTTCATGGTTCATCAAAACAGACGTTGGGACAATGATTTTTTAATTATTCGTGACTTGTATAACCAAAAACAAGTAGGGGATTTATTTCAAATTGAATCACGTGTTCAAGGAGCAAACGGAATTCCTGGAGACTGGCGTCATCTAAAAGAACATGGTGGCGGCATGTTACTTGATTGGGGCGTACATTTGTTAGACCAACTCTTATTTATGGTGGATAGTCCACTTAAGACAGTGGCTGCAGACTTAAGTTTTGTTTTAGGAGATGACGTTGATGACGGTTTTATTAGCTATCTGACCTTTGAAAATGGGGTTAAGGCTATTGTCGAAGTCGGAACAACTAATTTTGTGAAGCTACCAAGATGGTATGTCAGAGGGTTTGAAGGGGCTGCTGTGATTCAAGATTGGGACTTATCAGGTGAAATCGTGAAACAAACAGGAATCATTGACCACCATAATTTAGTGCCCATTCAAGCAGGTCAAGGTTTAACTAAAACCATGGCACCTCCTTCAGAAGAAGCTACAACCACATTACCGATTAAAGAGGTAGCACCAGAGTTTGATTCTTTCTATCGTAATTTTTACAACGTTGTTAGAAACGAGGCGGATCCAATTGTTAAAAACACTGAAGTGTATAGAGTGTTAAAACTAATTGAAACAATTTTTGAAGCCGCAGAAAAGCAACAAGTGTTACCGTTTGAATAGATTAAAAAATGTTTAAATAACAAAAAACTCTAACCGGTTATTAATCAGTTAGAGTTTTTTTATTAGTCTTTAATAGGTTTTAATAAACGTAAACCATTGAAGAGAACAATGAGGGTACTTCCTTCATGGGCTAAGATACCTAGTGGTAAATTCATTTTACCAACAATGTTGAGGATAACTAGTAGAGCTACAATAAACATTGAAAAGGCAATGTTTTGCATAACCACTTTATCAAGTCGTTTTGACACTTTATGAGCGTAGCTAAGTTTGGTTAAATCATTTTTCATTAGAACCACATCAGCCACATCGATGGCAATGTCTGTTCCTTCACCCATAGCAATACCGATGTCTGCTTTCACAAGAGCTGGAGCATCATTGACACCATCACCAACCATAGCAGTTGAACCGTATTTTTTCTCTAGTTCTTCAACAATTGCTGATTTGTTTTCAGGTAAGACGTTACCAACTACTTCATCCATACCTAATTGTTTAGCTACAGCTTGACCGGTTTTTTCAGCGTCTCCAGTAATCATTGTTGTGTGAATACCTTGTTCATGCAGGTAGGCAATGACTTTTTTAGCATTGTCATTTGGTAAGTCCATCATAGCGATTAGCCCAATGACATAGTCATCTTCTGAGAAGAAAACCACTGTTTTACCATCTTCTGCCAATTTATGATTTAGTTGAGCCAGTTCTTCAGGTACTTGGGTAAACTGACTAGGTTTTCCAATACGATAGTCTTTATTTTGGTAATTAGAAACGAGTCCTTTACCAATTTGATTGTCGATGTCTAAGTTGATTTCTTCAGTCACAGTCAGGTGATTAAGAATAGCATCAGCTAGAGGATGGTTTGCTTGTTTTTCCATCGCTGCAATAATATTTGAGTAATTTTGTGCTTTTTCTTGATGGCTTTCGATAAAGACAACATCTGTAACTTTAGGTTTACCTTCTGTTAAGGTTCCTGTTTTATCAAAAGCTATAGCTTTAATACCTTCTAAGTTAGATAGGTAAGAACCACCTTTAAATAGAACCCCGCGTTTAGCCAAATTTGAAATACCAGAAAGAGTAGCGGGAACGTCACTAGCAGCTAAAGCACAAGGAGAAGCGACAGTTAAGAAAACCATACCCTTATAAAAGCTATCGTACCAAGTAGCACCAAAGATTAGTGGCATTGCTACAATATAAAGAGCCACGATGATCATGACAGCAGTTACGTATTTAGGTTCTAATTTTTTAATTTTTGTCGCTTTTTTAGAAAGATTACTTTGAGATTGATTAACCAACTCAAGAATTTTGGCAAAAACTGTTTCTGAGCTATCTTTAGTTACCTCAATCGTGATAGCACCGTTGCCATTAATGGTACTACCATAAACATCATCACCAACAGTTTTTTCAGCCGGGATACTTTCTCCATTTATAGAAGATTCATCAATAGAAGTAAAACCAGCAATAATTTTTCCATCTGTTGGAATTTGATCCCCATTTAAGACTTGAAGTTTATCACCAACGACTAAAGAACTAACTTCAACAATTTTAGTTGAGCCATCAGGTTGAATAAGTCGGGCTTCGGTTGGGTTCATATTCATTAGATTTGTAATTTCACGCTTACTTTTACCTTCAGCGTATTCTTCTAAAAAGTGAGCACCAGCAAAGATTAAGATAAGTAGAGCACCTTCTCTGAAGTCACCGATGATCGCTGCACCAATAGCAGCCAGAGTCATCAGAATGTGGACATTTGGGGTGAATTTTTTGAATTCTTTTGTTTGGTTAATCGTATCCTCCACACCTTCAATAATGATATGGTAGCCAGATAGAAAAATAGTAAGTGTTCCGAGAATATTTTGCCATAATGTGGCAGAAACAAAGTAGCTAAGTATGAAAGTTGCTAGACCAAGAAAGAAAAGAACAACAGGCAGATTACCGTGATTGTGTTCATGAGTGTGTTCACTTTGACTGTGGTCATGCTCTTGAGCGTGTGTATGCTGAGCCATAATAAATCCCTCCTAAAATAATATATGTTTTTATTTTCATATGAACGATTGTTCATATATAGTATAGAACATTTTAGGTGAATTAGCAAGGGATATCCGTATTAAAAAGAAAAAAAGAAACATTAAAAGAAAAGTGTCTTTCTTTTAATGTTTCTTACTATTATATGTTAATTAGCCTACATTTATATGTTAATTAGCCTACATTTTTTTGTAGATGATCGTAACGATGATTGGCAATATCAATTTCACCAACTTTTGAAAAGCCGTTATTTAAATAAATACGTCTAGCACTTTCATTAACTTTATCCACGTTTAATCCAATTGCAGGACATTCTTTTTCTTTAGCAATTGTAGAAAGTGAATCTAATAACTCTCTAGCAACACCTTGGCCTCGGAAATTAGGAGAGGTAACTAGAGTATCTAAGTACCATTCATTTTTGAAGGTTTCTAATTCGTGGAAAAATTTATGTTCTTCAGTTAAGCCGTTTTCTAATAATAGTTGAATGAAGTCGTCATCAATTGATGTTTCAATATGATCAGGGTAGCCAAAAGCCACACCTGCAACTTGATTATCAATTTCTTTAACAAGCGCATTTTTAAACCCATAACGGTAATTAGGTTTATCAACAAAGGCAGTTACTAGTAGTTCTTTAACTTGCTCTTCAGAAATTTTGTTAAATACCTCAAGTTCCATATCTCTTAATACAATCATCACTAAATCCATTGCTTCACTAGCATCTTTTGGTTGGGCTAGTCTTATCATAAAACACATTCCTTCCTTATTTATAAGCTTACTTTACACTCTATCACGGCAAAATTTTAACTGCAAGGAATAGGCTGATTCCATTAATATATCTAAAAAAGTCATAAATAGGGTTGCTTTTTTTTTGCATATTTTATATAATGTCAAGGTACGTGTTTTACACACGTGCTTCTTTTTTGATAAAGAAGCGTGGGAGGAGAAATTTTCATCTCCATTAAACCACATCACGGACTTAAGGAGGTATGTCTCGTGGCAAAGAAAGTAGAAAAATTAGTTAAGTTACAAATCCCAGCAGGGAAAGCAACTCCAGCACCACCAGTTGGACCAGCATTAGGACAAGCGGGTATTAACATTATGGGATTCACAAAAGAATTCAACGCTCGTACGGCTGATCAAGCAGGATTAATCATTCCTGTAGTAATTTCTGTATATGAAGACCGTTCATTTACATTTATTACAAAAACACCACCAGCTGCAGTATTACTTAAAAAAGCTGCTAAAATCGAAAAAGGTTCTGGTGAGCCAAATTCTAAAAAAGTTGCAACTGTAACTAAAGATCAAGTAAAAGAAATTGCTGAAACTAAAATGCAAGACCTAAACGCAGCTGACGTTGAAGCAGCAATGCGCATGGTAGAAGGTACTGCACGAAGCATGGGTATCACTGTAGAATAATTTTTTATTCTATTGATACTAGAAGTAGCTTCTCAGTCGGTTTATATTGAAAAGTATAAATTCCGTGGGAGGTTCGACCGTTATAACCACAATCAAGGAGGAAACACAAAATGGCTAAAAAGAGTAAAAAAATGCAAGATGCATTAAAAAAAGTAGACGTATTAAAACATTATTCTGCAGCAGAAGCAGTTGCTTTAGCTAAAGAAACAAACATTGCAAAATTTGACGCAACTGTAGAAGTTGCTTACAACTTAAATGTAGATCCTAAAAAAGCGGATCAACAAATCCGTGGAGCTATGGTTTTACCTAATGGTACTGGTAAAACTCAATCAGTTTTAGTTTTTGCTAAAGGCGAAAAAGCTAAAGAAGCTGAAGCTGCTGGAGCAGACTTTGTTGGCGATGCTGACATGGTTGAAAAAATTAAAGGTGGATGGTTTGGTTTTGACGTTGTTGTTGCAACACCAGACATGATGGCGCAAGTTGGTCAATTAGGTCGTGTGTTAGGACCTAAAGGATTAATGCCTAACCCTAAAACAGGAACTGTTACTATGGACGTAACTAAAGCTGTTGAAGAAGTTAAAGCTGGTAAAGTAACTTACCGCGTTGACAAACAAGGTAACATCCATGTACCAATCGGTAAAGTATCATTTGACGATGCTAAATTAATCGAAAACTTAAAAGCAATCCATGAAGTGATTGTTAAAGCTAAACCTGCAGCAACTAAAGGTCAATACATCAAAAACTTAACAGTGACTACAACATTTGGTCCTGGAGTTAAAGTAGACGCCTTATCTCTATAATTTTTAGAAAAAAACTTGTCCTAGGCAACTATCTGTGTTATAGTTGTCTAGGTTAATAATAACTGTACCGAAGACAGTAGGTGACGTAAGTCTTAATTTCCTACCGAGGACGATATTGAATGAAATCAATGGTCCCTCTATGTCAACGGTGGCATGGGGTTTTTTTATGTTAAAAAAACTCCACCATCTAATATTTACGGAGGTGAAACAAATGAGTGAAGCATCAATCGCTAAAAAAGCTCAAGAAGTTGAAGTTGTTACTGCTAAATTAAAAGAAGCTGCATCAGTAGTCGTTGTTGATTACCGTGGTTTAACAGTTGAACAAGTAACAGATTTACGTAAACAATTACGTGATGCAAACGTTGAGATGAAAGTTATCAAAAATGGTATCTTACGTCGTGCTGCTGAAGCTGCTGGATTAGAAGGTATGGGAGACGTATTCGTTGGACCTACTGCCGTAGCATTTAGTAACGAAGACGTAGTTGCTCCAGCTAAAATCATGAATGATTTTGCTAAAACTGCTGATAAATTAGAAATTAAAGGTGGTATTATCGAAGGTAACGTATCTTCTATCGAAGAAATCATTGCTCTTGCTAAATTACCAAACCGCGAAGGTTTACTTTCTATGTTACTTTCAGTATTACAAGCTCCTGTCAGAAACGTTGCATACGCAGTTAAAGCTGTATCAGAAGCAAAAGAAGAAGAAGTTGCTTAATTGTAATTTCGCTTTAAACTAAAAAACTAAAAATTAATCTTATAAAAGATTACAATGGAGGAAAATATAATGGCATTAAACGTTGAACAAATTATTGCTGATTTAAAAGTATCAACTATCTTAGAATTAAATGACTTAGTAAAAGCTATCGAAGAAGAATTTGGTGTATCTGCTGCTGCTCCTGTAGCTGCTGCTGGTGCTGGTGAAGCTTCTGCTGCTGCAGAACAAACTGAATTCACTGTAGAATTAACTTCTGCTGGAGATTCAAAAGTTAAAGTTATCAAAGCAGTTCGTGAAGCAACTGGTTTAGGTCTTAAAGAAGCTAAAGCTTTAGTTGATGGCGCTCCTGCACCAATCAAAGAAGGCGTTTCTAAAGAAGACGCTGAAGCATTAAAAGCTTCATTAGAAGAAGTTGGAGCTTCAGTAACTGTAAAATAATTTTTATAGTTGAAGTAATCAAAGAGGTTGAGACATTTGTCTCAACCTCTTTTTTTAGTTTGTTAATAAAAAAGTGATAATAGCAATACAAGAGGTCGCTATTAAGTTAACACCATCATTTGATAGCCAAGTCACACCGTGGACAAGTTTGTTACCTGTTGCTTGTTCTGTTAATTCATTGTTAGTTGTTTGATATGTTCTTTGGAACAAACTGCCTAGTAAGCTGTCCAGTAGAGAGGTGAAGAAGCCTAAAACTACTATCGAAAATAAGTGTTGCGTGGTTGTCTCTTGGTAGAAGAGTTTACTAAAAATAAAAAAGATTAAAACGGCAAACAAACTACCGAAAAATGAAGCGATTAAACCTAATAAACTCACGCCACCAGAAAGTCCAGTAGGTAAAGGTTTGAATGTGGTGATATCAATTGGTTTTCTTTTACTCAACATACCAATTTCAGAAGCCCAAGTATCGGCTGTTGCTCCTGCTAATGAGGCGAGGCTTCCTAATAGAAAACTGTTATTTGAAGTGAATGTGTAAAGTAAGATGAAAATAGTAGCAGGTAGAGTATTTGCTAGAATTTGGAAATAATCTCTAGGTCCGTTCTTTTCATGGATAACAGTTTCTTTAGATAGACTATCAGGGAAGAGAACTTGTTTGATCAAGTTAATGACTAAAGAAGAACCAAATAAAAAAATAACCGTTGCCCAAATAGGTATGTTGCCTGTTAATGCTAAGCTAGTTCCAATAAAAATCGTTGCAAAAATGCCTGAAAAAGAAATGGCATGAAGAAAATAACCGCTTATAGCGATGAATGTACTACCGATAAGTCCGAGTATTAGTAAAAAAATAAGCATAAGGACCTCCTTTATTTGTCTGACACAATATATCATGTAAATGGACTGAAAAGAAAGGGAAAAAGGTTGAGAAAGTTTTTTATAAGACGTAAAATATAGAGTGAGACTTTAAGTCAGAACAGAATTGGAGAAGACAGATAAATGTACAAAGATGATAGTTTAACCCTTCACACGGATTTATACCAACTTAATATGATGAAAACTTATTGGGAGTTAGACCGTGCAGACTTACATGCAGTTTTTGAGTGTTACTTTAGAGACATGCCTTTTAAACATGGTTATGCCATTTTTGCTGGTCTAGAAAGAGTTGTTAATTATCTAGATCATTTAACTTTCACAGAAAGTGATATTGCTTATTTAAGAGAAGTAACGGAATACCCGGAAGAATTTTTAACTTATTTAAAAGAGTTTAAATTTACTTGTACCGTGCGTTCAGTTGTTGAAGGCGAGATGGTTTTTAATGATGAGCCTTTATTCCAAGTAGAAGGTCCTTTAGCTCAATGCCAGTTAGTGGAAACAGCTATTTTAAATATTATTAACTACCAAACGTTGATTGCTACAAAAGCGGCTCGTGTTAGAGCAGTTTGTGAAGATGATTTGGTTATGGAATTTGGTACAAGACGCGCGCAAGAAATGGACGCTGCTATTTGGGGGACTCGCGCTGCTTATATTGGCGGATGTGACGCAACAAGTAATGTTCGTGCTGCTAAGATTTTTGGTATGCCGGCATCAGGAACTCATGCTCATAGTTTAGTGCAATCTTATTTAGATGATTATGAAGGATTTAAAGCTTATGCTAGCACTCATAAAGATTGTGTGTTCTTAGTAGATACATTTGACACTCTAAAATCAGGTGTGCCAAATGCGATTCGAGTGGCAAATGAAATGGGTGACAAAATCAACTTCTTAGGTGTACGTATTGATAGTGGAGATATGGCTTATATTTCTAAAAAAGTACGTCATCAGCTAGATGAAGCTGGTTATACAGATGCTAAAATTTATGCGTCAAATGATTTAGATGAATCCACTATTTTAAACTTAAAAATGCAAAAAGCTAAAATTGATGTATGGGGAATCGGAACTAAACTTATTACAGCTTACGATCAACCTGCCTTAGGTGCTGTATACAAGCTTGTATCAATTGAAAATACCCGTGGTGAAATGATTGATACGATTAAATTATCAAGTAATGTTGAAAAAGTATCAACGCCAGGGAAAAAACAAGTGTGGCGAATTACTGGTAAAAAAGATGGTAAGTCTGAAGGGGATTATGTGACCTTGTGGCATGAAGACCCAAGAGATCAAAAGGAGCTTTATATGTTCCATCCTGTTCACACGTTTATTAATAAAACAGTGACGGATTTTGAAGCTCGTCCAATTCTTCGCGATATTTATATTGAAGGTGAGCGTGTGTATGATTTGCCGAAACTTCAAGATATTAAAGAATATGCGAAAAGTAATTTAGATTCCTTATGGGAAGAGTATAAACGTAATTTAAATCCACAAAAATACCCAGTAGACTTATCAATGGAATGTTGGCAACATAAATTAAATACCATTGAAAAAGTTAAAAAAATGGTTAGATAATAATCTCTTTAAGATAAAAAGTGAGACATAGAGGACACCTCTTATGTCTCACTTCAGATTGAAGACAAACTA
>NZ_JAFLVX010000014.1:344-125405 GCF_017316185.1 Candidatus Vagococcus giribetii | reverse complement strand
TTTGTCTACAGTCTGAGAGAAAGATCATCACGATCTTTCTCTTTTTATTTTTTCTTTTTCTTGAACTCTAAATTAAGTAAAAAGTGGAAAAATTGTTTTAGTTTATGGAAGACAAATGGAGCTAATACCATCATCGGAACATATACTAGCATTAGCTTAATATCAAAAATATTGACTAATGAAAATATGTTCGTAAAGAAGATAAAGATGGCTAAGAAAATGCCAAACAGAGCACCTAGTAAACCATAAATTTTCCAAGTAAGAGGTCTAGCAATAAAATGTAGCGCTACAAAACAAATCAAACCTGTTAACCAAACCGTAACAGTAGATTTTTCATCATAACTCCAATTAAGCAAGTTACCAATTACTTCAATACTCAAGGTAAAGAGAACCACACTAAAGCCACTAGCAAGAGCTGGCTCAAAAACATTTTTCAAGAACTTCCCTTTTATCGGTGCCGTATTAGGTCTTAGGGCTAAGAAAAATGAAGGGATACCAACAGTGAGTGAGCTAATTGGACTTAGCTGAATCGGTTGGAAAGGATAGGTTGATGCAATAAAAATATACACAGCAGCTAACACTAATGAAAAGACTGTTTTCGTTAAGTAAAGAGAAGCCACTCGTTGAATATTATTGATTACTTTCCTACCTTCTAACACAACTCCTACTAAGGAATCAAAGTTAGAATCTAGTAACACAAAGTCTGCAACACCTTTAGCTGCATCACTTCCGTTTGACATAACAATACTACAATCCGCTTTTTTAAGAGCTAAAATATCATTAACTCCGTCTCCTGTCATACCAACGACATGATCTTTTTCCTGTAAAGCTGTCACAAGCATTTTCTTCTGCTCTGGAGACACCCTGCCAAACACACGGTATTCATCTACTAGTCGAGGGATATCTTCATCTTTCACTTGACTCATATCAATTTTTTTATCTGACGTGGCAACACCAGCTCTTTTAGCAATTTGTGAGACTGTTTCTGGATGGTCTCCAGAAATAATACAAATATCTACATCTTCTTGCTTAAAATAAGCTAGTGTTTGAGGCGCTTCTGGACGAATTTCATCTTCTAAATAAATGAAACCTAATAATTCTAAGTTTTCTGGCAGTTCATTGTTTTCAATATCTTGTTCTGATTTAGCTACTGCAATAATTCTTAAACCGTGAGTCATAGCTTCGTTCATTTTTTCAATTTGCTGTGGTTCAAAGGTATCAAATAAATACTCTGGTGCTCCCATGTAAAAGCTACCGACACCTTCAAAAGACGTGGCACTCCATTTTCTAGCTGATGAGAAAGGTACTAGTTTTGAAACAACACTTAATTCTGGTTTTTTTTGACTAAAACGGTCCATTAAAGCTTGTCCTGTTGCGTTATCCTCATCTAGTCCATGAACTACAGAAGCCACAAGCATTTCAAATTCTTCATCTCCTAAAGCATCAGCACCTAAACTTTCCGCTTCAACTACTTTTAATTTACCACTAGTCAACGTCCCTGTTTTATCCAAACATAAAACGTCCACTCTAGCCAAGGTTTCAATAGAACCCATGGTCTGAACTAAAACATTTTTTTGACTAAGTTTAATCACACCCACAGCTAAGGCGACACTGGTAATTAACACTAAGCCTTCAGGAATCATCCCAATCATGGCACCTGTACTACTTAAAATAGCTTTATCTAAATGGATACCACTTGCCATACTGGTCACCATTAACATGGCCCCAACAGGAATAATGACGAAGGTTAAGATTCGAATCATTTTTTTCATCATCATCACAAGTTCACTATAAATACCTTGTGTTTCTTTGGCTTCAAGTGTCATTTTATAACTATAGCTATCTGCTCCAACTTTTGTTGCTTGCATCATACCATTTCCACTTACAACGAAGCTTCCTGAAAAAACCTCTGATCCTTTGTATTTATCTACTGGATCAGACTCACCAGTTAGTTGAGATTCATCACACTCTAAGCCTTCTGTTTCAATCATGATGCCATCAACGATGATTTGTTGACCTCTTCTTAATAATATCAAGTCATCTTTAACCACTTCATCTTGAGGTATTTCTTGTTTTTCATAATCCCTAATAACCGTTACTTTTGCTTGATTTAACAAGCTCAAGGCATCAATATTCCTCTTTGCTTTTATTTCTTGGTAAATACCGATAAACGTATTGGTCACGATTACACCGAGAAACAATAAATTTTTATAACTACCGGTATAAATAATAAACCCAGCAATAATTAAATTGATAAAGTTAAAGAGGGTTAAACTATTTTCAGCAAAAATTTGCTTAAAGCTTCTTGTCGTTGTAGGGGCAGAAAAATTAGCTTCGCCTCTAGCTTTTCGATCTTCAGCTTCTAGTTGTGTTAATCCTGGATATTTACTTTTGAATTCCATACTTATACCCCAATCATTTGTTATTGATGGATAAGATATTCATATAGATTAAAATCTGCAAATAACTCTTCAAATTCTCCCTTATAACGTGAAGATACAAATTTAAATCCTGATTTTTGATAGAACTCATTAAGATAAGCCACATCTGCCTTGCAGTCTAGTAAAATACGTTGACCTTGATGACTTTTGACCCAATTAATAACTTCTTTTAATATCTTTTGACCATATTGTTTACCAACAAACAAATCTCTAACAACGACTTTATGTAAATAATAATTACCTGATTCTGTTTCTTTTTGCCATAATGAATAATCCCATTCATTTGGCTCTTCGTACAAATAACACATGCCAACCATGTAAGGGCCTTCTTCGATGATTAATACCTCACCTTTTGAAAGCCTCATCTTTAAAGTACTTGCTTCTTCATTTGTTAATATATGAGCCCACTGAGTGGAACCCTTACGCTTTAAGCGTTTAGCTGTTTCTTTTAGTGCCTCATCTAACACGTTAAAGTCTTCTTGCTTTGCGATTCTAACTGTCATTATTTTTCACACTTTCCTAACATAATTTTATCCTACCATTTTTTTTATCAAGATAACACATACTTAAGACTGATAAATACAAAAAGTGGGACTGACTCACTAATGAATCAACCCCATTTATTCGTATTATTTGCCTAAAACTAATTGTGTTACACGTTGAATACAAAATGAAATCGTATCTGTTGCTTCATCTTGTTTTGATTCTGATGCGTTAAACATCTCAACATTCACTGTCTTATTATCAGCATCAATTGAATCAACCATTTCTTGGCATCCTTCAACATATTCAGTGAATGCTTTCTCTAACTTTTTGTGAATTCCCATTACTTTTGCTGGAGCTTTTAACCCATTAATTTGTGCCAATAATTCTCGGTACTTATCTGTTCCACTTAAGAACAAGTCCTTTGTTTTAGTTAATTCTTCAGTAGATAATTCTGATACTTTATCCGTGTCAATCGCTGTTCTAACTGTTTCATATGATGGGTTCATTTCTTCTCCTACTGTTTCAGAAGCCGTTACCACATCATTTATTTTTTGAATATAGAATCCTAAATTTGGTTTTTTCAATATAATCCCTCTTTCTTAAAATACTCTCTCACCTAGTTTAACTTGTTTTAAGAAAAAGATAAAGCTTTCTTTTTACTCTATTGTTTATTTGTTTTCCGTATTCTTCAACTTATAAGCCTCTTCAATTAAACTGTATTCATTTTGAATACTATTTAAAATGTGGTACTCATCAACAATTTGAATTCCTCTTGATTGAAAGAAATCAAACATCGCACAAAAGTAACGTCTTTCATCTGAATCTGGAGAATAAGCTCGGTCTAGATTAAGTCTAATAAGTTCTCCATTTTTCAAGTGAAGAACTAACTCAAACCATTCTCGATTATAGAAAAACTGTCTTGGACGATAAGCAACAGTAGTATTATGTCCTTGAAATCCTTGATTGTTAAAATAAATTTCCATCTTAGCAATTTCTTGATAGGTAGTCATTTGTGTCTCTCTTTTACCAAATAGAGCTTGGATTTCTCTGATTAACTTAGGGCGATAGGATTTAGGCTGAAAAGACTCGATACCTACTTTCGTTACAGTAAAATAGTTGTACATACGTCTCAAATCAACGTAACCAACTTCTTGAATCATGCCTGCTATCCAAAAACTAAATAGCATTAATGTGACACTATAGCCTGGATAGTTCAAAGAAAATAACCCACAAATAAATAATAGTAAAGGAAAGCTCATCCATAATACAAAGGTAATACGTGACTTAAATTTTCCGTAATGAATTGGCAGTAGTAATTCTCCTTTATTTAAAATCAATTCATCTAAAGATAAATCAAGTAAATCACTTAGACTAATTAAATTATCAATACTTGGAAGACTATCTCCTCTTTCCCACTTGGAAATAGACTGTCTTGAAATATTCATATGAGCTGCTAACTCTTCTTGTGTGTAATTTTTTTCTTCTCGATACTTTTTAATGTTACTTGAAATAATCATAATAACTCACTCCTTTTATACCTAAATCCTACCAACTGGTATCAAAAAAGTAACGAACTTTTTAGTTGCAAGCCTATTATATCAAGGTTTACAAAAAAAGTAATGCTTCCAAAATAAGAAGCATTACTTTTCTTAATTCTATCTAGAAAAAGGCTTTGCTGTATTTCTCACCCGATACCATATCATACTGAATCAACTCATACTCACGAAAAATGGCTTCCTCTTCTTTAGAAAGAGAAGCTTCTTTTTGCCAAGAGTTATCATAGAAATACTGGTCTTTTTCAAAAGCTGGTAAAAAGGCATGAACTTCTTGAAGTAATTCTAAAAAGCCTGTTGTCTTAATCCCTTCTGATTGACCTACTAGACTTGGAAAATAAAAAGGACTAATGACTGTTTCTTTTGTTGGCGAATTATCTCGACTGTCATAAACAAAATACTCTGTTAAATGAGCCGTGACTTCTTCATTATCAGCCAATACATCATCTGGATAAATACCAGGTAAATGATCTCCCCAAAAAACAACTACTGTTGGACGATCTAATTGTTTCGTTTCTTTGATGAATGCTTCTAACGCTTCAGAAGTATAAGCAATATCTTGAGCGTAATTTTCGATACCTTTGCCTTTAGTTTCACCACTCATTTGATAATCTGAATGCTCATATTTATTGGTATAAGGCATGTGGGTTTGCATGGTAACAAGATGAACAAATTGGGGATTCTTATCCTCTTTTAACAAGGATAGCACTTCTTTAAACGCTGACTCATCTGAAATATAACCAGCAGTCGATAACTTGTCTTGATAAGTCATCGTTTTTTCATCAATAAAACCATCAAATCCAAATGTTTGATACACGTCTTTTCTCTTGTACATAGATGTGTTATAAGGATGAATAGCAGTTGCTTCATAGTTTTGCTGTTTCAAAGTAGATACAATAGAAGGAAACTCTTTTTCTTTTGGCAACATCATCGTATAAGGTGTTGTCATTTGCGGATTTAATAAGCCCATTGAAAAACCCGTTAGTGCTTCAAACTCAATATTAGCTGTTCCCCCACCGTAATTCTGAGAGAGCATTTGACCTTGATAAATCCCCTCACTAGCTACTTCTCGGTAGTCTTTTAAAGGGTCTGGAGTCATATTAATTCCTTTTAGCTTCAAAGGATCAGAAAAACTTTCAGACATAATATAAACCACATTTGGTTGTTCTCCAGTTTTCTTTTCTTTATTAACTTTATCAGCCTTAGCATCATACTTTGTCATTATTGATTGGATGGCTTCTTTTGAATAGCCTTCTGGTTTTTCCATCCCTTCGACTTGAAGGTTAAAAAGAAAACCTCCAACAAATCCTGTGTTGTAATAATTCATTTTTTGGCTATAAGGAATCCACTTTGCTGTGCGGTTGTAGGCTTTTCTTAACAAATTATTCGGATCATTAAAATGACTAATATAAACCATTAAAAATAAAGTAACCACTAGAGTCACAATTCGAATTCTTTGAAGGCGTGGTGATAATTTTAAGGAATGGTAAAACGAATAAATAAGTGTTCCTATAAGGGCAAATACGACACATATAAACAGTAAAAATAATACCCAACCTAATATATCTCGCAACATGCCCCATTCAACAATCATTTTTAAATCTTCTGGATAAATTGGCTCCATACGATATGAAAGTTTTAAGCTATTAGCAATCCCTAATAAAATAATACCCACAACATAAAAGAGATTTCCCACAAAGAAAGACCCTGCTACTGAGACAATAAATAAATCTAATACTAATAATACAAAACAACCTAGTAGAAATTTTTCAGTATGCCATGAAAAGGCAAACTTAGTAGCTAACTCAAGCGACCAACTATTTTCTGATAATTGCAAATAATAATTACTTAAAAAGACTAGGATAAAACTAGCAACCAGTCCAATCCATAGTGAATGAGATGATTTAATTTTTTTTATAAACTTCATTCCTCACCTCTCTTTTACTTCCAAAAAGTATCTTTTGGTGTAATTGGTAAATGACGCTTATGTGTTGTTTTAGTAAACCAACCTTCAATTGTCGTTGCTGCTTGATCAGAGACCTCTTTTCCTTCTAGGTAATCATCAATCTCATCATAGCTAACACCTAAAGCATCTTCATCAGCTACCATTGGTTTATTTTCTTCTAAATCTGCTGTAGGAACTTTTAAATACAAACTGTCATCTGCTTCTAAAAAGCGTAATAACTGGCGACCTTGTCTTTTATTTAAACCAGATAAAGGTAACAAATCGGCTGCACCATCACCAAATTTAGTGTAAAAACCTGTGACCGCTTCTGCTGCATGATCTGTTCCTAAGACCGCACCGTTATATTCTCCAGCAATAGCATATTGCACAATCATACGTTGACGAGCTTTGATGTTACCTTTATTAAAATCACTAACACTCAAATCGCTCATCTCTTTTAATTCAGCCACTAGAGCATCAACAGCCGGTTTGATATTAACGATATACTCTTGATCCGCCTGAATAAATGCTAATGCTTTTTTAGCATCTTCCTCATCATTTTGCTGTCCGTAAGGTAAACGAATGGCAACAAATTGATAACTATTATCTTGTGTTTCTTCTCTCATCTCAGAAATAGCTAGCTGAGCCAATTTCCCTGCTAAGGTTGAATCTTGTCCTCCACTAATACCTAGAACTAGGGATTTGATGAAGGGGTGTTTTCTTAAATATTGTTTCATAAAATCTATTCTATCTCTCACTTCAATAGCTGCCTCGATAGAAGGTGTCACCTGTAACTCATTTATGATTAGTTTCTGTAATGTGCGCATGTCATCTCTCCTTAATAAAAACATTATAACATACCCCTTTTTAGGGTAAATTTATTTTTTCTTTAAAGTGATACCAAAATTAACTGATTGGGTTTTTGAGTTACTAATTGAAACAACATTCCCACCAACAAAAAAAGAGATTATCCACGAATGGATAACCTCTTGAAACATTGTTATAACAATGTTCTTTACGCTTAAGATTACTCTGCAGCGTTTTCGTCTTTGAGACCGTATTTTTTGTTGAAACGATCCACACGTCCGTCTGCTTGAGTGAATTTTTGACGTCCTGTATAGAATGGATGTGAATCAGATGTGATTTCCACACGGATTACTGGGTAAGTGTTACCATCTTCCCATTCGATAGTTTCTTCTGAGTGTTTTGTTGATCCAGATAAGAATTTGAACCCTGTTTGAGTGTCCATGAAAATTACTGGATGGTATTCTGGATGAATTCCTTGTTTCATAATTATTTCTCTCCTTTGCCCTGCTTCATTTGCTGAAACAGAGTTATTATACAACGCTACTATTCTAACATGGCTAATTCAAATTAGCAATTACTTTTTTTTAAAAGAAACGTCTTTAAACGTTTGATAAAAAGCCTCATTATTATCGGTTTTTTTCAAGACATTTAAAAACTGATTCGTGTAATCAATTGAGTCACCTTTCATATTGCGACGCAATTTCCAAACTTCTTCCAGTTTTTCTGGAGAAATGAGCAACTCTTCTTTTCTTGTTCCTGAACGTTTGATATTAATCGCTGGAAACACACGTCTTTCAGATAATTCACGAGATAAATGGAGTTCCATATTACCTGTTCCTTTGAATTCTTCATAAATAACGTCATCCATACGACTACCTGTATCAACTAAAGCAGTAGCAAGAATCGTTAAACTTCCACCTTCTTCAATGTTTCTTGCCGAACCAAAGAAACGTTTTGGTTTATAGAATGAAGCTGGATCCACCCCACCACTAAGTGTTCGACCACTTGGTGGCACGACTAAGTTATAAGCTCTTGCCAATTTAGTAATACTATCCATTAAAATGACAACATCACGTTTGTCCTCTACTAAGCGAAGAGCTCGGTCTAACACTAGTTCAACTACACGTGTATGATTTTCTGGTTGTTGATCGAATGTCGAAGAAACCACTTCTCCTTTAACACTTCTCTCAATATCCGTCACTTCTTCTGGTCGTTCATCAATTAGTAAAACGATTAACTCCACTTCAGGATAGTTTTTACTAATACCATTAGCGATTTCTTTAATGACACTTGTTTTACCTGCTTTTGGTGGAGCAACAATTAAACCACGTTGACCAAAGCCTACAGGGGCAAAAATATCAATCATTCGTGTCGCTAAACGACTTTTATGCGTTTCTAGTTTGATTTGCTTATCTGGATAAAGTGCTGTTAATGCTGGAAAATGAGGACGCTCTTTCGCTTCCTCAGGGTTTTTCCCATTAACTGTTTCAACATGCATTAAGCCATAATAACGTTCACTCTCTTTAGGAGGACGTGCTTTACCAGCTACTTTATCACCGTTTCTTAAGCCAAAACGACGAATTTGAGAAGTTGAAATATAAATATCCTCTTTACTAGATGTGTAGTTAATTGGTCGCAAGAATCCATAGCCATCTTGAGAGACAATATCAAGAACTCCTTCCATCATGAAGAAGCCTTGTTTTTCTGCTTGGGCTCTAATAACCGCAAGAGACAATTCCTTTTTATTCATTTGACTATAATAAGGAATTTTAAACTCTTTTGCATAAGCATAAATGTCTTTTAGAGTCTTGTTTTCCAACTCACCCATCGTTAAATAGTCAGCCATATTGCTTACTCCGTTTCTTCCATGCGGATATCTGCACCTAAACCTGTTAATTTTTCAATAATGCTATCATATCCACGTAAAATATTACCTACGTTTGAAATTTTAGTTGTTCCATTTGCCATAACACCAGCGATGACTAAACAAGCACCAGCACGCAAATCACTAGCCATAACTTCAGCACCTTCAAGTTGTAAATCAGGGTTACCATTAATAACAATCATGTTACCTTCAATACTTGCATTTGCGCCCATTCTCACTAATTCTGGAATATGATTAACACGCGCTTCATAGATCGTATCCATTACAATACTTGTACCGTTTGTTAATAGGAGTAATGGTGTGATTGGTTGTTGTAAATCTGTGGCAAAACCTGGGTAAGGAACTGTTGTCACATTAACAGGTTTTAACTTCGGTGTTGGATGAACCGTAATTGAATCTTCTTCAATTGTTAAGTTAACACCCATCTCTGTTAATTTAGCGATAAAACTCTCTAAATGTTCATGAATCACGTTTTTAACTGTTACACCTTCACCGTAAGCTGCTGCCATTGCTAAATAAGTACCTGCTTCAATACGGTCAGGAATAATTGAATGACGACAACCATGTAATTCTTTCACTCCGTCAATTCGGATTTCATTTGTACCAGCACCACGGATATTAGCACCCATGTTGTTTAAAAGTGTGGCAACATCAATAATTTCTGGTTCTCTTGCTGCATTTTCAATAACTGTTCTTCCCTCAGCTTTTACAGCTGCTAGCATAACGTTAATAGTCGCTCCAATAGATACCATATCCATGTAGATTCGAGTACCTTTTAAGCCTTCATCAGCATTCAAGTAAGTCGCACCATTTTCAGTTGTAACAGTTGCACCTAATGCTTCAAAGCCTTTAATATGTAAATCAATCGGTCTTGGTCCTAAGTAACATCCACCAGGTAAACCAACAACCCCTTCATTAAACTTAGCTAATAAAGCTCCCATAAAATAATATGAAGCTCTTAAACTTTGAATTTTACCACTTGGCATTGGAGTTGATTTCATGTTTGATGGATCTATTTTCATACGGTTGTTTTCAAAACTTACACTAACACCCATTAACTCTAAAATTTCTTTTAATGAATGCACATCTTTAATATCAGGAACACCTTCTAATATAACTGGTGAGTCCGCTAAAATAGCTGCTGGAATTAAGGCAACTGCACTATTTTTTGCTCCACTTATTTTAACTTCACCTTTTAGCTTCTTTCCGCCATTAATTACTAATTTTTTCATTATGATTATATATCCTCACTTTATACTTTAAAAAAGCTGCTTTTTTACAAGCAGCTACAAGTTTCATCAATATTTTATTAACCAATGACATTTTACCATAAACCACGCGTTAAAAAAAGCGATAGATGGTTTTATCTCTAAAAGGAAAAAAGACCGACACAAGGTCAGTCTTTTTAAAATTAATTATGCTTTGTTTGTAGAACCAAACCATTCAATACGCTCTTTAACTAATTCAGTTACAGCAGTAAATCCTGGTGCTAATAATTTACGAGGGTCAAAGCCTTTACCTTCTAAATCTTTACCTTCTTCGATGTATTTACGTGTAGCTGCTGCAAATACTTCTTGACATTCAGTGTTTACGTTGATTTTTGAAACACCTAAAGAAATAGCTTTTTGTACTTGGTCTAAAGGAATACCTGATCCACCGTGTAATACTAATGGTTTACCATCAGTAACTGCTGCGATAGCTTCTAATGTTTCAAAGCTTAATCCAGTCCAGTTTTCTGGGTAAGAACCATGGATATTACCAATACCTGCTGCTAAGAAATCAATACCTGTATCAGACATTGCTTTACATTCAGCTGGATCTGCTAATTCACCAGAACCGATGATTCCGTCTTCTTCTCCACCAATGCTTCCAACTTCACATTCTACAGAAACGCCTGCAGCGTGAGCTTTAGCAACTACATCTTTAGCTTTTTCTAAGTTTTCGTCAAATGGTAAATGAGAACCATCAAACATAACAGAAGTGTATCCAATTTCGATACATTTTAAAGCATCTTCGTATTCACCATGATCTAAATGTAAAGCTACTGGTACTGTAATTCCCATTGAATCGATTAAGTCTTTTACGATATCGTAACAAACTTGGTAGCCACCCATGTATTTAGCAGCTCCCATAGATGTTTGGATCATTACTGGTGCATTTGCTTCTTGAGCACCTTGTAAGATTGCTTTTGTCCACTCTAAGTTGTTTGTATTGAAAGCCCCAACTGCGTATTGACCTTCTCTAGCTTTTTTTAACATTTCTGTTGCTGATACTAATGCCATAAATAATTTCCTCCTAATTTTGGATAAAGATTTTTATTAAGTTTAGCTTAGCTAACACAGTCATTTTAACAGAGTTTCCTCTTGATTGCTAGCCAAACTAAACGATAATCGTTACTTTTCTGAAACTTTCAAACTTTTTCACAATGTATTTAATTTAGTACAGACCAATCGGCGTATCTTGTGTATCAATATAGATATTTTTTGATTGTGAGTAACTATCTAGGATAGCTTTATGTGTTTCTCTTCCAATACCAGATTTTTTGTATCCGCCAAAAGGACTTCCAGCTGGAATTTGATTGTATGTATTCACCCAAACACGTCCTGTTTCAACACCACGCCCTACTTTTAGAGCTGTGTTAATGTTGGTTGTCCACACACCGCCACCTAGACCGTAATCAGAATCATTGGCCATTTCAATGACTTCTTCCATTGTTTTGAATTTAATCACAACAGCAACTGGCCCAAAAATTTCTTCACGTGCCACTTCCATGTCATTTGTTACATCAGTCAATAATGTCGGTCTCATATAACAGCCATTACTTAAAGCGCCTGTTAATCTGGTTCCACCTGTTAAAATAGTAGCTCCTTCACGACGGCCTGCTTCAATAGCTTCTTCAATCTTAATTAATTGTCCTTCGTTGACTTGAGCGCCCATTTGAGTTTCAGGTTTCCATGGTTCATCAACAATAACAGATTCAAATTTTTCTTTAAGAGCGTTTACAAATTTATCGTAAATGCCCTCTTGAACAAATATTCTTGAACCGGCACAACACACTTGACCTTGATTGAATAAAATACCCAATTGAGCTCCTTCAAGGGCTTTTTCAAAAGGCATATCATCAAAGAAAATATTAGCTGATTTGCCACCAAGTTCTAAGGTTGCAGGAATCAATCTTTCAGCGGCTGCTTTTGCTACGTTATAACCAATCTCAGTTGAACCTGTGAAGGCTAATTTATTGAATCCTTCATGATGCAACATGTAGTCTCCTGATTTTGAACCCTTACCTGTGATAACATTCAACACACCTTTTGGTAAAAGTGGACCAATTAGTTTTACCATTTCAAGTAAACTTAGAGACGTTGATGATGATGGGTGAATCACAATAGTATTCCCTGCAGCTAAAGCTGGTGCAATTTTCCAAGCTGCCATCAAAATTGGGAAGTTCCAAGGAATGATTTGTCCTACTACCCCAATTGGTTCACGAATCACAATACTTAGTGTATTTTCATCAAAAGCTGTTGCGGTTCCCTCTTCACTGCGGATAACTCCTGCAAAATATCTAAAATGGTCTGCACTTAGTGGGACATCAATTGTTGTTGTCTCACGAATTGGCTTACCATTATCCATTGATTCAACCATAGCTAAATGCTCCATGTTGGCATCAATCACATCTGCTATTTTTAGTAATAATTGACTACGGTCTAAAATAGACATCTTTTTCCAATCCACTAAAGCCTTAGTCGCTGCCTCAACTGCGTCATCAACATCTTCAGAAACTGCATCAACAAAACTTGCTAATTTTTGTCCTGTTGCTGGGGAATAACTATCTAATCTATCTGAGCCTTTACCATTGGTCCACTCGCCATTAATGTATAAGATATAGTTCTCATCTACTTTTAAATCAACCATCTTTGTATTGCTCCTTTACTATTTGTTTATTTGGTATAGTTGCTATTGTAAGCGTTAATATAAAAAAACACAAGTGTTTTAACTCAAATAAAAAAATAGCTTAACAAATATTTAAATTTGTTAAGCTATTTTTTTCAGACTTCTGTGCTCTCAATTTCTTTTCCTAAGAAGTACGAAATCGCTGTTCTAATAACAACTATCCCAGCTAAAATCAAGATATCTTCAATCGATGGATTAAGGATTGTTTCAATAATATCTGAGGCAATTAATACTTCTAAACTTAGTAGGACATATGAACCTAAATAGATTTTTACTGCGTTATTCCTTTTTGAAACTTCCTTTTGGTCTAGTCCACTCATCTCGTTTTTAAAGAAATCAATCATCGCTTTTCCAACACCAAATAATAAAATAATAACTGAAAATGTATTTAATGCAAAAATAATATAATTAACTAGTTGGTGAATCACATAACTGCCTCCTCATTTTAAAAAAAGAGCTCCTTATAATAAGGAACTCTTTTAACTTGTTATTCTTGTTCTTGTTCTTCTTCCTCTTCATCGTCATAAAGATCGTCATCGTCTAAGTCGTCTTCATCGACGATCGTTAAACCTTCAGCTTCGTCAGTTTCTTCTTCGTCAACGTCTCCAATTTCAGATAAATCAGTTGTGTATTCTTTAATTTCTTTTGCTTCATCATCTTCTTCGTCATAAAGCTCTTCGTCATCTTCATCGTGATCGATGTCTGAATCTTCTGGGTCATCGTCATTGTAATCAATTGCGTCTTCATCCATTCCGATAAAGGCATTTACTTTCTTACGTTTTTTACGACGAACTGTTTCATCATCATCTTCATCGATTCCTGATACTTCTTCATCAATAGAGTCAATTGGATACCAAGCACGTAATCCCCAACGATTATCGCCTAAAGAAATAAAACTACCATCAATATTTAAATCTGTATAAAATTGTGGTAATACATCTCTAATTTCACTATCCGCTTTTCCTAAATAAGTTTGGATTTGATTAACTAAGTCTGAAAAATCCATGATGTCGCCACGTTCAGCTAAAATAGCATGAGCCACTTCTATCATTGAGATTTCACTTTTATCGATACCCTCGAACATTTTAAATTCCAACTGGCACACGTCCTTTCACAGTCTACTCTTTATAATACAATAACTACTGATTCAATGCAATTTAATTTCATTCTTTTTAGCCAATCTACGCCGTAAAATTAAGTTCCAAGTGGTAAACACCAATTTTTTCTTCCCCACCATATAAATCATAATCGATGGTTACTTGTCCAGAATATGGACGGTCTTTTAAACTCACTCGAATATTATTAGTAAAGGTTCGAATAATCATATTGCCAAAAGGCGTTTGGTAGTTAGTTTCATTGTACTTTTGATAATCAAACTTCAATTTCATACGTACCTCTCCAGCACGTATCAACTGCACACTACCATCTGCTAAAATTTTCATCGTAACAGATACCTTATTGTCGACTCCATCTAACAATTCCTTGTATCTAATATAAAGAACTTCGCCAATACGAACAATTTGGCCTTCTTCTTCCAAAAAGAACTCTTTAAATTCATTTTCTTGAAACACTTCTGTCTTTAATTTAATCATGACAGGGATTGATTTTCTCTCTTCCATCTCTACACCTCAACTTACTATTTCCTCTATTTTCCTTGGTTCTCATTCATTTGTCAAATAAAGTCAAAGTCTTTTAGCTCTTTTTTTTACATCAACTCATGTATAATAAACATACTATGATTTTAGGAGCGATGACATGACTCAATTAAACCAATCGGCTGTGTTATTAGAACACATCAATATACCTTCACAAAAGGCATTAGAGCCTTTTATTTATACAGATCTATTAGCGGAATATGCAGGTAATGAGCAACTAACTTGTTTCCATTTTTGGACAATGACTAACGAACTTATTTTAGGCATGCAAGATACTCGAGTTACCATGCTTGATAAAGGGATTTCTTCTATTCTAACAAATGGTTATCAACCAGTTGTTAGAAACTCTGGCGGCCTTGCTGTTGTAGCAGATGAAGGTGTCTTAAACTTTACAATGATTCTTCCTCAACCAGAAATTAAGTCCGACCTATCTATTGATAATGGCTATGAATTAATGAAGCAGATGATTGAAACAGCATTAGCAGATTTCGACTGTCAAATCGATGCCTTTGAAGTGAGCGATTCCTATTGTCCTGGCGAGTTTGATTTAAGTATCAATGGCAAAAAATTCGCCGGCATCTCTCAAAGACGTATCAAAAAAGGGATTGCTATCATGATCTATTTAAGTGTTAATGGGGATCAAAATAAACGTGGCTCTTTAGTGAGAGATTTTTACCAAGTCAGCTTAGGTGACAAATTTGGTCAAGATAAGTTTCCTCCTGTCAACCCAGACTCGATGGCAAATTTATCAGATTTACTAGAAACATCTCTAAGTGTGTCAGATATGACATCACGTTTATTAGGAGCTATAGAAGCAAACTACAACTTAGATCAGTCTTCACAGGAAGAATTTCAACACTTTTTAGCATCAGAAGACTTTGAAAATAGCTTTAAACATCAGGAAGAACGAATGAAACGACGAAATGAAATCATTAACTGGGAGGCGCTTTAATGACCAACTACGAAACCACTCTTCCTATCGAGAAAGTCTTCCGTGATCCTATTCATCAATACATCCATGTGGAGCATCGACTTATTTTAGACTTGATTAACTCAAAAGAGTTCCAACGTCTGAGACGGATTAAACAACTTGGTACAAGCTCGTTCACTTTTCATGCAGCTGAGCATTCAAGATTCGGCCATTCTTTAGGTGTTTACGAAATCACACGACGAATTTGTAATTTTTTTGAACGTAATTTTTCGATTAAAGATGATCCTGAAAAAGGTTGGGATGACAAAGAACGTTTAGTCGCTTTATGTGCGGCCTTACTCCATGACGTCGGACATGGCCCATACTCCCATACCTTTGAGGGGATTTTCAATACCAATCACGAAGCCATTACTATTGAAATCATTACCTCAGAAACAACTGAAATTAATGAGATTTTGCGTCAAGTCTCTTCTGATTTCCCTGAAAAAGTAGCCAGTGTTATTAGTAAAACTTATCCCAACCAACAAGTTGTTCAACTCATCTCTAGCCAGATTGATGCGGACCGTATGGATTACTTACTTCGAGATGCTTACTACACAGGAACAGAGTATGGCACATTTGATTTAACCCGTATCTTACGTGTTATTAGACCTTATAAACACGGTATTACTTTCCAATTTAACGGCATGCACGCTGTTGAGGATTACATTGTCAGTCGTTACCAAATGTATATGCAAATTTATTTTCACCCAGTTTCTAGAGGGATGGAAGTTATTTTAGACCATTTATTAAAACGAGGTAAGTTTCTCTATCAAAATGATCCGGAGTTCTTTACTAACTACTCGCCTTTACTCATTCCTTTTCTAAAGAATGACTATACATTAACAGATTATTTGAAACTAGATGATGGCGTATTAAATACTGCTTTTCTGTCTTGGGCAGATCATTCAGATACGACACTAAGCGATTTAGCTAAACGCTTTTTACACCGTCGTCCCTTTAAATCTGTTACATTTAACGACAAAACAAAGGATCAGATTCCTGTTTTACAACAGTTAATTCGAGAAGTTGGCTTTGATCCAGATAACTATACTGCTATTAATTCAAGTTATGATTTGCCATATGATTTTTACGCACCAACTAAAAATAAACACCGAACTCAAATCGAGTTAATGGAATCTGATGGCTCACTAGTTGAATTATCAAAAGCTAGTGATTTAGTAGCTGCTCTAGCAGGACAAACAAAAGGCGATCAGCGATTCTACTTCCCTAAAGAAATGCTTGCAACAAAAGAAGCCTCATCATATACTTTATTTGAAGAACAGATTGTCGCCTTTAATCGTCATATTCATAACGGTGGCATCAAAGAAAACTAAGGAGTGTAACTATTTTGAGTATTAAACTTGTCACAATTGATATTGATGGAACATTACTGAACTCAGAACGTAAAGTCACTAATGAAGTGAAAGAAGCGATTCGAAAATGTACTGAGCAAGGAGTTAACATTGTTATAGCTACAGGTAGACCAACTATTGGTGTTATGGATTTAATCAAAGAATTAAATTTAGACAACGAACATGGTTTTATGATTACTTATAATGGTGCTTTAATTCAAAATGCTGGTACTGAAAAAGTTTTAATTGAACATGGCTTAAGTCATGATGACTACTTAGATATTGAGTTACTAGCTAGAAAATTAAATATTCATCTACACGTTCAAGACTATAACAACATGTATACAGCCAATAAAGATATTTCTGAATACACGATTCATGAGTCTTTCTTAACAGGAATGCCATTAACTTATCGTCCTGTTTCTGACATGACTGCTGATACCAAAATCATTAAGTCAATGATGATTGATCACCAAGAAAAATTAGATGCAGCCATTAAAGAAATTCCAGAGTCATTTACTGAGCGTTTTGCGATGGTTAAAAGCATGCCTTTCTATTTAGAAGTTCTCAATAAACAAGCTACTAAAGGAATTGCTGTAGCAGAATTAGCGAATTTTTTAAATATTAGCTTAGATGAAGTAATGGCTATTGGAGATAATGAAAATGACTTATCTATGATTGAAGTAGCTGGTACTGGCGTAGCCATGGGAAATGCAGTTCCATCTGTTAAAGAAATTGCCGATAAAATCACGAAATCAAACGATGAACATGGTGTGGCATACGCATTAGAGCAATGGGTTTTAAACTAAAAAACAAGAAGGACAGTGACGTAAGTATTTACTTACATCACTATCCTTTTCTTTTTGCTGTTTTAAGCTAATTTATTTTTTCTTAATGATAAGACGCTCGTTCCTGTAAAAATAAGAATGCCTAGCCAAATAAATGAGAAAGCAATCATTTGAGGTGTGCTAAAAGTTTCTCCAAATTGCCAAATAGCTGCAACTAACATTAGTGTTGGTGCAATATATTGTAAAAAGCCTACTAATATATAAGAAATATTTTTAGCAGCTTCTGCAAATAAAAACAATGGAATAGCTGTAACCACACCAGCTCCAATTAAGAGTAAATTAATCTTAAAATCAAAAGCCATAAAACCTTCTGACGAGTAAAAGACTAAGTAAATAAAAGCAAATGGTGCCATAATAGCCGTTTCTATTGTTAAGCCCGTTAAAGAGCTAACGCTGGCTGTTTTTTTGATTAAACCATATAAACTAAACGTCACAGCCATCGCTAAACTAGACCATGGCATTTGACCACTTTGAATAGCTAGTAACACAACGCCTACAGTTGCTAATAAACAAGCAATCAACTCGCCACGGCCTAAGCGTTCTTTTAAAATAACTGTTGCTAGGACGACGTTAACCAAAGGATTAATATAATACCCAAGGCTTGCATCAATGACTTTACCGCTACTCACTGAAAAAATGAAAATAAACCAGTTGGCTGTAATTAAAAGAGCCGCCATAATAATTGCTAGTAATCTTTTTTTATTTTTGATTATTTCTCTTACCTCACACCAAAAACGAGATAACTTTTTCGTGATTAGTAAAACAATTAGCATAAAGACAAATGACCATAATACACGGTAACATAAAATCGATAGAGCTGATACCTCTCCTACTGCCTTCCAGTAAAAAGGCAACACACCCCATAATACATACGCTAATAAACCTGCTATTAATCCCCATTTAGGATTTGTTTTTTCTTCCAACTTTTCCCCAACTTTCTAACAAACATCTCGTAGTTTCACTAGTTTATCATGTTCATGCTTTTTAAGATAGATAGAATCCTTTTTCATCTTAGGGTTAAAAAAACTGTAGTGTAAGACGTGCCTACACTACAGTTACTTATTGTTAAGATAATAGTGACTTAAAAAATATCTCCATTAAAAATAGAGTTTTTAACAATCACATAGTCTACTTTTCTAATAGATTCTAAATCTTTTCCACCTGCATATGAGATAGATGATTGTAAATCTTGTTGCATTTCAATTAATGTATCTTCTAAGCTACCACGATGTTCAATCATGATTTTCTTACCTTCTACATTTTTGTGCTCACCTTTTTGATACTCAGAAGCACTACCGAAGTATTCTTTGTATAATTTACCATTTTCTTCAACTGTCTCACCTGGAGACTCTTCGTGACCAGCAAATAAAGAACCAATCATAACCATAGTAGCTCCAAAACGAATTGATTTAGCGATATCACCATGAGTACGAATACCTCCGTCAGCGATTAACGGCTTACGTGCAGCTTTACTACATCTTCTTAAAGCTGATAATTGCCAACCACCTGTTCCAAAACCAGTTTTTAACTTCGTGATACACACTTTACCTGGTCCAATACCAACTTTTGTTGCGTCAGCTCCAGCGTTTTCTAACTCACGTACTGCTTCTGGTGTTCCTACGTTACCAGCAATAACAAAAGTTTCTGGTAAGAATGTTTTTAAATGTTTAATCATATTAATAACTGAATCTGAATGACCGTGAGCAATGTCAATTGTCACATAATCAGGAACAATCTTTTCATCTGCCATTTTTTTAACAAATTCGTATTCATTTGGTTTAACGCCAACACTAATAGAAGCGAACAAACCTTTGTCATGCATGTTTTTGATAAATGGAATTCTTCCATCTTCATCAAAACGGTGCATAATATAGAAATATCCTTTTGATGCTAAAAATTCTGCAATATTTTCATCAATGATTGTCTGCATATTCGCAGGCACCACAGGCATTTTAAACTCTCTGTTGCCAAGCTTAACAGTTGTTTCACACTCTGAACGGCTTTCTACCACACATTTATTAGGCACTAGTTGAATATCTTCATAATCAAAAATCTTCATAATACGTCCTCCTAGGATCAAAAAAATTATTTTAGGGAGCAAAACACGAACATTCCCAAACGATTAAGCGTGTAATTTTTGCGTCCTATGATAATCTACCCTATATCAACAAAAAAAGCAAGATAATTCATCATTATCTTGCTTTTCTTAATAGTTAACGAAGCTTTTCTTATAAATTTTGTTTTTTCATCACTCTTAAAGAGAATAAAACCATTCCAACTGAAACTAATAACATTCCTAAATTACTAAAGATAGATAAACCTGTGTCACTAAAATTTAAACTAGCAGGGATAAATGCCAGTAATCCTAAAATCATGGATTGGGCAATATTAAAGGCAAAATAAACTAAAATAGTTAAGTTTTTCCCTCTCATCAAGATAGTTGCTGCTAGAATCAAAATCAATGTATTCAAGTATGAATTTAGAAAAGTAAAACAAACACCAAAAATACTTACGCTATTAATATTCATGATTCTTAGAATATCGCTAATCATTTGAATCATACCTGTTGTTTGAGACATCTTTAATAAAACGATAAAACCAGGGATAAAGACTAAAACAAATGTAACTGCTAGACTCCATAAAAGACTTGCTCCAATTTTTGAGAAAAATAACCTAGTTCTGTTAACGCCAGAAGCAACTAACATTGCCATAACATCATTTTTATAGTCTAGTGACATCAGATGAAACGGGTACAGAAACATAAAAGCAAAGTTAGCAAATATCGTTAAGGTAAAGAATATGATGAATAATCCTATAAAATTACCTTCAGTTTCTGAGATTTGGTTTGCTTGATCAATCAAATGAACCAAGTAAACTGTGGTAAAAATATTTATAACTGCTAAGATACCAGTTGTCATTAAATATTTTTTATCTCGCATGTATTTAAACAATTCCATTTTAAAAATTAATTTTCCACTCATGATACTCCTCCTCTAATTCAAGTTGCCGTCTAATATATGGACTTTTTTTAATTCCGTTATGTCTATTTCTTGAGAGTTTAGTCTGCTTTTCACGTCAGACCAACGCTCATCTTTAATATTCAAACGGATGATTCCATTTTCTCTTAGTTGATAGTAATAGTTTAAATCTTCTAAGATAAGAATTAAGGCTTCTTGATTAGTCGTTTCAATATCACGAATCATTTTATCTGTTACTGCTCCTAAATCAATATGTTTCACGATTTGTCCCTTTTTGATGACAAATACTTCCTGACATAGTGACTCAATATCATTGCGAACATGACTTGAGATAATTAAGGTCATTCCTTTTGATGTCATTTGTTTCAAGTAAAACTTAAACCAAGTAACAGTCTCTGCATCTAAACCTCTAAATGGCTCATCTAATATCAGAATTTTAGGCTCATGAAGAAGAGCAATCAATAAAATTAATTTTTTTACCATTCCATATGAGTAGGTTTGAACTTTTCCATGCAAGTATTCAGAAATCTCTAACTCTCTTGCCAACTGCTCTGCTCGTTCAGGATTAAAATTACCTCGTAAACCTGAAAAATACTCAATATTAAACCACCCAGTACGATCTTTATAAACGGAAATACCATCAAGAACAATCCCTACATGACTTAAGACACTATTATCTTCAGTTACAGGAATATCTCCAATTGTAATTTGCCCTTCATAATCACTAATAATATTGGTCATACATTTAAATAGGGTTGTTTTTCCCGCGCCATTAGGACCGATAATCCCGTAAGCTTTACCACTTTCAAATGTCATTTGATCAATATTTAATACTTCCATTACACCATACTTTTTAACAACTCTTTCAATTTTTATTTCCATAATTTCCCTCTTTTTTTGTTTTATAACAACTCATAACCACTTGCTTTGTAAAGTGTGTACCAATCTTCCCTAGATAAAGTAATCTCACTTGCTGCAGAAATGTCTTTAATACGTTGTGGGTTCATTGTTCCTACAATAGTTTGGATATTTGCCGGATGGCGATTAATCCAAGCCGTCGCAATTCCTGTATCTGTCACGCCATATTTATCTGCCATTTCGTTAATCACAGCATTTAACTCTTTAAAATCTTTATGACCTAGGAAAACACCATCAAAATAGCCATATTGATAAGGTGACCAAGCTTGAATAGTAATGTCTTTTAAGCGACTGTATTCCAATACCCCTCCATCACGGTAAACACCTGTTGCGTTTTCCATATTTTGGTTCATACCATGAGCTACCATTCCTGCATGTTTTAAACCAAATTGTAGTTGGTTAACCATTAATGGTTGATTAAGACTTTTTTGGATTAACTCCATTTGCATTGGTCCTTGGTTACTAACACCAAAGTAACGAACCATACCTTTACTTTGTAAGTAATCAAACGCCTCAGCGATCTCCTCAGGCTCCATTAAGGTATCTGGACGGTGAAGAGCTAAGACATCAAGGTAATCTGTCCCTAACCTAGTTAAAATGCCCTCAACACTTGTAATAATGTGTTCTTTAGAGAAATCATAAAAACCATCTCTAATCCCACACTTAGATTGAATCATCATATCTTCTCTTGAAACGCCTAATTCTTTGACAGCTTGAGAGAATAAAATTTCAGATTCTCCACCACCATAAATATCCGCATGGTCAAAGAAGTTAATCCCTTCTTCTAAACTTGTATTAACTGCTTCTGCTGCTTCTTTTAATGATAAACCGCTCATTCTCATACAACCTAAAGCTACTTGAGGTACTTTTACTTGTGTACTACCAAAGTTTATTTGTTTCATGTTTTATCAATCCTTCTATTTTTATATTTGTTGATCTATTAACTCCAAATTAAGACGATTAAAAAAGACACGAATATCCTTTCGACATAAATCATAAGATTCGGTGTCTATATGTTTACAGATAGACGTCAAACATTTTCCTACTTCATCATATAAAAATAACAGTGGAACATTTGGAAATTTAACAAATAATAATTGCTCAAAGTTGGTCATTACTAATTGTTTCACCAACTGATTGTCCATAGCATCTAAAAAGACCATAAGGATTGTTTCTAGGGTCTTTGTTTTTCCTACATAATCTGACTCTTGTTTCATTTCGTCTAGTAAAAATAGCATTTCATCAAGATTAATCTGATGACGCTTGACTTGAAGTTGAAACAAGTAATTAGATAATAACAATTCTAACAATTGTGTTCTTTCGATAAATTCCTTTGCAGAAATAGTTTGCTTTTTAACAACCACTCCACGATTTGGTTCCTTTTCTAGATAGCCTTCTATAATTAAACAATTAATTGCTTCTCTGATAGGAGTTCGACTAATCGATAACTCTCTTGATATATCTTGTTCAACTAAATGAACTTCATTTGGCCATCTGCCTTCACTGATGTTGCTCTTTATATAATCATATGCCATTTGTTGCATTCTGCTTTTTTTCACTTACTTTTTCCGTCCCTACTCCAAATACTAGTCTTCCAATAAACCAGCATGTTTAATCTCTTGAATCGTCTCCTCAATGTTGCGTGATAAAACTGTTACATGCCCTTTTATTAAGGTTTGTTCTGCCTTCGGGTATTGATAAAAATGATAATGCCACTGTTTCTTCTTACTTAATAAAAACAAAGCCACATCTTCATTTTTTTCTGTTACATTAAATGTTACTGCTGGAATGAATTGGGTTACCTTTGGCAATGGCCAATTACAGACACCACGAATGTGAATATCATACTCAGAAAAATCACAGGCATCCAAGCTATAGGAAGCTGCTTCATGAGCAATAGAAGAAATCTCATTCACAAATAGATTTCCTGACTCATTAATTAGAAACTCCACACCAACAATACCACTCACATGTAATTCTGACGCTATCACTCGAGCAATTAGCTCAATTTGATTAATCGTCGAATCATCTAAATCTTGGATGTCAATTGATGCCTTAATCTTCTTCAACTCACCTTGTTTGGTGTGCGTACTTTCAACAATTGGAAAGAGTGTGTATTCTCCATTTTGATTAATTCCAATCGATAAAAATAATTCTTTCTTTAAAGGAATATAGGCTTCAACAAGACAAGCTCCTTGTTGAATCAATGGAACTGCCAAATCCACATCCTTTTCCGAATCAATAATGACGATGCTTTCTTCCTCACCATAACGTCTAGTTGACTTAACTACACAAGGATAGCCAACAATCTGAGCAGCAGCTTTAATATCTGAAATTAACACAGCTGTTTCGTACGGCAAAATATTAATTGAATGATTATCCAAAAACTCTCTCTCAATCAATCGATCCTGTGTAATAGCCAGACCAAATGTTCCTTGAGGCACAGGGACAATTTCTTGTAAGAACTTGATAGCATTAATATCAATGTTTCGGACTTCATACATTAATACATCACTTTTTTTAGCCAGCTCCAATAGTGATCTCTCATCATTATAATCCCCTTGAATATGCCAATCAGCTACTTGGGAAGCTGGGCAATCCATCATTGGGTCTAACACTCCCACTGTAAAGCCATATTTTTTAGCAGACATTGTTAGCATTTTGCTAATATGCCTTCCACCAATAATACCAATTGTACTTCCTGGTAAAATTATTTCCGACAACTTCCCTCACTACTTTCTCCAATTAAATCAAACAATCATCTCTAATAGTAACAAAATTGTGATGAAACTGTAAAGTCTAAAAGAGTGAGAGTGTCATTAAAAGCAAAAAACAGTTAACAATATGTTAACTGTTCCAATTTTTTTATATTAATCTTCAATAAAAGATACTTGATTGTTTTTTAAAGACTTAACTCGTGCTAAGGAATCAACTCGGTAACCTTTTTCTTCTAATAACGCACGGCCACTTTGGAAAGATTTTTCTATCACAATATTAATAGCTTCAACACTAGCTCCTGCTTGGCGACATAATTCAACAAGTCCCAATGCTGCTTGACCATTGGCTAAAAAGTCATCAACCACTAGCACATTGTCTTTTTCGGTTAAAAACTTAGTTGAAATAGAAATATTATTAGTTACTTGTTTTGTAAATGAGTACACTTCTGCTGTTAACAGCTCAGCATTCATCGTTAAACTTTTTTGCTTTCTTGCAAAAATAACTGGAATCCCCAACTCTAGACCGATAAATACAGCAGGTGCAATTCCTGATGATTCAATAGTCACTACTTTTGTAATTCCTTTATCTTGATAACGAGATGCAAACTCTTTCCCAATTAAACTCATTAATTCTGGATCAACTTGGTGTGTTAAAAAACTATCAACTTTTAATACATCTTCTTCTAATACTGTACCTTCTTGTAAAATCTTGTCCAATAATTCTCTCATGATTTGCCTCCAAATAAGTATTCCATTTTTGTTGAAAGCAAAAAAAGGTCATGACACCTTATCTTGCTTATAGTTCAACCTTTATGGTGTTGAGTAGAAACGATTATCCATATCATAATCATATATAAGCTCTTTAGTTATAAGCCATTTCTTCAAAAATGTCAAATCTTGTTCCAAACAAAAAAGTAAAGAAATCATTCTTTACTTTTTAGTCACTTGATATTTAATTGGTTTTTCAAAACCTTCATATAACTTATCAGTCATTGTTTGCCCTAATTTGTTAATGATATCAAGGTTTTGAGTTTTTTTCTTTGCTTCCTCTTTTTCATGTTGAGGCTCAGCTTTCTTTGGTGTTTCATCAAATTTTGTTAAATCATAAGTTGCGATTAACCCGTTTAACTTTTTATGATATGATCGATCTTGATTTTTTTGAGCTGTCATATAAGCAGTTACTTTCTTATAAGTATCCTTTTTGCTCATTGTCATTTCTTCATAAACAGATTTATCCTTTTTCAAGACATCTGGATAATCTGAAATTGCCGTTTTAGTATCAGGATAATCTTTATAAGCGACTTTTTCTAGTGTTGGGCCTTTTTCATTTTGACGAATCGTATCAACTTCAACACTCTTGTCCTTGTACTTGCCTTCAACTGAAAAGATATTATGATTGTCTGCTAATACGTTGTTCCCTGATGAACTTTGAATAATAGCTTCTGCAATTAATACAGATGCGTATAAATCATTCTCTTTTGCGACACTTTGAACATCTTTAGAAATATCATTGATAAAAGCTTCTGTTTCCTTTGATTTTTTCATCTTAGGTTCATTGGCTTTTTTATGATCGTATTGAGTTAAATCATATGTTTCAATCAGACCATTTAATTTTTCATTGTATCTTGTATCTGTTGCGTATCGACCTGTTAAAAACTTAGTCGCGTCTTTGTAGGTATTTGTATTACTTTTCCAAGCGCCTTGATAAAAAGTAGATCTACCTTGAGTTCCACCTGTCATTAACGTTGCATAGTCTTCTAAAGACTCTTTATAACTCGGGTATTTTCTGAACTTAGCTGAAATAGTATACATACCACCTGAGCCATTATCTTCTAGAGTCGGCATCTGGACAGACTCTCCTTGATAGGAACCTTTAATACCAAATAAATTATAATTAGGGCCTTTCGCTAAACCACTGTTACCTGAACCACTTTCCAAAATAGCTTGGGCAATCATAACTGATGCGTATAAGTCATTCTTTTGACCAATTGCTCGTGCATCTTCACCAATTTCTTCAATGAATTCGGCTGTTGATTGATTTCTTGAATATTTAATCGGTGTATTATCCTTTTTAATATTCTTACCAATCAAGTCACTGTTTGTATCCTTTGATGGCTTCGTATCATCTTTTGAACTACTCATAGAAGACGAGCTACCTTGTCCATTATGATTAGATGAACTACTAGAAATATCTTGGCTATTTCCAGTTGATGTCGATGGTTTAGTTGACGAACTACTTGACGATTGACTCGTATTAGAAGAACTTGAAGAGCTGCTCCCAGTATCACTACTTGGAACAGTCTCTTCACTACTTGATGAAGTTGATTCTTCAGGTACTTCTGTTGAACTCTGACTTGTCTCTTCTGTTGCTGAAGAGTCTAAATTACTTGAAAACTCACTGTCATAGTTAATGACTGAAGTCGCATCAGGTAACATAGGAACTCTAGTTGTTGAAGAGTGATTAACTTCTTCTGCAATAGCTACAGTTTGAAGGATTGGGGCACAAATCGAAAATACCGTTGTAGTTACACCAACAAACAGCCCGATTTTACGATGTGTGTTCTTTTTATGATTTGTTGTCATCACGTTTCCCTCTCTTTCAAAGATTATAGTCTATCGATGTCTCCAATTGATTCAAGTTTTCTTAACAATTCTGAGAAAACAACTTCTGATTCTGCTTTAATTTTTTCTAATTTTCTATAGTAGTTTCTAGCTTCTTGGCTCACTGCACTTAATTCCATTTCAGAATCAGCTACGCGGCGTTTTGCTTCGTAGTTAGCTACATCAACAATTTGACGTGCTTTTGCTTGTGCTTCTAACATTACGTGAGCAATGTCTGATTGATTCATTGAACCATTTTGTTCTGCTTTAAGATTAGCTAAACGTAATTCTTCTTTAACTTGAGCTAATTCAGCTTGTAAAGAACTTACTTCTGGTGTTTGGCTCCCTTTTAATTCTGCTACTTCTTTTTCTAAGCGAGTTGCTCTACTTTTTTCAGAAGCTAATTCAGTTAAGCTTGTTGTTACCTCAACTTGTTGTTGACGCATATTTGATAACTCTTGTTGTAAGTCATAAATAGCTTTTTGATTTTCTCTTAACTCAGCTAGTTCTTTTTCTAGTGCTTCCGTTTGGCTAATTCTTTCGTTCATTTCAGTTAACTCCTGTTCTTTATTCATGATGATTGTTTTATTAGTTTCAATCTCGTTTTCGTAGCGTTTTGTTAATTCAGTTTCTAATTGTTTCGATTGATTCAATTCTTCTTCAAGCTCTTTAATCATTCGGATGTTTTCTTCAATCATTAGTTTTTCTTCAGATTTAGACTCATCAGATACTTTCAAAGCAGCTTGCATGTCATCAATTTTAGCAACAAAAACAGCATTTTCTGATTGAAGTGTTTCAATCAAACTGTGTGATTTATCCAGTTCTTCTTGTAATTGTGTCTTAGTTGTTTCTAAATCTGTTTGTTGGCTTGTTAGTTCTGCAATTTGTTGTTCTAACAGCTCATTTTTAGCTTTCTCAGTCGCATTTTCTTCATTAAGAATTGATAGTTGTTCATCTAATTCTTTTAGATGTGCTGCTTCTTCATGGCTTAGTT
The DNA here is from genome assembly GCF_017316185.1 of Candidatus Vagococcus giribetii. Classification (GTDB taxonomy): domain Bacteria; phylum Bacillota; class Bacilli; order Lactobacillales; family Vagococcaceae; genus Vagococcus; species Vagococcus giribetii. Next base: position 97,301 of record NZ_JAFLVX010000014.1, on the reverse strand, counting down.
CAGATTTAGCTTCTATTTCTAATAATTGTGTTCTTAGGTCGTTGTTCTCTTCTAACACATTGCCATACTCTTCAACTTGCTTAGCTAATTTTTCATTATCTTCTTCGACAAAAGACAAGCGACTCGTTTGCTCTTTCAATGCTTCGTTCTCCAATAAAACGGTACTGAACTCAGCTTTTAAATTAGCTAGCTCCGCTTCAAGAGACGCCTTATCATCAGAATCCTTTGATTGCACTTTTTCAGCAACTTCAACGTAGTCTTTTTCATAATTAAAATCAGCTGTTTCTTCCTCTGCTACTTTACCCGTTGATTCAAAAGGACTCACATACGTGTTATCTTTTGAATCAAAATAATCTGATTTTGTGTCACTTTGTTGTGTCGATAAATCAGGAATACTTGGGCCTTTATCACCATCAGATTCATAATAGTAATAGTAATAATAATCGTCTTCATTATCATCATAGGCTTGGCTAGATAAATTCAACTCTTCATCTGGTAACAATTTTTCTTCCGTATTCTCGTTCTCGCCACCATCTCGACGCTTTAACCAATTATTAAACAATAGAAATCCCACCTCACAATAAAACTTATATTATACATCATGCAACATTCAAGCCTTCTTTAGAATAAAAAAACAGAAGCTTTTACAAAAAAACAAACTAAATATCCCTATTCTAATAGTACTTATACAAGAAAATTATATCATAACCTTGTTAATATGCAACTTTTTTTTAGTTGAAGCCTTTTTACATTCATCTTTATTCTCTGTGAAATTCCTTGTATACCTCTTGTTTTTTTAATCCTCTTATTTTTGCAACTTCTTTTATGGCATCTTTACTTGAAAAATCCATTTCTTCAATCAAATAAGTCACATGCTCAACAAGTGTTAATCCCAATACAGAATCATCTGGTTGTTCGGAAACACTCGCCTCAATAATAAGGCAACATTCACCTTTAATTGTTTTTCCTTCTAATCCCTCGATTAAACTTTCAATCGTACCACGAGAGTATTCTTCAAATAATTTTGTCAACTCACGACAAAGAACCGCTTTTTGATTTCCTCCAAACACTTCTTTCATATTAATCAGTGTTTTAACAATTCTATGAGGTGATTCATAGAAGATTAATGTTGAATGATTGTTTTTTAACCCTTCCAAAGCTTTTTTTTGTTCGTTACTTTTACGAGGTAAAAAACCATAAAAGGTAAAGGGTTGAGGTGATACTCCTGAAGCTATTAAAGCTGTGATTCCTGCTGAGGCTCCTGGTAATGAGATAACATCAATGTCTTCTTCGATTGCTTGTAAAACAAGTTCATGTCCCGGATCACTAATAGAAGGCATGCCAGCATCACTCACTTGAGCTATTTTTTTCCCTTCTTTTAAAAGAGCAATAAGTTCTGGAACTCTTTCTTTGACGTTATGTTCATGCAAACTAATCTGTTTTGTCGCAATGTCAAAGTGATTCAATAATTTTTGAGTGTTTCTTGTATCTTCACTGGCAATCAAGTCTGCTTCGTCTAACATTTTCACTGAACGAAATGTCATGTCTTCAAGATTCCCTATTGGTGTCGGGACTAAATAAAGCTTTCCTTGCTCCATGTCTTTAAAGCTTTTCTGCTGTTTCATCATTTTCTCCTTTAAAAAAACTGGTTAGCTAAAAGCCTAACCAGTTTTTATTTTCCGTAAATCATGTGAGAACAAAAAACACATTCTTCATGGTTCTCTCTTCTTGAACCATAAAAGTCTTTACACACATGAAATCCTTGTTCGTATAATTTTTCTAAATTCAAACGGGACTTAGATAATTCTTGTTTACTATCTTCTGGTAAATCTTCTCGCTCTAATTTTTCTAAGCGATCTCTCAAATGCTGATTTTCAAGTTCTAAATTCAAATTCTTCTCTAGAACACTATCAACCACATCTTTCATTTCACCAATTTGGGTTAACATGGTTTGTAAACTCTTTTCAACATCGATTAATTCATCATACAGATTGGTTTTTTCCATGCTAATCTTCCTTTTTTGTCAGCTCTTTTGCTTCTAATAACTCGTCTAAATCGTATTCAACGGGGGTTTCACGAGTTTGTAGTTTTATTTTTACAACTTCAGATAACACATTAATACCAATAACACGACCTGGTCCATCAGGTGTTGGTACTGTTTTACCAAAATCTGGCATAGTTTTTCTGATTCGTTCATATTCTTCATTTTCATAATTTAAGCAACACATTAAGCGACCACAGACACCTGAAATTTTAGTAGGGTTCAGTGATAATCCTTGCTCTTTTGCCATCTTGATTGAAACGGCAGCAAAGTCACCTAAAAAAGTGCTACAACACAAAGGTCTACCACAAGGACCAATACCGCCTAAGAGTTTAGCTTCATCTCTAACACCAATTTGTCTTAACTCAATTCGTGTTTTGAAAATACTAGCTAAGTCTTTAACGAGCTCTCTAAAATCAATGCGCCCATCTGCTGTAAAACTAAAAATAATTTTACTACGATCAAATGTGTACTCAGCATCAACAAGTTTCATTTCAAGGTTATGCTGACTTATTTTCTCCTTAGCAATTGTATAGGCGTTTCTGGCATCACGTTGATTTTGTTCGTACTTTCTTAAATCCTTATCTGTAGCAACTTGAAGAATAGGTTTCATATCTTCTGGTAAATCTTCTTTTGCCATCTCTTTTTGAAGGACAGCAACGAAAGCCATTTCTTTAGCTTTCTGAGATTCCACTAATACTTGTTGATTAAATGTATATGCTAAATGATTTTTTGAGCTTGTATAATAATATATTTTACCAGCTGGCTTAAAGCGAACACCGACTACTTCTACCATCGTTTTGCCCTCCTATATTAATGCAATAACTGCCAAGCAAGTTGTTCGCAAACATTTTGAAATGACACGTTTGCTTCCATCTTCTGTCTAGCGTTAATAATTAGTTCAATGGATTTTGTTAGTTGTTTTTGATTCATTCCCTGTGATGCTATCTCTTCATTAAGACGAAAGCGATACAACACTAAAAGCAAATCTAACACTAAAAATTGTTGTTCTTTTTCTTTAGCTATTTTAACTAAATATTGTTGAACAAACACAAAACCCAATGCATTATGATTTGTTAAATAGTGAAACCATTTTGTTATGGTTTCTTTAGAACCATTAAACCACTCATCCCTTGATAATTCAACTGCCTTTTCTTTAGAATCTGCCAATTCAGCAATGATTTTAATCTGACTATTAGAAAAATCTGTTTCTAATTCTAAAGCTCTTTCAATTCCTTCTTTTGGTACAGGTTTTAAATAGACTTGTTGGCATCTTGATTGGATGGTTGGCAATATTTTATTGAGATTAGTCGTTAAAAAGAACACATACATCATACCATCAGGCTCTTCAATAAATTTTAATAAACTGTTAGCAGCACTTGTTGTCATTTTTTCAGCTTGACGAATAATCAAGACTTTTTTCCTTGATTCCAAACCACTTCGGATAAAGGTCTGCTTAATTTCTCTTACCTGATCAACTTTTATCGTTTGTCCATCTGGTTCAATGACATTCACATCAGGAAAATCTGCACTTTCAATCCGTCGACAATTGACACATATTCCACAAGGTAAGCCTTCTTCTTTTGTTAAGCAAAAAATCGACTCTGCTAACCAAAGGGAGAATTCATACGTAATTAAGTCATCTTGATTTTCAATCAAATAGGCATGAGTTAGTTTGTTATGACGGATTACTTTTTCAAATTGACTGACTAACTGAGGTTGGTCTTCTTTTACACGTTCTCTTAATTGTTTTGTCATTAGAATTGATGGAACCCTTCTACTGGCATCACAAACACAGTTGCGCCACCTACTTGAATTTCAATTGGGTAAGAGCTGTGTGGATCCATTGATAAATCAAAAGTAACAGGAGATGTGACAAATTGTTCTCTTGATTGGCACGTTTCCTTAATCACTTGAAGAACTTCATCGACTCGCTCATCTTCAATCCCTACAATAAAAGTTGTATTGCCTGCTCTTAAAAATCCACCAGTACTTGACAATTTAGTTGCGCGAATATTAGATTTGATTAACTCACTTGATAAACGGTTGCTGTCTTTATCTTGTACGATCGCTAATAAAAGTTTCATGATATGCCAATCTCTCCTTTTCTTAAAAAATTGAAGGATACGTTTCCTTAATTAAATCATAACAATTTTTGACGACTTTTTCTATATCTTCTTTTGCATCTATTAAATGAATTCGTTCAGGGTATTTATCTAGTAAAGCTAAATACCCCGTTCTAACCTTTTGATGAAAGGTTAAATCTTCTTTGTCCAAACGATCTAATTCAGTTGCTCTTCTACCTTGATTAATTCTTGCAAGCCCCACTTCAGAAGGAACATCTAAATAAAGAGTTAAATCTGGTAAATGCCCTTCAATGGCAAATTGATTCAACTCTAAAATTTCTGCCTCACCAATTCCTCTAGCTGATCCTTGATAGGCAACAGAGCTATCTACAAAACGATCACAAATAACTAGTTCTCCTTTAGCAAGAGCTGGTAGCACTCTTTCAACTAAATGTTGTCTTCTTGCTGCTGCATATAAAAGAGCTTCTGTTCTTTCGTCCATCTCTGTGTTTTCTGGATCTAAAATAATCTGTCTGATTTTTTCAGCAATTGGGATGCCTCCTGGTTCACGAGTTAATACAATTCCTACTTTTACTTCTTTTTCTAAGCGTTTATTTAATTCTTTAATAACTGTTGTCTTTCCTGCCCCATCTGGACCTTCAATGGTAATAAAAATACCTGTCACATGACTCACTCCTTTGGTTCTTATAACTCTGTTCTACCTTCAACTGCTTTTAATAAGGTAATTTCATCTGCGTATTCAATGTCACTACCTACTGCTAAACCATGAGCTAGTCGTGTCACTTTAATACCGGCTGGTTTAATGAGACGAGATAAATACATTGCAGTTGCCTCACCATCTGTTGTGGCATTTGTTGCAATGATTACTTCGGTCACTTCTTCTCCGTGAAGACGCTTAATTAATGATGCAATGTTCAAATCATCAGGACCAGTCCCATCCATTGGAGATAAAACCCCATTTAACACATGGTACAAACCTTTGTATTCTCTCATCTTCTCCATACTCATAACATCTTTGGTTTCTTCAACTACTAAAATCGTTGATTTGTCTCGGTTTGGATTTCGACAAATGTCACATGTTTCTTCATCTGTAATGTTGCCACAAATATGACAGTAATGAAGGTCTCTTTTGACACTAATTAATGATTTTGCAAATTCTGTGACATCTTCTTCCCTCATGTTAATCGTATAAAAGGCTAATCTAGTAGCAGTTTTAGCCCCTATTCCTGGTAATTTCATGTAACTTTCAATTAGTTTTGCAATTGGTGTCGGATAATGCATGTTAATGCCTTCTTTCTCTTAAAAAAACAGGAAGTCCCCTTCCTGTTTTGCTTGTTTATTTGACTGTTAGAATCCAGGAATATTCTTAGTATATTTACCCATCATTTTTTCTGTTTCAACTTCAATCTTAGCTAATACATCATTTGTTGCTGCTAAAACTAAATCTTGAGTCATGTCAGCATCTTCTGGATCTAAAACATCAGGAGTAATGCTTACGTTAATCACTTTACGCTCACCTGTCATAGTAATTTTAACTAAACCATTTCCAGCTTCACCGATAAATTCCATACTATCTAATTGAGCTTTTGTTTCAGTCATTTCTTTTTGCATTTTTTGCATTTGTTTCATCATACCTTGCATATTTCCCATTCCACGCATCATAATAATCTCTCCTCATTAATCTTCAATAATCGTAGCAAAAGAACCAAATAATTCTTTTGCTTCGTCAACAACTGGATCACTTGCTGCAACAGGTGCGTCCTGACCTGATTCACCAGAATTCATTTGAGCGATAAAGGACTGTCTTAACTCAGACCATTGCTCTTTTGGCACACTAATCAAATTAGGTGAATATCTTAATAAACGCTCAAAACCATGTTTAATGGCTAAGGTTAATTCTTCATCTTGACTAGCTTTTTGACATAATATTTCATATTCAAACGCGATAATCAAATTATCATCACTAGCAGCTACTGGTTCGCTTGCTTTAATCATGGCTCTTTGAGTCACTGTTAAAAATTGAAGTAATTCCTCCCAAGCTCCTTTAACTGCCAACAATTGATCCTTCTTCGCTTTTTCTAAAACTTGGTAGACTTGCTCAGTAGGAATACGATAAGTACTTGCTTTTGCTTTTTTGCTTGGCGCTGCTTGCTTTTGTCCTTCTTGAGCAGTTGTCACACCATGCTCTTTTAAGTAACTAACTTCTTTTTCTAACTGATTGATCTTGTCCATTAATAACTCAACATCTGCATGACTTTCTGCATTAGATGACAGTACCTCAGTAGAAACTTGAGGTCGATGTAAAGTAGCTTGTTTAACAGTCATTACTTCTAAAAAGACTGTTGGTTGGTGACTAAATCTTATTTCTTTTTGTGTGTCGTTAAACTGATTGATTAACTCATACAACCTTTCAACACTCAACTCTGAGCTAAGTTGTTTAAAGCCATCGGTTAACAAACCAACTTGTTTCTCTAAAACAGCTGGAGCTTGTTTATACACTAATAAATCTCGGCAATAAAGTAATAAATTCTCAACAATACGATTACTCTCTTTACCTTCTTTTAATAACTGGTTCAATACCTCTAATGCTTCTTCTGGTTCGTTATGCAAACAATGACCTAAATAACGATCCATAATATCATTTGTCAAACTCCCCGTTACTTCTAGCGCATCATTCACTGTTAATTCATCTTCACTAAAAGATAAAGCTTGATCTAAGATACTTAAAGCATCCCTCATACCACCTTCAGCACTTCTAGCGATAATTTTAACAGCTGCCGCATCATAGGCAATCTCTTTTTTATCTAGTATTCGTTGTAAGTGATCCACAATATCTTCTAAACCAATTCGTTTAAAATCAAAACGTTGTGTTCTAGAAATAATCGTAGCAGGGATTTTGTGAGGCTCTGTTGTGGCTAAAATAAAGACAACATGCTTTGGTGGTTCTTCTAATGTTTTTAATAAGGCATTAAAGGCCCCCGTTGAAAGCATATGAACTTCATCTATGATATAAACTTTATAGGTGACTTGAGTAGGTGCATACTTTACTTTGTCACGAATATCACGAATTTCCTCTACTCCATTATTACTAGCCGCATCGATTTCAATCACATCATTGACACGACCCTCTGTAATACCAATACAATCAGGGCATTCATTACACGGCTCACCGTCGACTGAATGCTGGCAGTTAATTGCTTTAGCAAATACTTTGGCTGCACTGGTTTTCCCTGTTCCTCTTGGTCCTGTGAAGAGATAGGCATGGGAAACTTTATCTTGAATGATGGCATTTTTTAAAGTTTGTGTGATCATTTGTTGCCCAACCATCTCATCAAACGTCTGAGATCGCCATTCTCGATATAAGGCTTGATAAACCATTTCTATTCCCCTCTCTGATTAAAGACTCATTCTCCATTATAAGGGAAATTTATTAAAAATTCCATCCTCAACTTGTAATTTATCTTATTTTTCCTCTGAAACAGTTTCGTTTACTTCTGCTAGCATCTTACGTAAACTAAAGACAAAGGATGTGACTCTTGTGACAACAACAATTAGAAAAAGAACCATTGCTCATGTTCCTATTCTTGAAGTGGTACCTAAAGATAAAATTAATGAAGCTCTACCACTCATTGTCTACTATCATGGTTGGCAAACGAATAAGGAATTGGCACTCACAGCAGCTAAAAAAATTGCTCAACAAAATATGCGCGTTATTTTACCAGATGGTATGTACCACGGAGAAAGAAAAGTCGAATCCCCAACAGGTATCCCCTCTTTTAGGTTTTGGTCAACGATTCAACATAATTTTAGTGAGTTCCCTTTAATCAAGTCATTTTATCAAAAAAGACAACTCATTGAAGAAGACAAACTTGGAGTGGCTGGCTTTTCTATGGGAGGCATGACCACTGCTGGTCTACTCACTCATTTTCCAGAAATAAAAGCAGCTGCTATCTTAATGGGTACACCTAACTTTCAAGACTTCGTTCATAAGGTTGCCTCTTATGTGGATCAAGAAAATAGTTATAGTGGCCAACTCCTAAGAGAATTAGTCTCTTGGAACAAATTTTTTGATTTAAGCCTAATGCCTGAAACCCTTGATGGTCGACCTCTTTATTTTTGGCATGGAACAGAAGACGCTAAACTTCCATTCAACGTGACTCATGAGTTTTATTTGGCTCATAAAGACACAGCCTACGGTAAGGGGATGAGTTTTGACATAGGAGAAGGCGAACCTCATATCTTAACCATTGATACGATGCTAAAAACTAGTGATTTTTTCCATAAAGAGTTTCATGGCTAAAATTTACTAACTACTTCTTCTACATTTTTGATCATAACGGAAATAGTACCATCAGGATTATTAATAAATTCAATCAGTTCTTTGTCTTTAAAAATATCCGTTGGGATACTTAACTCAATACCGTTAGTTAGTTTAAATTTTTGTTTACTGTATTTCTTTTCATATTTAGGAACATTACTTGGGATTTCTTCTGAGAATTTAGTCTGCTCAATAATCTCAAAATATTCTTGCTTAGCTGATTCGTTGTTAACAAACACCGCATCAGCTATTTTTTCTTTGCTAATAATTCCCTCTTCTTCAATACTTTCAAAAATTGCTTGCTGAGTTTGACTCATACTTACATATTCTTCTTCGTTGTAGCGGTTGGCTACTTCTTTTACAGCCTTTTTAATAATTTTTAAATTCTCAGTTACAGTGGGCTTAGGCTCTACTTGTAAGAAACGTTCTGAAAAGAATAAACGCTTTTGACCTTCAAAACTATATTTTTTTTCAACGATTTCTAATTCATAGGTTTCTAAATGAATTAAACAACATTCTTCAATTCGTTGAGTTCTTGATGGAAAGATTGTTTTATTTAAAATAATATTATTTTGCATTTTTTCTTCCACATAGGTCACGTGATGGGTAAAACTTGGTTTGTAATTAAATTTAATCATACCGAGTTTTTTTACTCCATTTAGTTCTGTTATCTCCACAACTAGCACATCACCACTTGGTGCATCTTCACTAATCGCTAGGCTGTCAAACATCATTTGAGCAATCTCACTTGACGTCTCAACAAAATCAAGTTCCTCATTTACTAACACTTTGTAGAAGTCAGAGTCTTGACTAAGAATACCTGTTTTGTACTCTGCTTTTTCTAATCGTTTAATAACAGAATTTAAGTATTCTTTCACTGCGTATTCTTTTAAATCCAATTCTTTTTGAGAACAGATTAACGAACCTGCTTCTCTATCAATAATATGTAAAATCCCTTTAGTAATTTCCACTTCTTACACCTACTTCTTATCCATTAAAATCATTACTTTTTTAGTCATAAATAAGGAACTGAAACATAAGTTGTTACGCCTATGCCACAGCTCCTATTAGTTACTTTAAAATTCTTGTTCTGACTTAAACTCTCTTAACATAATTTGTTTAATGACGTTATCAACATTTTCGTTATCGTATAACACTTTATAAATTGTTTCAGTAATTGGCATATCAATGCCTAATTCTCTTGATAATTCATAAGCTGCTTTAGTCGTTGAAACACCTTCAACAATCATTCCCATGTTGTCTAAAACATTCTCTAATGAATGTCCTTTACCAAGTAAATCGCCTGCACGCCAGTTTCTAGAGTGAACACTTGTACATGTTACTGCTAAGTCACCAACACCACTTAAACCAATAAAAGTTAGTGGATCTGCTCCCATCGCTACTCCTAAACGGCTAATTTCAGCTAGACCACGTGTCATAATAGCTGCACGAGCATTATCTCCGTATCCTAACCCATGTAACGCACCAGAGCCTAGGGCAATAATATTTTTCAATGCTGCACCTAATTCAACACCAATCACATCTTGATTAGTGTACACACGGAAGTATTCATTTGAGAATAACTGTTGCACATATTCAGCACAAGCTAAATCAGCAGCTGCTGCAGTGATCGTTGTCACGTCTTTAACTGCAACTTCTTCTGCATGACTTGGGCCTGATAGAACAACTACATCTTTACGATGTTCTGCTGGAATTTCCTCTAATAACACTTCAGAAATACGTTTATAAGAAACTTGTTCTAATCCTTTACTTGCATGAATAATAACTGGTTGGTTGTGACATACCTCAACGAATTGTTTTGCCACGCTTCTCATTGCTTTTGTTGGAACAACAAACAAGACGGCATCGGCATCAGCGACACACTCTTCCATATTATAATTAGCCTTTAATTCAATTGGCAACTGAATATCTGGTAAATACTTACTGTTTGTATGGTTTTCATTGATTTCACTCATTTGTTCAGCATGGTGTCCCCAAATTGTGACATCATGACCGTTTTCTACTAAGACCATCGCTAAAGCCGTTCCCCAAGAACCTGCTCCTAGCACAGCTACTTTTTGCTTCATGTTTTAAAAGCTCCTTTAACATCTTTTTATCACTTCTCAGTTTATCATACTAGTAATGCTTTAAAAAAGCAAAAAAATAAGAAAGCCCTTAAATGGCTTTCTTATCTCCTTTAGTTCTATCATAAAATGGTAAATCATATTTTTTTCTTCTGAAAATAAGTAAGGCCAAAGCCCCTACAAATAAAACAGCCGATAATAATTGAGACACACGAATCACATTACCAAGCATCAAACTATCTGTACGCATTCCTTCAATGAAGAAGCGACCAAATGAGTACCATAAAACATACATCAATGCTAATTCTCCTTCTTTAAGGAAGTTAGGTTTCCTTCTTAAAGCAACTAGCACAACAAATCCAAGGACATTCCAAACACTCTCATATAAGAATGTCGGTTGGCGATATTGGCCATCAATATACATATTATCAATAATAAATTGTGGTAAGTGTAATCCTTCTAAAAAGTTACGACTAACAACACCACCAAAGGCTTCATGATTCATGAAATTTCCCCAACGACCAATTCCTTGGGCTAAAATCACACTGGGTGCTGCCACATCTAAAAATTTCCATGTAGAAATAAAACGATGTCTCGTAAAGAAAAAGACCACTAACCCTCCGGCAATTAAGCCTCCGTATATGGCTAAGCCACCATTTCGAATTGCTAGAATTTCACTTGGATGAGCTAAATAATAGTCCAACTCAAACAACACATAATAAAGTCTTGCTCCAAGAATTGAAATAGGTAGTGCCCAAAGCATCAAATCCACCACATCGTCTTCTCTAAGTCCTACTTTAACAGCTTCCTTTGAGGCTAACCAAGACACTAACACAATACCTGATACGATAATAATAGCGTACCATTGTATATCTAACCCAAACAACGTAAATGCTGTTGGATCTATGTATAATAACTTCATTTATTAATTTCCCTTCTCACTTGAGTTTTCTTCAATTAGTTTACTCAGATTTGCTTCGAATTTTTTCGTCGCATCATATCCCATTGTTTTAGCTCTGAAATTCATCGCCGCTACTTCAATAATAGTTGCCACGTTTCGACCAGTTGATACTGGAATTGTAATACGTGGAACTGGGACATTACCTAGGGAAATCGTTTCAGTACTACTGCCTAAACGATCGTATTTATTATCATTTGTCCAGTCTTGCAAATTAACGACTAGAGAAATTTGAGATTTATTTCTAACAGAACTCGCTCCAAATAAATTCATGATATCAATAATTCCCACACCACGAATCTCCATTAAATGTTCTAAAATCTTTGGAGCCTCTCCAATAACTGTACGTTCATCTTGGCGATAAATATCCACACGGTCATCTGCAATTAAGCGATGTCCTTTTTTAATTAATTCAAGACCTGTTTCACTTTTACCAATTCCACTGCTTCCTTGAATCAATACACCTAAACCATAGACCTCTACTAACACGCCATGGATTGAAACACGTTCAGCTAACTGGCTTTCTAAAAAGTTCGAGATAATACCAGAAAGTAATGATGTTGAAATCGTTGAAGAAATAATTGGAATATGTTTTTCTTTTGTAATTTCCACTAACTCTTCTGGGACCTTCAAACCACGAGCGACAACAAAACAAGGGATTTCTTCAGAACATAGCTTTCTAAAAATAATATCTTTTTCAATTGACGTCATTTTTTCAGTAAATGTAATTTCTTTTTTTCCAAATAACTGGATACGATCTGCTGGATAATAATTAAAATAACCTGTTAATTCTAATCCTGGTCTTGAAATCTCACTTGAACAAACACTTCTATCTAAGTAATCTTCGCCAGAGTAAACATCTAATTGTAGTTGATTCACAATATCTTTAATTTGCACCATTTCTGTCACTTCCTTAACGTTTAAAATCTATATCGACTGTTATAGTTTATCATTTAATGCCTAGATATTCTAGGGAATCACACTTAAATAAAGAAAAAGGACAACTTATTATCGTTGTCCTTTTTTCTTATTCTTATTTCTCATTTAACGGTATTTACTTTCATTATGATCTGTCACAATGGTATTAATAAACGACATGATAACAGCAATCAATAATGCTGAACCAAAGCTAGAAAAAGCAAAGTTTGTTTCTCCAACTAAGCTTGATGTCATCTTCAAAATAGCTGCGTTGATGACAAAACTGAACAAGCCAAAGGTAATCAGCGTAATCGGTAATGAAAACAAATGCAAGATTGGCTTAACAATCATGTTTAGGATAGATAAGACAAAACTTGCAACAATCGCAATGACAAAGCTACTGACATAAAACTTCGTTGGAAATAAAACAGAGAGTGAAATAAACGCTAATGTATTAACTACTAACCTCTGTAGATAAGACACTAGAAATCGCTCCAATCATCTTCTTCAACCTTCACTTTTTCCGCTTCTTTTCTTGGTTTAGCCGCTTTTTTGCGATTGAATTTATTATCCTCATAAGGATGATATTGTTCAAAAGGTTCATCATAAGTATTAAAGTTTGAACGTCTTTGGTTAGTTCCTGATGGAAGTAATACCATTAAAGCGATGTATAATAAGAAACCTGGAAATCCTGTTGTTACTAAAGAGAGAATCACATAGATTACTCGAACAATCGTAGGATCGATGCCAATATATTCAGCTACTCCGGCTAATGAACCAGAAATAACTACATTTGATGAGGATTTAGTTAATTTTTTACTCATGTTATTTCACTCCAATTTATTCTTTAATTATCAGTGTCTTTTAAAAGAATGCTTCCTGTTGTTGTTCCAAGGTTAACATAAACTAACTCTTCAGAACCATCTCTTCTAAACTCTTCACATTGATTTGTTTTATCGCGCTTTTCACGAATCATTTCAATATTAGAAAAACGATTTTTAATACTACCAAAATTTGTTTTACATGTTCCTTCGATACCGACAGTATCAGGTAAAGCTAACTTAATTGTTCCATTGACAGCAGATGCGTCAACTTTTTTAGGTGAACTATCTTTAGGGACTGTCACTCTGATTTCTCCATTGATTAGAGATACTTTTGTGCTTTTAATATCAGATTTCAAGCGAACATTTCCGTTAACTGTTTCTCCTAGAAAATCGATAATAGAGCTATCTTTCACGTCAACTTCTCCATTTACGCCTTCAACTTCTAACATACTAGCTGAAACTCTCTCTACTTTCATCTCACCATTAGTTGTTTTTAAGAAGACATCTCCTAAAACCAACTCACTTAACTTGATATCTCCATTTAACATTTTAACTGATACATGATCATAATGTCTGTTAGGTAAGTAGAAGACCAAATCAACTTTCATGCGTTTGTTTGGAATTTGGAAAGAAATTTTTTCATCATCTACATCAATGTCAGCTCTTTCTAAAAACGCTTCAAACAAACTATCAGCGTTCATTTTTCCGTAGAACTTAATATCTGCTTCAACTTTAACATCTTCTTGGTCCCATGTTTTAAAGGCAACTTTACCATTTGCCACTTTTACATCAATTAGAGTTGCTTTGTTATCTGGGTATAAAAACTCATGAGATAACGATTGACTAGCAACACCTGGTACTTTAATGTTAATGTCTTTCCAATCAACATTATCGTTAACTGAATTCGTAACTGCTTCAATCGTTTTCTTGATGAATGAGCCAAACTGAGTACCAGCTTCACCCACTTTTTCGCCTACTTGATTGAATGTTTCATTGGCTTGTTCTTTCCAATCATCTGGAAGATCAAATTTTGCTTTCCAATCTTCTTTAACGGTTTCTTTTTGTTCTTTCTTGAATTCTTTCAATTGCTCTTTTAATTCTTCTTTTTCAGAGAGTAATTGTTCTTTTGTTTCTTTTAAGTAACTTACTTCTTTTTCTAATTCTTCTCGTTCTAACAATTTACCTTCTGTTAAGCCGTCCAAATCTTCCATTGTATCTAAGACTGTGATGGCTTCATTTTTTTCATTGATGTCTTTATCCAACCCTTGAATTTCAACATCAATTTCATCTAAATTAGCTGATACTTCATTAATACCTTCTGTAATTTCAGCTAATATTTTTTCTAAGCGTTCTTGGTCTTGACGTTCATTCTCTTGAAGTTTTTCAAAGAAATCCTCAGTACCAAGTAAATCCTCTTTTTCTAGCATCTCATCAACTGAAGAGTGTTCCTGTTTATCACTCTCAATTGTTTCTCCTTGTTCAGACACCACATTTTTCTTCACTTCTGCTGCTTCTTTATTTACCAATTTTTCATCTTTTTCAGTTGCTATATTCTCCAATAAAACCAAAGCTTCCTCAGTCGATAATATTCCTTTTTTGACTAACTCCAAAATTCTATCTCTTTCTTGCATGTGTAAAGCCTCCTTATAGGTTTTATAAATCTTATATACACATTATGCCTGTAAACAATTTTTTTGTCATAGGTCTTGAGTTGGATTTATGCATATATCTCAAGAACCTACTAAGATGGGATAAAAAAAGACTAACCTAAAGGTAGGCTAGTCTTATATCTTATAATCCAATAAATGGAGCTGGGTTCATGAAACCACTCCAAAGTCCAGTTGAGATACCAAAGTGTAAATGGTTACCAGTTGAACTACCAGTTGTTCCAACTAATCCAACAACATCTCCTGCAGAGACAGTTGAACCTGCTGCGATTCCTGGTTGACTCATATGCATGTAATAAGTGTAATAACCATTATCATGTTGGATAATAACGTGGTTACCTGCACTATAATGATAACTTGATTCAACAACCGTTCCAGCTCTAGATGCCATAATAGGCGTTCCAGCTGGTGCTGCCATATCTAAACCATCATGGAAGTCTCCAGCAAAACCTGTAGGGTCTTGACGAGGTCCAAATGTACTTGTAATAGTGAATGATGATAATGGTCTTTGGAAGCCACTTGCATAACTTGATTCACTGTTATCACTAGCACCTTTATCTCCAGTTGGTTTTGTGATTGAACTTGGTCCATTTGCTTCTAATTGGTCATTTGCTTTTTCTTGCTCTTTTTCAAATGCTTTTTGAGCATCTGCTGCTGCTTGTTGAGCTGCTTTTTGTTGTTCAGCTATTTCTTTAGCTTTTTTAGCTTGTTCAGCTGCAATTCGTTCTGCTTCTGCTTTTTGAGCAACAAATTCAGATTTTTTATTTTTAGCGTCATCTAAGTTTTTCAAAATGTCATTAGCTAATTTAACTTGAGCAATTTTTGAAGTTTCTAACTCAGCTTGTTTTTCTTTTAAAACAGCAGCTTTTTCAGTTACTTCTTGAACTTTCTCTTCAACACTAGCTTTTTTTGTATTTAAATTGTCTTGATCTTCTTTTTGTGCTTCCATGATATCATTGTTGGCTGAGACTAATTTAGAATAGGCTACAGTTCTACCAATTGCATCAGAAATTGATTCAGAATCTAACAATACATTAACTAAGTCTTGTTTGTCTTGATTGATTTGAGTTGATCTTGCTTGCTCTTCAATCTTTTGATTTCTTTTTTCAATTTTGATTTCTAATTCTTTAATTTCTTCTGTTAATTGATTAACTTCTTTTTCAAGGGTTGCTTTTTCTTTTAAAAGAGAATCTGTTTCAGAAGTCAGACTATTAATTTTTGCTTCTAAGTCTGCTAGAGAACTATCAGATGCTGCTTTCTTAGCACTTAAGTCATTAATCTTTTGTTCTTCGTTTGCAATTTTACTATCGATACTTTCTGCTTGAACAACTCCAGGGCATGTTAATCCCATTATTGAGAGTGTTGCTACAGTCAATACGATTGATTTTTTTATTTTCATTAACATTACCTCGGCTTAATTTGATTACTTATAAACTATATCATACAAACATAGGTAAAAAGATTACAACTTGATTACAAATTATAACAAAAAAACTAGGTATATGACCTAGTTTTCTTCGAAGTTTTTCAAATCAAGTTCTTCAATTTTCCCTGTTGTTAGATACACAATCCACTCACAGATGTTTGTTACGTAATCACCGATTCTTTCTAAGTAACCAGCCACTTGTAAATAATCTGCTCCCACAATAACTGTTTCTGGGTTTTCTTGCATCGCTTTAATTGAATGAGAGTAGATTGATTTAAAGTATTTATTAGTTAATTTATCACTTAAAGCAATTTCAATTGCGTGTTGACTGTCTGTATTAACATAAGCAATCAGAACTTCACTCACCATTGCCATAACGTGTGTTGCCATTTCAGAAATTTCATTTTCAATTTCTAATACACGTTTATTCCCTTTAACACGAATAGTTGATTTAGCAATAGATACAGCATGGTCTCCCATTCTCTCTAAATCTGAACTAGCTTTCATAATAGTTACAATTTTTCTGAGATCTAATGTAACGGGTTGTTGCAGAGCAATCATCTCAAAACATTTTTTCTCTAAGTCTTGCTCTTTAGCATTAATTCGCTCATCATCTGCAATCACTTCTTTTGCTAAGCTTTTATCATGGTCAATAAAAGCACGAATTGACTTTCTAATGGCTTCGTTAACATCTTCACCCATTTTTTCAAATTTATCATGAATTTTTGTTAAATCTTCTTCGAATTGGCTTCTTAACATACGTTATCTCTCCTTCTTTTAACCAAATTTCCCTGTAATATAATCTTCTGTTTGTTTTTCCTTAGGATTAATGAAGATGTTTTTTGTTTTGTCATACTCGATTAAATCACCACTCAAGAAGAAGGCTGTTTTATCCGAAATTCTTGAGGCTTGTTGCATATTATGAGTTACCATAATCATTGTGTATTTGTTTTTTAATTCAACTAACATATTCTCTATTTTACCACTAGATACAGGATCTAGTGCACTAGTTGGCTCATCTAATAAAATAACTTCTGGTTTCACGGCAAGAACTCTTGCAATACAGACACGTTGTTGTTGTCCACCAGATAAAGAAAGAGCACTTTTATTTAGCTTATCTTTCACATCATCCCAAACTGCGGCAGCTTTTAGACTTTCTTCAACCACTTGATCTAGCTCAGCTTTTGAATGTTTTCCTTCTAATCTTAATCCGTAAATAACATTTTCGTAGATAGAAAATGGGAATGGATTAGGTTGTTGAAACACCATACCGATTTGTTTTCTGAGTGACACTGTATCCATTTTAGGGCTATAGATATCTTTTCCATTGTAACTAACATTTCCCGTAATAGTCACAGAAGGAATTAAATCATTCATACGATTTAGTGTTCTTAAAAATGTTGATTTACCACAACCTGAAGGACCGATAAGAGCTGTAATACCGCCTTTATCAAAATCCATTGTAATTCCTTTTAACGCTTCATTTTTGCCATAATAAAGATGCAAATCTTTTGATTCTATAATAGACATGTATTTCCTCCTTATCCAAAATGTCCAGACACATAATCATCAGTTGCCTGAATTTTAGGTCGTGTGAAGATTTTTCTTGTTTTGTCATACTCCATTACTTGTCCCATATAGAAAAATGCCGTGTAATCACTAATACGGGATGCTTGTTGCATGTTGTGAGTCACAATAATGATCGTATAGTTTTCTTTTAAGTTAATTAACGTTTCCTCTACTTTACTTGTTGAGATTGGGTCTAGCGCACTAGCAGGCTCATCTAAAAGTAAAATATCTGGTTTCATTGCAATCGCTCGAGCAATGCATAAGCGTTGTTGTTGTCCCCCTGATAAAGCTAAAGCACTTTTGTTTAAGTTATCTTTTACTTGCTCCCAAAGCGCTGCTTGTTTAAGGCTTGTTTCAACAATTTCATCTAATTCTTTCTTGTCTTTCATGCCATGACGGCGTAATGCAAATGTAATATTGTCATAAATTGACTTACTAAATGGATTCGGACGTTGGAAAACCATACCAATGTGTTTTCTCATTTCGTATACATCAACTGCTTTAGAATTGATATCTGTATTTTCGTAAAAGATTTTACCTTCAATTTTAGTGCCATCAATTTCATCATTCATTCTATTTAAAGAACGTAAATAAGTTGATTTACCACAACCTGAAGGACCAATTAATGACGTAATTTTATTTTCTTCAAATTGAAGACTGACACCTTTAATCGCTTCATTTTGACCATACCAAACATGAAGATCATCTGTTGTCAGTGCAATTTTATTCTCGTTTTCATTTAACTGAATAATATGTGTTTCATCCAGATTATATTTTTTCATGATTAATCCCCTTATCTACTTCTATGCTGATGTAATTTTCTTATGCAATCTCTTACCGATAAAACGTGCTAAGAAGTTGAATATTAACACAGCAATAATTAATACAGCTGAAGCTCCTGCTGATACTTGAGCGCCATCAGGCATGTTACCTTCACTATTAATTTTCCAAATATGAACAGCTAACGTTTCTGCTTGTCTAAAAATATTTAATGGGCTTGTAATACTCATTGGGTTCCAGTTAGTGAAATCTAAGGCTGGGGCACTTTGTCCGGCTGTATAGATTAAAGCAGCTGCCTCACCAAAAATACGACCTGCTCCAAGAATGATTCCTGTTAAAATACCAGGTAAAGCTTCTGGAATAACTACCCGTATAACTGTTTCCCATCGTG
This sequence comes from Candidatus Vagococcus giribetii, assembly GCF_017316185.1. Lineage (GTDB taxonomy): Bacteria > Bacillota > Bacilli > Lactobacillales > Vagococcaceae > Vagococcus > Vagococcus giribetii. The sequence continues at coordinate 78,238 of NZ_JAFLVX010000014.1, read as the reverse complement.
ATAAACCTAGAGCTAACCCTGCTTCACGTTGAGTAAAATGAACAGCTTTTAATGATTCTTCTACGTTTCTTGTTAATAGTGGTAAGTTAAAGAATGTTAATGCTAGGGCTCCTGAAATAATAGAGAAACCTAATCCTGCTTGAATAACAAACACTAAAAACCCAAACAAACCAACAACAACAGAAGGAAGTGAACTTAATACTTCAATTGATGTTCTAATAATGTTAGTTAACATATTATCTTTGGCGTACTCTGCTAAGTAGATACCTGCTCCAATAGAGATTGGGATACTAATTAACATTGTAATAAATAGTAGATAAAATGAGTTGAATAGTTGGATACCAATACCACCACCAGCTTGGAAACTCTTAGATGGTTGCGTCAAGAAATCCCAACTAATATGAGGAACTCCTCTACCTAAAATATAAAGTAAAAGACTTGCTAAAATAGTAATGATGATCACAGCAATTCCATAAAGAACGCCTGTGGCTATTTTGTCTGCTCTTTTTGCATTCATTATTTCATTGCTCCTTTTCTACCAATTAAACGTGTCACAATATTGAAGAATAATGACATTAATAATAGTAATAATGCTAATGACCATAAGACATTGTTTTGTAAAGTTCCCATAATTGTATTACCAATTCCCATAGTTAACACACTTGTTAACGTTGAAGCTGGTGTGATTAAGTTATGCGGCATTAGAGACGCATTACCAATAACCATTTGAATCGCTAGGGCTTCACCAAAGGCTCTTGCCATACCAAAAACAACAGCTGTTAAGATTCCTGGGATAGCTGAGCGAAGAACCACTTTGTAAATTGTTTGCCATCTAGTTGCTCCAAGAGCTAGAGACGCTTCACGGTAATGTCTTGGTACAGCCTTTAGAGCGTCAACTGTCATTGATGTCACTGTTGGTAAAATCATAACAAATAAGACAAATGTCCCTGCTAGAATACCAAATCCAGAACCACCAAAAACACTTCTTACAGCAGGTACAATGACTGAAAGACCAATAAATCCATAAACAACTGACGGAATACCTACAAGTAATTCAATAACTGGTTGAAGAACTTTAGTTCCTAATTTAGGTGATATTTCTGTCATAAAAACTGCCGCACCGATTGCAAAAGGTGTCGCAATTAAAGCAGATAAAAACGTTACGATAAAAGAACCTAAAATCATTGGTAAGGCTCCTACTAATGGTTGTCCACTTTCATCAACTGAACTTGGGTTCCATTCTGTTCCAAATAAGAAATCTTTTAAACTAACACCATCTACAAAAAAGGTAGCTAGTCCTTTACTAGCAACAAAATAAAAAATAGCAACTACGACAGCAACGATTAAAGCTATTGCTAAAAAACTAATACTTTTCCCAAATTGCTCTGTTTTTTTCTTCGATGATTTTTTTAGCAACTTACTCTGAATATCTTCCAAGGTTTTTCCTCCTATGCCCTTCCCTTATTTGGGCGTTACATTTCCTTCTACATCTCTATCCACAGTCATACGTGAAACTGGAATGTAGCCTAATTGTGGAACGATTTCTTTTTGTACGTCCTCTGATAACATGTAATCAAGGAAATCTTTGGTTAACCCTTTTGGCTCTCCTTTTGTATACATATGCTCATAAGACCATACTGGCCATTTGTTTCTCATGACATTTTCTTCTGTTGGACTAATACCATCAATTGATAGTGTAGCCACTTCATCTGTTACATATGAAAATGAGACATAACTAATAGCTCCTGGTGTTGTACTAACAATTTGTCTAACCATACCAGTTGAATCTTGTTCTTGCGCATTTTTAGGTTTCTCCCCATCTAATACCCATTGTTCAAATGTATGACGACTACCACTTCCAGCTGCACGGTTAATTAATACGATTTTTTGATTACGTCCGCCAACTTCTTTCCAATTAGTAATCTCACCTGTAAAAATTTTCTTTAAATCCTCTTTTGAAATATCTGTTACGCCAACTTCTTTATTTACAATTGGTGTTAAGCCTACAACAGCGATTTGATGATCAACTAGCTCATCACTTTTAATACCCTCTTTTTCTTCAGCAAATAAATCTGAATTACCAATATCCACTGCGCCAGATTGAACTTGGCTTAAACCAGTCCCACTACCGCCACCTTGAACATTAATAAATTTACCTACATTTGTGCTACTATACTGCTCTCCAGCAGCTTCGACTAAGGGTTGCATAGCTGATGATCCTACTGCATTAATTGATTCACCATTATCAACTTTCCCACAACTAACTAATACTAAAGATAAAGCTAATAGTCCCGTTGCTTTGTACACTTTTTTCACGAGTTAACCTCCTAGAATTTACCAATATTTTACAAAATAATCTCATTTACTTTTTCGTCCAAACTAAACATATAATTTAGAGGGGAAAATTGCAAGTCTTTTTACATTCTTTTTACAATAATCATTTTTTTAAGAAATTAATAAGAGTTTTTTTAACATACCTTTTTCATTATAATACACTTGTGTTATAATTGAGTGGAAACTTAGTTTATTTTTATTTTTTTGATACGCAGGCTCCCCAACTTGCGTGCTAATAGTGCCTATGCACGAATAAACAATAAACGGTTTCTACTCACTAATAATATTCCCCATTGAGTTAGTGACAAATATCATCCCTTATAAGAAAAAAGATGACATTTATGTGTCATCTTTTTTCTTTTCCTCGTACTCAAACATCATGTCTTTGTATTTATATAGATAATGACTATCTAATTTATACGTATGCCAAGCTTCCATATACATAAAAACATAGAACAAAACGATAACAAAACCAAATATTTCACTAAACTCCATTTGAATGGACACACTGATTATTTTTTCTATTAATCCTTGTAAAAACACAAAAGTCACAATAATAGGCGAAATTTCTTTCAACATATCCAATTTTTTCTCAGCTAATTGGACATATCTTTCATAACGATTATATTCCTTTACTAATAGAAGATAATACTCTTCTGAGTCTTGACTGGGTATCTTTTCCTTACGATTTTTAAGTCTAAAATAGTGATAGATTAAATTAGTAGCTGCCAGAAACAAAAAAATCAAAATGTAAATAAGACGATGCTTTGAAAACTCTATCTCTTCAAAAAAACTGGCATGCTTATTCTGACTTAACAAAAAATCAAATATAAAAAATAAACCTACTAAAACGAGATACATACTTGCCTTATGTTTAATCAAATGATACGTTTCATTCTCTTGATTGATATCTCCCTCACCACACTTTCTCATATAAATCCCTCTTACTTTAATTGTACTATTTTCTTGGTTTATCTCAACAGACAAAATAAAAAAAGGTTAACCTAAATGTTAACCTTTTTCTACTATATATAGACATTCGTTAAATCTTCAAGAATCTTCTCATCGAAAGAACTGAACCGAAAGATCCAATTACAACTCCAATAACGAGTAATAACCCATTTAATTGAAGGACTAATGAGGTTGGTGAAACAAGTTCATAAGATGCTGAAGCAATCATACTCTTCGTAAAGAAGTAATAAACTTGAGAATAGCCAAATGAAATCAGAAGAACAGGAACAATTGATCCTAGTACACCAATGAAGGCACCTTCTAGGAAGAATGGCCAACGAATGAAGCCATTTCTCGCTCCTACTAGTCTCATAATTTGAATTTCGCGTTTTCTTGAAATAATTGTGATTCGGATTGTATTAGAGATTAAGAAAATCGCTACCGCAATCAAGAAGACCGCTCCGATAGAACCCCATAATCTTACGTTTTTAGAAATCGCTAAAATCTTATCTGAGTTTTGGCCACCGTAGTCTGCCTTATGAACATTTTTTAAGCCTGATGCTGCTTTTTGAATGCCTTTAATTGAATCAGAGTCTTTAGCAGTCAAAATATACACATCATATAATGGATTATCATCTCCATCAAATAACTTCCAAGTATCTCCTAACTTATCTGTTAATTTTTTATACTCATTTTGTTTACTTGAAAAGATTACTTTTTCAACATTAGGAATTTTATTTAATTCTTCTCCTAATGCTTTCGTATCTTTTTCATTAGTACCGATATCAACAAAGACCGATACATCTACACTGTTGTTAATATCTTCTGCTATTTTAGCAACGTTTAAAATGACACCTAGGAAAATACCTACTAATGTCAAGGTTACTGTTACAGCACTGACAGATGCCAGCGTCATCCAACCATTTCGTTTTAAGTTTTTTAATGCACTACCTATATGTCTGAAAAAATTTCTAATCATCGTATCCGTAATCCCCCTCATCTTGATCTCGTGTAATTCGACCATTTTCAATTGCCAAGACACGATGACGGATTTCGTTTACTATCATACTATTATGAGTGGCCATAACAATGGTTGTACCTTGATTATTGATTCGTTCAAGTAAATCCATGATTTCCCATGAGTTTTCAGGGTCTAAGTTTCCTGTTGGTTCGTCAGCGATGAGTACTTTAGGTGTATTAACAATTGCTCTAGCAATTGCAACACGTTGTTGCTCCCCACCTGACAATTCATCTGGAAACACTCTAACTTTGTGTTTTAGTCCTACTAAGTCTAATACTTCTAGAACGCGTTTTTTAACTTCTCTTGGTTTTTTTCCAATAACTTGCATAGCATAAGCTACATTTTCATAAACTGTTTTTTGAGATAGCAGTTTATAATCCTGGAACACAATACCAATTTCACGACGTAAATAAGGGACGTTACGATTTTTGATGGTTAATAAATCATAACCACATACATTTAAACTTCCCTTAGTCGCTTTTTCTTCACGATACATTAACTTGATAAACGTTGATTTACCAGCACCACTAGGGCCTACAACGTAAACAAATTCTCCTTGATTTATATTGACAGATAAATTTCTAACGGCAGTTGTTCCATTAGAATACTTTTTGGTAACTTTCTTCATTTCAATCATGAGTATTCTCCCCACTTATTTTTATATTAACTAAATAACCTCACATCTCAAAAACAGTATAACATGAGATTGTCTTGATGTTAATTTCATTACATTACAATTCTATTTCAAAACATGACTATTGGCTAGAGTTGTTATACGTTTGACATTTTCCATCTTAAGTAGGCATCAATAAACCCATCTATATCTCCGTCCATAACAGACTGAGTATTTCCAACTTCGTAATTTGTTCGGTGATCTTTTACCATAGAGTATGGATGGAAAACATAAGATCTGATTTGAGATCCCCAACCAATTTCCATTTGCTCCCCGCGAATACTAGCAGCTTCTTGCTCTTTTTTCTCCATCTCAATTTGATAGAGTTTTGCTTTCAACATACTCATGGCTTGTTCTCTATTTTTAAGTTGTGAACGTTGTGCTTGAGAAGCAACAACCACACCACTTGGAATATGAGTGATTCGAACGGCTGAATCAGTTTTATTGACATGCTGACCTCCAGCTCCACTTGCTCGGTAGGTATCAACTTTCAAATCGTCTGATTTAATATCAATGGACACATCATCTGATAGTTCTGGCATCACATCAATGGAACAAAAAGAAGTATGTCTTCTTGAATTTGAATCAAAAGGTGAAATTCTAACTAGACGATGAACCCCTCGTTCTGATTTTAGATAACCAAAGGCATTAAATCCCTTAATCAATAGCGTCACACTTTTAATGCCAGCTTCATCTCCAGCTTGATAATCAATTGTCTCCACTTGAAAGCCTTTTGAATCAGCCCATCTTGTATACATTCTTAAAAGCATGCTGCCCCAATCCTGAGATTCCGTGCCTCCTGCACCTGGATGAAATTCCAAAATAGCATTGTTATGATCATATTCATCACTGAGTAGCTGTGACAACTCAAACTCATCTACTTTAGACTGATAACTTTTATAGTTATCAACTAGCTCTTTAAACATATCCTCATCAGGTTCTTCATCAAGCATCTCTACCATTAAAACTAGATCTTCTAATCCTGTTGCTAAATCATTAAAGGTATCATATTGTGCTTTTAACTGATTAGATCGATCAATTGTGCTTTGAGCTTTTTGAGAATCGTTCCAAAAATCAGGATCCTCCATCATTGACTCAGCTTCTGCTATTTGCTCTTCTAACTCATCTAAGTCAAAGAGACCCCCTAAAATTAGTTATCTTTTCAGCTAGTTGTTCTAAATTTGTTTTAATTTCATATAATTCCATAAAAAGACCTCCTAGAAATAAGCAAAGCGACTCAGAATTTCTAAGTCGCACTCGCTTTAAACTGGCTTACCGTGACAGTTTTTATATTTTTTACCGCTACCACATGGACATAAGTCATTACGGCCAACTTTTTCTTCGACTCTGATAGGCATTTTCTTACTATCAGAAGAAACAACACCTTGTTCTTCAGTTGGTTGAACTGCTTCTCCTTGAGCCACTTGTTCACGTTGAACATTTTGACGGATTTCAGCTTTCATGAATAAACGAGTTACTTCATATTCAATCGCACCAACCATGTCGTTAAACATTTGGTAACCTTCTGTTTGATAATCTACTAATGGGTTATTTTGACCATATGCACGTAAACCAATTGATTCTCTTAATTGATCCATTGCATCAATATGATCTGTCCATTTTGTATCAACAACTCTTAAAATAACCACTTTTTGGAATTCTAATAATTGTTCAGGGCTATCAAGAATTTCTACTTTTTCTTGGTAAAGTTCTTTTGCTTTTCCAAGAATAAAGCTCTTCATTTCTTCTGGTGTCTTACCTTCAAAATCAGCTAAAGAAATAGCGTCTTCATGAGTAATCGTTGCTCCAACGAAATCAACTAAGCCTTGTAAATTCCAATCAGCTTTTTCACCTTGTGTATGGCTTTCTACATAACGGTTAATCGTTCTTTCCACCATACCTAATAAAACAGCTTCTAAATCTGAATCAGATGTAATAACTTGGTTACGTTGACGATAGATAACTTCACGTTGTTCACGCATCACATCGTCATATTGTAACACATTTTTACGTGTATCGTAGTTGTTACCTTCAACACGTTTTTGTGCTGATTCAACTTGCTTAGTAAACATTTTACTTTGGATAACCGCATCTTCTTCTTCAAGGTTCATACGATCCAAGAATACTTTAATACGCTCTGAACCAAAACGTTTCATTAATTCATCTTCTAATGATAAGTAGAATTGTGTAACTCCAGGGTCTCCTTGACGTCCTGATCGTCCACGTAACTGATTATCAATACGTCTTGATTCGTGACGTTCTGTACCAATAACAGCTAATCCACCTGCTTCAATAACGCCTAAACCTAAACGAATATCCGTACCACGACCAGCCATGTTTGTTGCAATAGTAACTGCGCCTTTTTGACCAGCGTTCATGATAATTTCAGCTTCTTTAAAGTGATTTTTTGCGTTTAACACTTCATGAGGTACTTTTGCTTTTGTTAACATCTCAGAAATTAATTCTGATGTTTCAACGGCTACAGTACCAACTAAGACAGGTTGTCCTTTTTCATGACGTTCTTTAATATCCGCAACAACAGCCTTAAATTTACTTGTTAATGTTGGGTATAGTAAATCTGCTTTGTCATCACGAATAATTGGTTGGTTTGTAGGAATTTGAATAACTTGCATGTTATAAATTTCTCTAAATTCTTCTTCCTCTGTTTTCGCAGTACCTGTCATACCTGACAATTTTTTGTACATACGGAAGTAGTTTTGGAAGGTAATGTTAGCCATTGTTTTCGTTTCATCTTCGATTTCAACGCCTTCTTTAGCTTCAATAGCTTGGTGAAGACCATCAGAATAACGACGTCCGTCCATGATACGACCTGTAAATTGGTCAACGATCATTACTTTGCCATCTTGAACCACATAATCAATATCTAATAACATGATGTAGTTAGCTCTTAATGATTGATCTAAATAGTGAGTTAACGATGTGTTTTCAATATCATAAAGGTTAGCTACATCAAAATGTTTTTCAGCTTTTGAAATACCTTCTTCTGTTAAAGCGATTGTTTTTGATTGCACATCAATTTTGTAATCTTCTTCATTAACTAATGTTTTAATAAAGTTATCTGTACGGTTATACATAGCTGTTGATTTTTCAGCCTGACCAGAAATAATCAACGGTGTTCTTGCCTCATCGATTAAGATTGAGTCAACCTCATCAACAACAGCAAAGTTTAATGGACGTTGTACCATTTGTTCACGGTAAACAACCATGTTATCTCTTAAGTAGTCAAAACCTAATTCATTATTAGTTGAATAAGTAATATCACATGCATAAGCTAAACGTTTTTCTTCTGATGATTTTGAGTTGATGTTTAAACCAACTGTTAAACCTAAGAAGTTATATAACTCACCCATTTCACTCGCATCACGTGTTGCTAAGTACTCATTAACCGTTACAACGTGTACACCTTCTCCAGATAAGGCATTTAAATAAACAGGCATAGTCGCTGTTAATGTTTTACCTTCCCCTGTTTTCATTTCAGGAATACTACCTTCATGTAAGACGATACCACCCATAATTTGTACTTTGTATGGGAATAGTCCTAATACACGTTTGGCTGCTTCACGAACAACTGCAAACGACTCTGGTAATAAATCATCTAATGTTTCACCTTTTTGGTAACGCGCTTTAAATTCTTCTGTTTTTGCCTTTAAAGCTTCGTCACTTAACGACTCCATCTGGTCCTTTAATACTTCAACTTTTCCAGCTAAAGCTTCCAAACGTTTTAAATCTTTTTTATCATTTTCAATTAATTGTTTCAAAAAATTTGCCATGAATGAAATCTACTCCTTATATATAATCATTTGATATCAATTATCATTATTTATTGTTCAAAAAAAATAAATGAGTTCATCTCACATATTTTATCATTAGTTGCCACAAAATAAAACTCTTTTAGCTAGAAAAGGGCGATAAAAAAGAGCATGTGGCTTACCACATGCTCTTTTCTTGATTAATTTGTTTCGATTAAACCGTATTTGCCATCTTTACGACGGTAAACAATGCTTGTTCCATTTGTTTCTGCATCTTCAAAGATAAAGAAATTATGTCCTAACATGTTCATTTGTAATACAGCTTCTTCACTATCCATAGGTTTTAATGACAGACGTTTAGTTCTTACGATTTCTAAATCAGGTTCTTCATGAACTTCTACATTTTCTGTATTAAAAATCGCAGCAGCTGTCGCTTGATCTAGATTTGTTTCTCTAGATTTACGATTAATTTTAGTTTTGTATTTTCTGATTTGTCTCTCTAATTTATCTACTACTAAGTCAATACTAGCATATAGATCTGGAGATGTTTCCTCAGCTCTCAACACTAAGTATGGTAATGGAATTGTTACTTCTACTTTAGCTGTTTTGTCTGAGTAAACCTTTAAATTAACGTGAGCTGTTGATTCTGGAACGTTAGTAAAATATCTTTCTAATTTCCCAATTTTTTTCTCAACGTATTCTCTAATGGCTTGAGTAACCTCAATGTTTTCTCCGCGTACATTATATCTAAACATACTAATTACCCCTTTCGTCTATCACTCAAAGAGAAAGAATAGAAGGACCACTCTCTTACCTCTCTCTTCTTACTACTATTATAACTAACTAATAGACAAATGACAATTCAGTTTGGTAAAAAAACGCTTCATATTTTATCTTGAAAGAGAAAATGACCGTATTTCTTTAGGTTTGTAAGGTAAAAGACAATCATAAGCATGCAGTATAGTTCTTCCTGTCGTATAAACATCATCAATTAATAGTATTTTCTGTCCCTTTATCTTTCTTTTTGCTTTGTTTGAAATAAAAAAAGGTTGTTTTGAAGCTAAGCGCTCTTCTTTTGATTTTTCAGATTGAGAAACTAAGGTCTCTTTCTTAGACATCATTGAAGTAAATGGAATATCACTACTCATTAAAAGCCTCTCAACTTGATTAAAGCCTCTTTTTCTTAGTTTTTTCTTAGATAATGGAATTGGAACAATTATAAAACCTGCTTGTTGATAACTCCTTAATCCTTCTTGAATATCTGAAGCAAAAACACGACTTAAATGAATATCTCCTAAAAATTTATAGTGTTGAAAATAAGCTTTCATTTTTTCATTATAAGAAAATAAGTAATCATGTTTTAATGAAAATGTTTTTAGTTGCTTCTCCCAGTCATGACAATCATCACAAATGTTTGAATCAACTGCTAACTCTTTTTGACAATATTGACAGTGAAAAACTTCTTTATTTAACCTAGATAATTCTTTAGAACAACTTAGACAATACTCATTAAAGACAACTGGGCTAAACCTCAATAACTGAGACAAAGAAACTTCTTTTGTTAATGGACTATGACAAAAACCACACTTCATTTAAACCCTGCTTTCTGATTCATCTCATTGATTTGTTTAATAGCTTGATTCATATGACGTGTTTTACCTTGATGAATAAAAGACACTTGTCCTGTTGGGTAATCAGCTTTTCTCCCCACGCGTCCTGCTATTTGAACTAGACTGGCTGTATTAAATACCGGATGCTCAGCTTCAAGAACAATGACATCTATATTAGGAAAAGTCACACCTCTTTCAAGGATAGTCGTGCAAAGAAGCCAATCAATCTCCCCTTTTCTCATAGATAAAATCAACTCTTCTCGGTCTTCTTTACTTGCATGAACATAAGCAATTTTTTTCTCTGGAAACTGTTGTGACATTAACTTAAAACACCTTTTCATTCTCTCGATATTTGGCAAAAAAATGAGACACTGTCTTTTTTGCTCTCTTAATAATGACTCTAGTACCTTTGGGAGTTTGCCTTTTGACAATTTCTTCTTAAGGAAAAAATCAAAGTAACACACAGGAACTGGCAACGAATGTTGATGGTAACGTTTAGACAGAGATTCCGTCATCAGTTCTTTTTTCTCAACTTGTTGCAACAAATTTTGGCTAGGTGTTGCTGTTAAGTAAACAAGAACACTCCTTTTTTTCAAGGCTTTCTTTACCCCGTTTTCTAGCATTTGATTACCGGCGTAAGGAAACGCATCTACCTCATCAACCACAATTAAATCAAAAGCTTCTTCAAACCTTAACAATTGATGAGTAGTCGCCACGACAAAGCTTGTATAACAATAAGGCTCATTTTGTTTACCATATAGAAGAACCATCTCTTCTTGATTAAAAGCTTCTTGAAAACGAGGGAAAAGTTCTAGACATACATCAACTCTTGGAGACACCACAGCGACTCGACTTCCCTGTTTTAACGCATAATGAATAAGTGGAAAAAGCATCTCTGTTTTACCAGCTCCAGTTACTGCATGGACTAAAAAGTGTTGATGCTTTTTATAAGCTTTTAACAAACAACAAGAGAGTTGTTTCTGGCTCTTGGTTAATGTTCCTTCCCAGGAAAAAACAACTGCTCTAGGTTTTCTTTTTTTCTCTTTCATTGAATACAGTGTTTTACGACTCTCAATCCTGCCCAATAAAATACATTGATCACAATAATAGAAGGAATGCTTCTTTTGACTGATACAAGACTGTGATGTCGTTGATTTACTCAAACACCTCTGACAAATCACTTGATTACCTGATACGATCATTCCTTTTTGTTTCTTGATGTTTGAAGACTCTAATGCGTCGTGATACATCTGCGGAATTTCTTCTTTTAGTAATTTTCTCCCTTTAAGGTACTCTTCTATCCCCATAAATCACCTCTTCAAATAAAAAATACGCGGAACTCTTTTTTGTTTTTTAGAAATAGACTATAATGGACTATAGCTAACTTGAAGAGAAAGGATGTAACAGATGAAAAAATATTTTGTTATCGAATCAATGGACGAGAAAACAGATTTGAATGGTGTTATTTGGCAACCTGAAAGTAACAAAGCACCCAAAGCCATCCTTCAAATCATTCATGGTATGGCAGAATACATCGAAAGATACGATGAATTTGCGACATTTTTAAATCAAAATAATATTTTAGTTGTTGGACATGATCACCTAGGACACGGAGACTCTGTAGACATAGAATCCCCTCAATATGGTTATTTTGCTAAAGGTGAGAGTGCAGAAATTTTAGTTGAAGACACATTCCAAATTACTAACTACATCAAAAAAAGATACCCACACATTCCCTTATTTATTTTAGGGCATAGCATGGGCTCATTTGTTTTAAGAAATTATTTGAAATCTCATTCAACTATGGTTGATGGTGCTGTCTTAATGGGAACTGGTGGTAAACGCGAAGAAGTCCAGATGACTAAGCGTCTACTAAAGGGACTTAATACCATTAGTCCAAAAGTAGTAAATTCTGCTTTTCATCATTTATCCTTTAGTAGCTTTAATAAAAAAATTAAGCAACCCGGCTCATCAAATGCTTGGTTATCTAAAAACGAAGATAATGTAGTAGCTTATGATCAGGATCCAAAATGCGGATTTGTCTTTACAAATAATGGCTTTTTTACTCTAATCAGTCTAATCGATGGGGCAACTCAAAAAAATTGGTTCAAAACTATTCGACCAGACTTACCTATTTTAATTGTTAGTGGGGAAAAAGACCCCGTTGGTAATTACGGTAAAATCCCAAGAAAAGTAGCTGTGGATTTAAACGATCATTTCTTTTCAGATGTGACGTTAAGACTTTACCATGATTTACGTCACGAAATTTTAAATGAAGTTGAAAAAGATGATGTGATGAATGATATCTATGATTGGTTAACGAATCATTTATAAAAAAGGCCCGACATAAGAATGACCTTCTCTGTCGGACCTTTTATTTTTTATTTTAGTAACTCAAATGTTCCTAACATTGTTTCTAATTCATCTAGTACTTCTTTACTTGGTTTTTCTTGACTTGTCCAAGCAGCTAAATTTACAAAATAATCTTTTGTTTCAATCAAATGTGTTTTGTAAATTAAGGGACGATCCTTAGCATCTTTCATGGTAAAGCTTAACGTATAGCAATCTAACTTGTTAATCGTTTCTTTTTTAGGTTCTTCTAGAATAATAGCTTGTCCTTCTTCTAGCTTTTTCACGAAAGAATCCTTATAAGCATCTAATGATGAATGATTCTCTTCAAAACCAGCAGTCATGAAAGACTTAATATCTTTATTCCCAACAAGAAAAGCAATACTATCATCCTCATTTGGGTATTTAATCCAACCATCTAGTAAACGAAAACGGTAGTCATGTTGATCAATTGAAAAAGTATACATAAGAGCACTTTCTGGATCAGTTGCTTTCTTTTCTTTTTTAGTTGTTTCGTTGCTACAACTTACTAGGAATAGTAATGACAGTAAGCTTAACCATAATAATATTTTTCTTTTCACTTGTGACACCTCTTCTTTATTTAACACAAATCAACTAACCCTAGGAGGCTAATTATGTTATCTCAATACTATACCATAAAATCAGATGGACAATTTGAAATTGTCATAAAAAAATCCCGTTTCATCTGTACTTTAAAACGAATTGAAACGGAAGATGAAGCAAAAGAAATCATTCAATCCATCAAAAAGGAACATTGGAAAGCCACTCATAATTGCGTAGCTTATGTCTTAGGTGACACACAACAAATCCAACGTTCAACTGATGACGGGGAACCAAGCGGTACGGCAGGAATCCCCATGTTAGAAGTGTTAAAAGTAAAAGAACTTCGCAACGTACTTGCGGTTGTTACCCGTTACTTTGGTGGAACTGAACTTGGTGCAGGTGGTTTAATTAGAGCCTACAGTAGCGCTGTGGCTGAAACAATTCAACACGTCGGCTTAGTTAAAGGAGTGCTGCAACAAGAAGTCATAGTAACTATTGACTACCCACTTCATGGAAAAGTCACTCACTTTTTAGAAATGAATCCTGATTATCATCTAAAAGAAACTGACTTTACTGATAAAGTAACCTTAACTATTATGGCTAATGAAGACGCCACTTCTTCTCTAGAGCAACAACTGATTGATCTCCTTAGCAATCAATGTCTCATCGAATTAGGCGAAACAGATTACGTTGAAATTCCTATTCATTAAAAAGGACTATGACATAAGTTTTCTTACGTCATAGTCCTTTTGTTTTTTTATTTTTCTAAATAAAACTCAAAGCGCTCACCTACATATTGGCTTCTTACATATTCAAAAGGTGTGCCATCTTCAAAATAAGATATTTGGCTTAATCTTAAAATAGCTTCGCCTCTTTTTATATCAAGGAAATGAGCAATTTTTTCAGACGACACAACAGCTGAAATCTGTTGTGTTGATTTACCAATTGGTGAAGGTCCTTTTTTACCTAACACGTGGTATAACGACGTCGTAATTTCTTCTTTTTCAAAATCAGAAACTAATTTATAAGGAATACTTGCCACCTCAAAGCAAATTGGTACATCATCTGCGTAACGAATACGTTCCATTTTTAAGATGTCTTCTTTTTCAGTTAATTGCAATTTTTCCATTTCACTTGAACTTGGCTTTGTCACAAAATAAGAAATAGTTTTACTTGAAGGTGTACCACCTTGTTCCTTTATAATATCAGAAAAACTAGTTGTACCAATCATGGTTTCTTGAACTTTTTTTCTAGCGACATAAGTTCCTGAACCAATCTTTCTCTCAAGAATTCCTTCGTCAGCCAAAGTTTGAATGGCTTGTCTTAATGTCATTCGACTAACATTGAACTTTTCAGATAATTCTCTTTCAGATGGTAGACGGTCACCTACATGCCACTTGCCTTCTTCAATCTCCGTTTTAATTTGATCATGAATTCTTAAATACACAGGTAGTTTAGAGACCATATTCAACCACTTTCCTCTCTTAATTCTATATCACATTATAACTGGTATAGACAAAGGATACAACTTATTTTCTGATATTCTTCCATTTTTAGTCAATCTGTACAGTTTGTTGTAAATTCTTTTCAGCCGTAGCTAACATCAAACGAATTCGGTTAAGTTGATTCACAACGGAGACTCCAGGATCATAATCAACTGCCGTTATATTGGCCATCGGATAGCGATGTCTTAACTCTTTCATCACGCCTTTTCCAACAACATGATTTGGTAAACAACCAAAGGGCTGCATACAAATAATATTAGGCACATCGTGATTGAGTAAATCAATCATCTCTCCTGTTAAAAACCAGCCTTCCCCTGTGTGATTACCAATCGATAAAATTTGACTCGCTTCTTCAGCTAAAGCCTCAATGGCGGTAATGGGTGTAAATCGTTGAGATTGTTTAAACGCTTCATTCATCGGCTTTTCACACTGTTCAATTAACTTAATTGCAAACTGAGCCACCCATTTCGATTTTTTGCTAAATCCTAAATGATTATATTTCCAAATAGAATTGTACAGAGAATAATTCATAAAGCCAATAATACCTGGTACCACCGCTTCGGCTCCTTCTCTCTCAAGAATAGCTACAATATCATTATTGGCTGTAGGTGAATACTTGACTAAAATCTCTCCTACAACACCTACTTTTGGTTTAACCTCTTGATTAAGAGGAATAGTATCAAACTCACGAACAATCTGTTTCATATTCTTTTTGAATTGCTTGAAAGAACCTTTCTCAACACTTAACTTAACTGTTTCTAACCATTTATCATGTAGTCGATTAACAGCTCCTGATTCTACTTCATAGGGTCTGGTTCGGTAGACAACTTTTTCAAAAAGATCCCCATATAAAAAGGCAACTGCCACACGTTTCATTAAAGGCAAACTCATTTTAAAGCCTGGATTTGATTCAACTCCTTGGTTACCAAGAGAAATTGAGACAACTGGCACATCAGGAAAACCCGCATCTGTTAAAGCTTTCCTTAGTAGAGGAATGTAATTAGTGGCACGACACCCGCCACCTGTTTGTGTTAGCATAACGCTCGTATTCTCCACATCATATTGACCTGATTGCAGCGCTTCAATCAACTGACCAATTGAAATAATCGCTGGATAACACGCGTCATTATTCACATACTTAAGCCCTACATCGATAGCCTCCTTATCTTCACTTGGAAGACACACAACATTATAGCCACTAGCTCGTAATGCGACATCGACTAAGCCCTTTTGATGAATTGGACTTAGCATAGGCAGAAGTAAGGTATGTGTTTTTCGCATATCTTTAGTAAATACAACTTTACTTGGCTCTTCAAATTTCTTTTTCGGAACGACTTGAGCTTTTTCTCTTTCTTTAATCGCTGCTTTTAATGATCGTAACCTAATTCGAACGGCCCCTAAATTTGATCCCTCATCAATTTTTAAAACCGTGTATAGACGGCCATACTGAGCCATAATTTCTTCTACTTGGTCTGTTGTCACTGCATCTAAACCACAACCAAAAGAATTAAGTTGAACTAACTCAAGATTAGGCATTTTTGCCACAACTTTAGCAGCCGCGTATAGACGAGAATGATAAACCCATTGATTCACCACACGTAAATTCTCCACATCTCCAAGATGAGAAATACTATCTTCTGTTAAGACATGGAATCCTTCTTGCGTAATAATATTGGCAATACCGTGATTGATTTCTGGATCCACATGGTACGGTCTTCCTGAGAGGACAATTGCTTTTTGATTGTTTTGGTGGAGCTTCTCAAGTAATTTTTCGCCACGTTTTTGTAAGTCTGCTTTGTACTTATCAAGTTCCTTAAAGCCATGTAAAACAGCTTCTTTCATTTCTTCATGAGAAAAACTATAGTCAGAAAAAGCTATTTGAAGTTGCTTAATAACAGATTCTTCATCTGCCAAATTAAGATAAGGATTTCGGTAATCGACTTTTCCTTCTCGAATCGCGTCCATATTATTTTTAATCACATCAGAATAACTTTGAATAATCGGGCAGTTAAAATGATTGTCTGCCTTTATATCTTCAATTCGCTCATAAACCACGCCTGGGTAAAAGATGACATCCACCTTATCTTGAATCAAGGACTCAATATGACCATGAACCAGTTTAGCTGGATAACACACAGTATCACTTGGGATTGTCTCAATCCCTTTTTCATACAATTCTTTATCAGATTTTGGTGATAAGACTACTTTAAAGCCTAAATCAGAAAAAACAGTATGCCATAGGGGATAATTTTCATACATGTTCAACACCCGTGGAATACCTAAGGTGCCGTATTTAACCTGATCATCCTTTAACGCTCGATATTTGAATAAGCGTCGGTATTTATAGTCCACTAAATTCTCATAACGAGGCCCCTTTTTCTCTTTCTTTCTCGTTCCACGTTCACAACGATTTCCAGTCACAAATTCACGACCATCTGAAAATATAGTCACTGTCAATTGGCAATTATTCTCACATAAACCACAAACAGAGAATGATTTTTCTGAAGTTAGTTCGTCCATCTCTTTCAAACTAAGTAAACTACTCAAAGCATCATCTAAACTATACTCCTCACAAGCAATCAAGGCAGCTCCAAAAGCTCCCATTAAGCCTGAAATACTTGGCCGAACCACTTCTCGCTCACTAATCAACTCAAAAGCTCGCAAAACAGACTCATTGTAAAAAGTCCCACCCTGACAGACAATCACATCTCCTAATTCTTCAGATTGTTTCATTTTAATAACTTTATATAAAGCATTTTTAATGACAGAATAAGCTAATCCTGCTGATATATCTCCTGGAGTTGCTCCTTCTTTTTGAACTTGTCGTACTTTTGAATTCATAAAAACTGTACAGCGAGATCCTAAATCCACAGGCGTTGGTGAAGCTACGGCAGCTTTAGCAAAGTCTTCAATCGAGTAATTCAAGCTTTTAGCAAATGTCTCTAAAAATGAACCACATCCTGAAGAACAAGCTTCATTCAATTGAATGGACGACAATGCACCTGATTCAATGGTCATCGCCTTCATATCTTGGCCACCAATATCCAAAATAAAATCAACACCAGGGGCGAAGAAATTCGCAGCTTTGTAATGAGCTACTGTTTCCACTTCTCCAATATCTACCTTTAAAGCGTGTTTTATCAAATGCTCACCGTAACCTGTCACAGCTGTTTTAGCGACATAACAATCAGTAGGAAACTCTTGATAGATTCGATTTAATACCTCAATCGTTGTTTCTAAAGGTCGACCTTCATTATTACCATAATGGCTAAATAACAGTTGAGACTCATCTCCAATAACAACTACTTTTGTGGTCGTTGAACCCGCATCAATTCCAATAAAAACAGGGCCTTCATAACTAGAGAATGCTTGCGTGTTAACATCTTTTTGGTTATGACGATTTCTAAAAGCAAGCAACTCTTCCTCATCTTTGAATAAAGGAGGTAAACAATCTTCCATACCTAAAGACTCTTTTGTTGAAAAGGCTAAACCATCAATTAAATCAGCTAACAAAATCGGTTGTTCTTGGTTAACTGACAAGGCAGCTCCTAGAGCAACAAATAATTGAGGTTGACTAGGAAAAATCACTTGATCCTCTTCTAATTCAAGTGTTTTAATAAATCGTTGTCTGAGTTCACTCATGAAGAAAAGCGGTCCACCTAAAAACGCCACTTTCCCTTTGATTTTTCTACCAGAAGCTAAACCAGCTATTGTTTGGTTGACGACAGCTTGAAATACACTTGCAGCAATATCTTCTCTTCTTGCACCCTCATTTATTAGTGGTTGAATATCCGTTTTAGCAAAAACACCACAACGAGAGGCTATTGGATAAATTCGTTGATGAGATTTTGCTAGTTCATTCAAACCATTGGCATCTGTCTCTAATAGGCTTGTCATCTGATCTATAAAAGCACCTGTCCCGCCAGCACAACTCCCATTCATCCGTTGTTCAAGAGAGCCTTCAAAGAAAGTAATTTTAGCGTCTTCTCCGCCTAACTCGATAGCCACATTTGTTTCAGGGATTAGCGTTTCTACTGCCTTTGTTCCTGCAATCACTTCTTGCACAAAAGCCACATCTAATAACTCAGAAAGTCCCATACCACCTGAGCCTGTCATCACTAATTTATATTTATTATTTTTCCCCAGCTCACTCTGGATATCTGTTAACACATTAATAGTTGCTTGTTTAATATCTGAGTAATGACGCTGATAGGTTGAGAAAAGTACCTTATTTTCATCGTTAAGCACAACACATTTGACAGTTGTTGATCCGACATCAATTCCAATTCTTAATACCATTTATTTATCAGCCCTTAATTGAATTTAATTCAACACCTTGTTGATTATCTTACAAAGTGTTTGATATACTATATAGTATATCTTATGCTTGTTTGAAATAATTTCAATCATCAATCGAGACTTATTTGTGATTTAAGCAACAAACTAATCTCATTTGTTGTTTATTAAAGGAGAAAAATATGAAAAAAAAAGACATACGCGTCATCCGCACAAAAAAAATGATTATTGAGTCCTTTTTACAGCTAGTTAGTCAAAAAGGATATGAAGCTGTTACTATTCAAGATATCGCCAATGAGGCCATGATTAATCGGGCGACTTTTTACGCTCATTTCAAAGACAAACCAGACCTTTATGATTACATTATGGAATTTGCCATTGAAAACCTCATCCATATTTTAGATGCTAGCCAACTAAATAATGATCAGTTGGTAAACTTACACTCCATTGAAAAAACCTTAACTCGTGTATTCACCATGATCAAAGAGCAACAAGGATTCTTCATCATTCTAACTGAAGGTAGTTCTAGTGAAATATTTCGAAAAAAAATATCACATGTCCTAACAGATATGTATCAAGATACCTTCTCCAAATTAAAAATTACAGAAAACGATATAGAAGTCCCTATGAGTTTCATTATTGAGTATATGACTTCTATCTTTATGGGAACTGTTCATTGGTGGGTCACAACTGATTCAGACTTTTCTCCTAGCCACATGGCAAGATTAGTCATCAAACTAGTTGGAAACGGACATCTAACAGTTTTAGGAATTGATATTGTCAAATAAAAAAGCAAGTCTAGACTTGCTTTTTTATTAATAGAGCTTGGCTTGCCATTTACGGCTATTTTCTTTTTGATGATTCTTACTTGTCTCAACACTTATAAAAGGGACTGTTTCTTTGACATTTCCTACAACATCATTTGCTTTTAATATATCACGGTAATTCATATATTGTTCTTTTAGCTTATTTGTTAAATCCATCAAGATAACTTCCTTTCTTTTATAAAATAAAAAAGCTAACTTAATAGTTAGCTTTGATGACTGGGCTAGCTGGATTCGAACCAACGAGTGACGGAGTCAAAGTCCGTTGCCTTACCGCTTGGCTATAGCCCAATAAAAAATGGAGGGGGGCAGATTCGAACTGCCGAACCCGAAGGAGCGGATTTACAGTCCGCCGCGTTTAGCCACTTCGCTACCCCTCCAGCTAGTCGTGTTAAAAACCCGACTTCATAATCATACATAATTTGTTATAAAAAAGCAAGAACTTTTTGAAATTAATTATGTAAATTCCAATTTCTTAAAACTTCTTCATAGCCTTCATCCATTGTTTTTGTATAACCAACTAAACTATCATCAGCTTTCACTTCAAATTTAGCATCTTCCATTGCGATTACTTCACCAATCATCTTTTTACCAATAAACAATTGATGGCACGCTATTTTTTCACCGTCTTTTAAGATTTCTTCTTCTCTAATCTCTACCTCAACAGGTTTGTTTTTTCTCATTATATTCACCTCTTATCTCTCAACCTATTGAGGATAGCATATTTTTACACGTTTGTTAAGTCAAAAAATAGGGTGCTTTTTAATAAAAAGTTTCAGTTATTTTAATATTGGCATTCGTGGTCTGAAGATTTAAATTAACTGAAGAAGGTGACGTGTCATAGTCATAAGTTTTTGCAACAAGATATCCTTTGTCTCTTGCTCGAATTCTCAAGTCACTTCTATCTGTTATAATCGCTCCACGTTTAGTGGCTCCACTAATTTGATAAGACACATCTTGTTGATCAGGTAATAGCACTTCTATATTAGCATTTGTTGTGCGACCTTCTATTTCGTATCTTCCTCTTAAATCAATCGTGGTTAAATCAATCCATAAATTAGCATTTTTAGTTTCATAGTAACTTTTAGTAATGCCACTGTCTTGTAAGAAAATCATCGCATTCGATGTTTTAAACTCTCCCTCAAAAGCAAACGTATCATTAACAACAATCTTAGCGTTAGTAGTCGTCACATCTAACACCTTACTTTGAACTTGTTTGACTGTCACATCGCTATTTTTAGTCGCTGCAATCAAACGCTCACTAATACAACCTCTTATTGAAATAGGTGCATTCTTAGTCAAGACACCAATTTCTTTTGCTTCTATCCCTCTCAAATCAACAGGTGCATTACTATTTTCAATATAAATCAGTCCAAGCATTTCCTCTGGAACATAAATATCACAACCTAAATGCTTCACACCATGAACATTGTAATTAAGCACATAAACATTGTCTTGTTCCACAAAGGTAATCATTGGATTATTGTTTCTTGTCGCTTTGTACCATCCCTTAATATCAATCGTTGATTTTTGATGGGTCATCACATTAATTTGACTATTTTTCCCGATAACTCTTAGTTCAGCTATTTGACTTTTGCGAACTGGTTCAGAAAAAGAAAAACGATAGTCACTTTGCCCAAAGAAATCAAAGGGTAGATTAGGTGGTGTTATTTCTACTTCTCTTGCTAATGGCTCTGGTTCACTTGTTTTCTTTTCCGTTGTTTCATGGGCAATTAATTCAAGTAAATCTAACGCTTGCGCTTGTGTAATAACTTGATCTTTAAGCATGTCTAGTACTTTCTTTTTCTTTTCTTCTCTATTCATCATTAATCCTCCTCAATTGATTGTAATGCTATTTGTTGATCTTTCGTAAAAAAGGGTAAAAAGGCATCTATTTCTTCTATGAAAGGTTCTTGACATAAACAGACATCTATTAGTGATTGCTTTTGGCTGTGCGTTAAGAATGGTAGCAATTCTTCTAAAAAAGACATGTTTTTCTCTTCTAAAATATGAACCAACACTTTGCTTCGTATTTCTTTAGACATCATAGGAATCAGTTGCTCCAACCCCTGATAACTTTTAGTTTTTAAAAGCGTTGTAATGACCACTTCCTTGAGAGTCTGAGATAAATAAAAATAAATATCTTCTATTAAGATATCCGTTCCTTCTACTTCTAGTAACTTCATCATAAACACTTCTTTTTCTTCTCTGGTTAAAAAGGTAAAAAAATCAAAATGACTAATCAACTCTCTAATACTTGCCATATCTGTTAGTTGAGTTAATAACTCATCAAAATCCTCTGTTTCTGATTTTTCAGGTAAGGTCTCCCATAAGCTAGCAATTGAAATATCAAATAAATCAGCAATTTGTGGGACAAGTGAAATATCAGGCATCGACTCACCACGTTCCCACTTTGAAACAGCTTGAGGGGTAACAAATAGTTGTGACGCCATTTCTTGTTGAGTTAAGTGATTTATTTTTCGGTATTTCTTTAAATTCTGACTAATCGCCGTTTCCATGATCAACCTCCCTCTTTAATGATTTCATCATAGCAAGCTTTTTGCATTTGAACAATCAACTACTGGTTTAGTTGGCCAAAAAAATAGGTTGATAAAAAATATAAGACTGTCACATAAGTAAAATAACTTCATGTGACAGTCTTATTAACAAGTATTAACGATTAACGGTTTTGATAGATGAAATAACTTGGTATCCAGATTCTTCTAATACTTCTTGGATATGTTGGCTATCCTCTGAAGTAGTTTGGATTACAATTACTGGCTCCTCCTTATGACGATACACCACAATTTGAATGATGTTTAAATGATTCTTTGAAAATATTTCTGTTAGTTTTGCTAAAACACCTTCCTCATCATGAGAAATACTAATTGAGACACGAGTGCCTGGTTCTCGGTACCCTGTAATATTTAAGAAGGCATCAAAGATATCATTATTAGTAATGATACCAACAATCTCATTCAGTTGATTTAACACAGGTAAAACATTAACTTTGTTCATTCTCATTTTAAAAATAGCATCTTCTAAAAGACAAGCCTCTTTAATCGTCTGAACTTCTTTAATCATGACATCATCTACAGTGGTTTTATTCAATAAATAATTGGCTTCATATACACTTAAACTAGTTGCCTTTGACGGCATGGCTTCTTGGATTGTTCCTTCTGTAATTAAACCAACCAATCGTTTATTTTCAACAACTGGCAAACGATGAATATCGTGTTGCTTCATTAATTCCACTGCATCAAAAATTTTGGTGTTTTTTTCGGTCGTCACTAACTCTTCTGACATGTAATCTTTGACTAACATAGACTATCCTCCTAAATACGCTTTTTGAATATCTGGACTATTTAACAACTCTTGCCCACTACCTTCTAATACAATCTTGCCGGTTTCTAATACATAGCCACGATCTGCAATACTTAAAGCCATTTTGGCATTTTGTTCAATCAGTAAGACTGTCGTTCCTTGTTGATTTATCTCTTGGATAATCGAAAAAATTTCTTTAATAAAAATAGGCGCAAGCCCCATAGACGGCTCATCAAGTAATAATAACTTAGGACGAGACATTAAAGCTCTGCCCATAGCAAGCATTTGCTGTTCTCCTCCAGATAACGTCGCAGCATCTTGATTTTTTCGTTCCTTTAAAATAGGAAATCTTTGAAAAACAGTATCTAAAATAGCTTGGCTCTCTTTTTTATTTTTATATAAAAAGCTACCTAACTCTAAGTTTTCCATTACGGTCATACCCGTAAAAACATGACGACCTTCTGGTACTTGCACCAATCCCTGATTTACAATTTTTGGAGACGTTTCTTTTTCAATGGCTTTGCCTTCAAAATGAACACTGCCTGAACTTGGTCTCACTAATCCAGAGATAGTTCTTAAAATCGTTGTTTTACCTGCTCCGTTTGCTCCAATGAGACTTACAATCTCACCTTGCTTCACCTCAAAACTAACTTCCTTAACTGCCTGAATCATGCCGTAATGAACAGACATTTTATCAACTGTTAACATGTCAATTCACCTCCTAAATATGCTTCTATTACTCGTTTATTTGTTTTGATTTCTTCTGGTTCACCTTCAGCGATTAATTGGCCATACTCTAACACATAAATTCGTTCGCAAACATCCATTACAAGGGACATGTCGTGTTCTATTAGAAGAATAGTCAAGTCAAACTCTCTTTGAATTTTCTTAATCAACTCTGTCAGCTCCGCAGTTTCTTGAGGATTCATTCCTGCAGCAGGTTCATCTAGAAATAAAATACTCGGATCAGTTGCTAAAGCACGAACAATTTCTAATCGACGCTGTTCTCCGTAAGAAAGATTTTTAGCTTTTTCTCCTTCTTTATCAAGTAGATCAAAAATCGCCAACAAGTCTCTTGCTTGGTTTTCCATTTTTTTCTCCATTTGATAGTACTTAGGTAATCTCAAGATACCTGTTAAAACGCCAACTTTCTCCTTACCTGTCATCGCAATTAAAACATTATCTAAAACAGAAAGTTCTTTAAACAGTCGAATATTTTGAAAGGTTCTTCCTAATCCTAAATTAGCAATTTTATAAGGTTTAATGCCATTTAAACGTTCTTCTTTTCCCTCTTTTTCAAAGAGAACATCTCCTTCACTTGGCTCGTAAACACCTGTCAACAAGTTAAAAAGAGTTGTCTTACCAGCTCCATTCGGCCCAATTAGGCCAACTAACTCATTCTTTTCTAAATGAAGAGATACATTAGACACAGCAGCAAGTCCACCAAAGTTTTTGGTTAAATTATTTACTTTTAGAAGTGACATTAGTCAACCCTCCCTTATTAAATAATCTTTTAAAAGATAACTCTTTTGTTCCAAGTAAGCCCGATGGTTTGAAAATCATGATGATAACTAAAGCTAAGGCATAAATGATCATTCGTAGTGCCCCAGCGTCTTGTAAGAACATATTCAGAAAACCTAATACTAAGGCTGCAATAAAGGTTCCAGTGATACTTCCTACACCACCAAATACCACAATGATTAAAATATCGATTGATTTCATGAAGTCAAAATTACCAGGGACAATCGTTTGAATGTAGCTTGCGTATAAGCCACCAGCAACAGCTGCAGTCATAGCACCAATCACAAAAGCCACCACTTTATATTTCGTTGTATTAACTCCCATCGATTCCGCTGCAATTTCATTTTCTCTAACAGATAAAGTTGCTCTTCCAGCTGGACTATTAATAAAGTTAGTTGTAATGAGCGTGGTGATACAAACAATAACGTACACCATTGACCAAGTTACAAATGGCGTAATACCAAACAGTCCTGCTGGTCCATTTGTAATACTATCTAAATTCATAATTAAACTACGAATAATTTCTGCTACACCTAACGTGGCAATTGCTAAATAATCACCTGATAAACGTAACGTCGGAATTCCTACAAGTAATGCCACAATTCCTGAAACAAGAGCACCAACTAAAAGACCGCTTAAAAAGCCTGTAAACGTAGGTGTTTTCATTGAAAGAATCGCTGTTGCATAGGCTCCAATAGCCATAAAACCAGCATGACCTAAAGAAAATTGACCAGAAACTCCAATCACTAAGTTCAGTCCTACTGCTAAAATAATATTTATTCCAATCATCACTAATGTATTCTCAATAACTGGAGTCATAAATCCTGTAGAATAACTCACAGCCAGAATAATAAATCCTGTGACCATTAAGCCTAGCCAAGACATATTAACTTTTAAATTTTTTCTCATATTAGTCACCTACACTTTTTCTTTGACATTTTTCCCAAGAAGTCCAGCCGGTCTTACCAGTAAGACGATAATCAAAATAGCATACACAACAGCATCTCGGTAAGCAGTAAATCCTAAAGCACTGACAAAGGTTTCAATGATACCAATGGCAAACCCTCCAAGAGCAGCACCAGGGATAATACCAATCCCACCAAATACCGCGGCAATAAACGCTTTAAGTCCAGGAGCTACTCCCATCATAGGATCAATACTATTGTAGTAAAGACCAATTAACACGCCTCCTGCTGCAGCTAAAGCTGAACCAATGGCAAAAGTAAATGAAATAGTATGATTTACATTGATTCCCATTAACTGAGCGGCATCTGCATCAACACTCACCGCTCGCATTGCTCTACCCATTTTCGTATACTTTACAATCACTTGTAGTAAAATCATCAAAATAATTGATGTACTTAAAATCATTAATTGGATTTTACTAATAACAAAAATACCTAAATCATAATTGGTATTATCAACAATCTGAGGAAAAGGCCTTGTATCTGCCCCAATAAAATAGATCATTAAGGATTGAATTAAAAAAGACACACCAATTGCCGTAATAAGAGCTGCAATTCTGGTTGATTTTCTTAAAGGACGGTACGCTAAAAATTCAATTAGCACACCTAAGCAAGCACAGATTGCCATCGAAATGATGAGTGTTGGAATCAAACTTAATTTAAATTGATTCGTGACGTAGTAACCAACGAAGGCTCCCACCATATAAATTTCTCCATGGGCAAAGTTGATTAGCTTAATAATGCCATACACCATGGTATAGCCTAATGCTAACAAAGCGTAAATGCTTCCTAATGACAGCCCATTTATTAGTTGCTGAAATACATCCATTTGAGTTGACCTCCTCTTTCATAAAAAAAGTAAGGGTGCTTCAACGTGCCCCTTACTTTCAACCATTCTTATGGGTTTACCACATCTGCTGACGTTTCTTCACCAGCTGTTAATCCAATAACAACTGCTGCTTTTTCTGGGTTATGATTTTTATCCATACTCATTTTTCCTGTTACACCTTCAAAGTCTTTTAAGTTAGCCAGTTCTGCTGTGATTTTTTCACCATCGACTTCACCAGCTTTATCAATTGCCTCTGCTAACATATAAACAGAATCATATGCTAAAGCGTTAAATGAGCTTGGTGTTTTGTTGTATTTTGCTTTAAAGGCATCTGTAAATTCTTTTACTTTATCTGAACTAGGTGCTTTGTCAGAGAAATGAGCTGTGTAATAGATATTATTCATGTTACCTTTACCAGCAATATCGACAAGCTTTTCATCTGAGAAGCCATCAGCACCAAGAATCGGTTGCTCAATTCCCATCTCGCGAGCTTGTTTAATAATTAAACCAGCTTCTTCGTAATAACCAGGTAAGTAAATAAAGTCAAAATCTTTATCCTTGATTTTTGTTAAAATCGCTTTAAAATCTTTGTCTTTTTGATTGAATTTTTCGTCAGCAATAATTTCTCCTGTAAAGGTATCTTTAAATGACTTAGTTAACCCTTTAGCATAATCACTTGATACATCACCAATCACTACAGCTTTTTTAGCATTTAAATTGTTCATCGCATAATTCGCCAAGATAACCCCTTGGAAAGAATCTTGGAAACACGCTCTAAAAATAAATTCTTGAACTTGATCATTCACCACAGTAATAGCATCATCTGTTCCTGATGGTGTAATAACAGGCACTTTAGCTTTTGTTACATTAGGAATCTGAGCTTTTGACGCTCCTGATGTTGCTGGTCCAATAATCGCAGCTACATGTTCTTTTGTTGTTAAGTTAGCAGCTACTGCAGCGGCTTCTGCCGTATCTGACTTATTATCTTTAACAACTAATTCAATTTTTTTACCATTAATGCCTCCCTTAGCATTAATCTCTTCAACAGCTAACTCAATACCATCTTTTTCCTGTAAACCATAGGCAGCTACTCCACCTGAAAGTTCTAAGTTGACACCAATTTTAACTGTATCTGAACTAGCTTGTTTATCTGAGCTATCTTTACTTGCTCCTCCTCCACCGCCTGGAGCTCCACAAGCTGATAGAAGCATAGCACTCGCAAATAACATACCTACAAATTTTTTCATAAAAAATCCCCCTTTAACCTTTTAATTATTAGTATTTTTTAATTAAGATGTTTATAACTATAACCAAGTTCTAATCTAATGTCAACAGAATATTCAGACAATTCAAACAAAAAAAGAAAACAAGATTATTTCTTGTTTTCTTTACGTGTATAAGGTCCTGTATATCTCTCATCGTAATTGCGTTTTAATGAAAACTTTCTAGGTACATAATCAATACCACCTTTAACAAATGGATGGCATCTTAAAATACGACTAGTCCCCATTGCAACACCTTTAAAAGCACCATGACAATTAATAGCATCAATCATGTATTGAGAGCACGTTGGATGATACCGACAACTTCTTGGAAACATCGGTGAGATAAACTTTTGATAAAACCTCACTGGTGCGATCATTATTTTTTTAAACACTAATTTCTCATCAACTTTCTAAAAAGAGCATAAAAGAGGCAAACCATCTCTAGTTAGCCTCTTACTATTACTTAACAAAATCTAATATATGTTGCCAAGTTGCTGGTTTAAAGGCCTCGGAAGAGTCTCCTTTTCCAACCACAACATACCCAAGATAAATACCAACAAAAAATAAAATAGCAAGTATAACTAGGGTTAATATAACAAGTGATAATTGTGATAACACACGTTTCGTGATACTACTCATCTCATTTCCCCTTTACTTGATTATTTTACTAAAACTTCTTCAACTTGAGTTTCATTAATTCGTTCAACATCTGCACCTAGTGCTTGCAATTTTTTATGGAAGTTATAGTAACCTCTGTCTAAGTATTCTAAATGATGAACACGTGTTTCACCATCTGCTACTAAACCAGCGATTACTAAAGCTGCTGCTGCTCTTAAATCAGTAGCAGATACTTCTGCTCCTTGAAGTTCAACAACACCATCAATATAAGCCACATTACCAGAAATTCTAAACTTAGCTCCCATACGTGTCATTTCTTCTAAATGTTGGAATCTGTTTTCAAAAACTGTTTCAGATAACACACTTGAGCCACTAGCTAGTGTCATTAAGACACTCATTTGAGCTTGCATATCAGTTGGGAATCCTGGATGTGGTAATGTTTTAATGTCTGCTGGACGTAAAACATTTGGGCCAATAACACGAATACCTTCAGCCTCTTCTTGAACTGTTACACCCATCTCAATTAATTTTGAAATAAGTGGACGATTGTGTTCCATGATACCATGCTTAATTAAAATGTTACCACCAGTAACAGCAGAAGCCACCATAAATGTTCCCGCTTCAATTCTATCTTGAACAACTGAATGTTCAGTACCTTTTAAAGAAGAAACTCCTTCAATACGAATTGTTTCTGTACCAGCACCCACAATTTGAGCACCCATTTTATTTAAGTAGATCGCCAAATCAACAATTTCTGGTTCTCTAGCAACGTTTTCAATCACTGTTGTTCCTTTGGCTTTTACTGCAGCCATCATGATATTTTGAGTTGCTCCAACACTTGGAAAATCAAGATAAATTCTTGCTCCCTTAAGTTCTGTTGCTTTAGCTTCAATGTAACCATTTGTTTGCGTAATCTCAGCACCTAACGCTTCAAAACCTTTTAAATGTAAATCAATAGGTCGTTGACCAATCGCACACCCACCTGGCATAGCGACTTTAGCATGTCCTGTACGAGCCAATAAAGGTCCCATTACAACAATTGACGCACGCATTTTACTTACATACTCAAACGGTGCTTCGTTTTTTAATGTTCTTGTAGCATCAATTGTAATTGTATTTTGTTCTTGGTTAAAATCAATATCAGAATTTAAATGTTTAATCACATTATTCATCATAAACACATCTGATAGGATAGGAGCGTTTGTAATAACTGTTTCACCTTGATCTGCTAGTAAAGCACCGGCTAAAATCGGTAATACGGCATTTTTTGCTCCTTCTATTGTCACTTCACCTGACAGCTTATTTCCGCTGTGAACTCTTATGTATTCCATTGTTCAACCTCCGAATATTTCTCGAATTCATATTAAATCTCAACCATTATAACACGGTAGTATACAAAATGGTATTTTTTATTATTATTCTCATTTAACACTCAAGTTTAGTTAAAAGCACTTTGAATTAAATCTCTTGTTAAGAACATAACTTCCATAAAAAAGTTACTTGCATTATAGCCAATAACAATGGCTAATAAAACAAAAACAGTTCTCACTTGTTTGTAGTACTGTTCACCTTTCTTAAATAAAAGATCCAATCTAGTTGATTGAAGTCCCCAAAACGCTAAATAAATAAAAGCAAAGTGACAAAAAATTCTTACTAACACATCGATTCCGTACACGGGTCGACCACCTTTCTTGTTTCTTTTATAAGTTTACCGAGTTAAAAGAAAAAGGTAAAGAGCTTTCGCCCTTTACCTTTTTTTATTAGCTACATTTAAACGATTGATAGCTCTCGTAAGCGCTACTTCAGCTCTCGATAAATCAATATCATGATTGTCTTGAGTTTTCGCTTGCTCAATTTTCTTAAGCGCGCGTTTTTTAGCTTCTTCAGCACGTGAAATATCAATGTCTTCTTCAGTTTCAGCACTGTTGGCAATAATTGAAACTACATTATCTCTAATTTCAATAATACCACCATTCACAGCAATCCAATCTGATGTTCCTTCTTTTTCACCAACTAAATCAATACGTAACGCATCAATTTTTAAAGGTGAAATAAGAGGAGCATGTCTAGGTAAAACACCTAAAGATCCTGCTTCAGTACTTGCAACTAAAAACTTAGCTTCATGATCATAAATCACTCCACTAGGAGTCACTATATTTACAACGAAGGAACCCATTAGTTATTCCTCCTTCTTAGTAACCTAATTTTTCAGCTTTTTCAATAGCTTCTTCAATACGTCCAACACTTCGGAAAGCTTCTTCTGGTAAGTTATCATGTTTACCATCTAAAATCTCTCTAAAGCCTTTAATCGTTTCTTCTAAAGGAACGTAACTACCTGGTTGACCTGTGAATTGCTCAGCCACGTGGAAGTTTTGAGATAAGAAGAATTGAACTCTTCTGGCACGTCCAACGATAACTTTCTCTTCATCAGATAATTCGTCCATACCTAAGATAGCGATAATATCTTGTAATTCTTTATAACGTTGTAGTAAACGTTGTACTTCAGTTGCAACTTGGTAATGCTCTTCACCAACGATACTTGGTTCAAGGGCACTTGATGAAGATGCTAATGGGTCTACCGCAGGATAAATACCCATTTCTGATAAACGTCTCTCAAGGTTGGTTGTTGCATCTAAATGGGCGAAAGCTGTTGCCGGAGCCGGATCCGTATAGTCATCGGCTGGTACATAAATCGCTTGGATAGATGTAATCGAACCATCTTTAGTAGATGTAATACGTTCTTGTAATTGTCCCATTTCAGTAGCAAGAGTTGGTTGGTAACCAACGGCAGAAGGCATACGACCTAAAAGGGCTGACACTTCTGAACCTGCTTGAGTAAAACGGAAAATATTATCAATGAATAATAATACATCTTGTTTTTCTTCATCACGGAAATATTCCGCCATTGTTAAACCTGTTAAGGCAACACGCATTCTCGCTCCAGGCGGCTCATTCATTTGTCCAAATACCATGGCTGTTTTATTAATAACGCCAGAGTCTTTCATTTCAAAATAAAGGTCATTTCCTTCACGAGTTCTTTCACCAACACCTGCGAACACTGAAATACCACCAAGTTCTTGAGCGATGTTGTTGATAAGTTCCTGGATTAAAACGGTTTTACCTACTCCGGCACCACCGAATAGTCCTACTTTACCACCTTTTAAGTAAGGGGCAAGTAAATCGATTACTTTAATACCAGTAATTAAAACTTCAGTTTTTGTACTTAATTCTTCATACGTTGGTGCTTCTGTATGAATACTTGTTTTTTTCATTGTTTCAGGAAGTGCTTCACCTAAGTCAATAGTTTCACCTAAAACGTTAAATACACGTCCTAAAGTTTCTTTACCGACAGGCACACTAATTGGTGAACCAGTGTGTAATACTTCCATTCCACGTTGTAGTCCATCTGTTGATTCCATGGCGATAGTTCTTACGACACCATCTCCCATTTCAATAGTTGTTTCAAGAACAACTTTTTGCTTGTTTTCTTCTTTATAAACAATCAACTCATCGTTAATATCTGGTAATGATTGGTCTAAAGGAAAAGCCACATCAACAACGGGACCGATTACTTGGACAATTTTTCCAATTTTCATCTTTTATAATTCCTCCCCGTTAATCTTCTAAAGCTGCTGCACCACCGACGATTTCTGTAATCTCTTCAGTAATTGCTGCTTGACGTGCCCTATTAAAGGTAATCGTCAAATCATCAATAATATTTTCTGCATTATCTGTCGCACTCTTCATTGCTGTCATACGAGCAGCATGTTCAGCAGTCTTAGAATCTAACACTGCTCCGTAGATTAAACTCTCAGCGTATAGGGGCAGTAATGTATTCAAAATTGCGTCTTCAGACGGCTCTAAAATATAATCTTGTTCATAAGCTGTTGCTTCTGTTGAATCCAAATCTTGGATTGGTAACATTTTTTCTGCTCTAAATGCTGAAGATAATGTATTAACATGATGGTTGTAACACACATATAATTCATCAAAAACTTCATTATTATACATTTGAATCGCAGAGTTAACAATCTTACGAATTTCGTTATAAGTTGGATGATCACTAAGTCCTCTTAACTCATAAGCTACTGGTATATCACGGTGTTTAAAGAAGTTAGCTCCTACACCACCAATAGTCATAATGACTACTTCATTTTGATCTGCATGATCTTGACGAAGTATCTCTAGAGTATTTTTAATAACTGAACTATTATATCCCCCTGCAAGCCCTTTATCTGAGGTAATAATTATATAGCCTGTTTTTTTAACTGGACGAGCAATTAACAGTTTATGGTACATTTCCATGCTATCTTCAAAACTAGAAAAATCAGCTTTTTCAATTGCTTTTAATTGCGAAGACGCTAAATGAGTTGTTATGCTTCTTACCTTCATCGCATACTCTTGAAAACGTCTAGATGATTGTTCAGATTTTGTCAATTTGGAAGCAGCTACCATACGCATAGCACTTGTTATTTGACTCGTCTTTTTAGTTGAAGCTATTCTCTTCTTTATATCAATAAGGGAACCGCTCATGCTCAATCACCACTTTCTAGGATTGTGTCAATTCGTCTGCAACAGAAAAACTACTTGAACTGAAGATACCTTTGTACTCGTCGATAACTTTTCTAAGATCTTCTTCATTTGGTAAGTTTTTAGTATTTCTGATTGTGTCAAAAATTGCAGGATAATTGTTACTGATGTACTCAAATAATTCTTTTTCAAATCGTAATAAATCACTTACTGGAATAGTATCTAGTAAGCCTTTAGTTAACGCGTAGATAATTACTACTTGTTTTTCAACACTTAAAGGTTCATGTACGTTTTGTTTTAGAATTTCTACAGTACGTTTACCACGGTTTAATTTAGCTTGAGTCGCCGCATCTAAATCAGAACCAAATTGAGTAAAGGCTTCTAATTCACGGAAACTTGCTAAGTCGGTACGTAAGGTACCAGCAACACTTTTCATCGCTTTAATTTGAGCTGATCCACCTACACGAGAAACAGAAAGTCCTGCGTTAATCGCAGGTCTAACACCTGAGTAGAATAGATCACTTTCTAAGAAGATTTGTCCATCTGTAATAGAAATAACGTTTGTTGGAATGTAGGCAGAAATATCTCCTGCTTGTGTTTCAACAAAAGGTAGTGCTGTCATAGATCCTCCACCAAGAGAATCATTTAACTTAGCAGCTCTTTCTAATAAACGTGAATGCAAGTAGAAAACATCCCCTGGGAATGCTTCACGGCCTGGAGGTCTTCTAAGTAATAATGATAACTCACGATAAGCAGCTGCTTGTTTTGATAAATCATCATAAACAACTAATACGTGTTTACCGTTATACATGAATTCCTCACCCATAGTTGCTCCAGCATAAGGTGCTAGATATAACAATGGAGCAGGTTGTGAGGCACTTGCTGAAACTACGATTGTGTAGTCCATTGCCCCATATCGTTTAAGTGTTTCCACTTGGTTTCTAACAGTTGATTCTTTTTGTCCAATTGCTACATAAATACAAATCATGTCTTCATTTTTTTGATTAATGATTGCATCAATAGCAACAGAAGTTTTACCTGTTTTACGGTCTCCAATGATTAACTCACGTTGACCACGACCAATAGGAACTAAGGCATCAATCGCTTTGATCCCTGTTTGTAATGGTTGATCAACTGATTTACGATCCATTACACCAGGTGCAACTGCCTCAATAGGTCTAAATTTTCTTGTTTTAATATCACCCATACCATCAATTGGTTGTCCCAATGAATTAACAACTCGCCCGATTAATGCTTCACCGACAGGAACTTCCATGATACGTCCAGTACGTTTCACTTTGTCTCCTTCACGGATTCCTTTGTATTTACCTAAAATGATAATACCTACACTATCAGACTCTAAGTTTTGTGCCATACCGAATACACCGTTATCAAATTCCAACAGTTCTCCAGACATAGCATTTTCTAAACCGTAAGCTCGTGCAATACCATCCCCAACATAAGAGACAGTACCGACCTCGTCAACTGTTAGAGACTCTTCGTATTTAGCAAGTTGTTGTTTTATGTGCGAACTAATTTCTTCCGCTTTAATACTCATGTATTTCACCTCTCACCTTGTCACTTAAGTATCATTTTAAAAGTGTTGAATGAATTTCTGCTAACTCACTTCTAACACTTTGATCAATGACACGATGTTCAGATTCGATAATCATTCCGCCCATAATTGCTGGGTTTAATTTTGGTCGAATAACAACTTTGTTTGCATGAAATTGTTTCGCTAAGCGACTTTCTAAATCATGTCTTTGATCCATATTAAGAGCAACGGCAGTCGTTACATCAACAACAACAATACCATATTGTTCATAATATAAATGTTCGAATTCATCAATAATTTCTAGCATTTCATCCATACGTCCATAGTCATAAACTGTATGAATAAATTTAGCAACTTCATCACTGAAGCTGTTTTCTAAATCTTTAATGATGCTTACTTTTTCATACACTGATAAACGGTCATCTGTTAGGATGTTCCCTAAATCAGGTACTTGATGATAAACTTCTCTTAACTGAAGCATTTCTTGATAAATCTCAGAAAGTGAGTTTAATTGGACTGCTTCAGAAAATAAAGCTTTACCATAAGTTTTTGCAACAGTATACTTTCTATTCATCTTCATCGACTCCTAGCTTTTCAATACTCGATTGAATTAACTCTTGATGAGTGCTCGCCGACAATTCCTTTTTAAGAATTTTAGAAGCAATTTCCACAGAGAGATTTGCTACTTCTTTTTTTGCTTCGTCAATCATTCGTTCACGTTCAATACGTAAGTCTTCTTGAGCTTGTTTCTTAATGCGAGTAGCATGCTCTTCAGCGTCAAGCAAGATAGCATGAGCGTTGTTCTCTGCTGTCTCTTTAGCTTGGGCGATAATCCCTTGCGCTTCAGTACGTGACTGTTTCAATTCCATTTCTCTTTGCTTGCCTAATTTTTCGGCGTCAAGTCTTGATTTTTCTGCATTATCAATATCAGAAGCGATTTTATTTTCACGCTCTTCCATCATATTTACAACAGGACCCCATGCAAATTTCTTCAATGCTAATAATAAAATTAGAAAAGAAACTGAAACAAAAAGGATTGTACTGAGCATACCTTGACCTGCATTAGCCACGACTAATTGTTGGATCATAAGTTTACTACACTTCCTTCCTTGGTCATTTTCAAAATGACTCTTATCTCATTTCTATTTATTACATGAAGACTAAAATTAAGGCGATAACCACACCTAAAATTGGAACGGCCTCGATTAAGGCTACCCCGATAAACATTGTTGCTCTTAATTGACCTGACATTTCTGGTTGGCGTGTCATTGACTCAAGAGTTTGAGCAATTACTTTACCATTACCAAATCCTGCTCCGATTGAAGCTCCGAAAACTGCGATAGCTGCTGCGATATATTGCATTACTATTTCCTCCTAATAATCTGTTGTTTAATATGTTATTTCTAATGCTCTGCTTCTATTTTGTGTGATAGATAAACCATCATTAAAGTCACAAAAATAAAGGCTTGTACTGCGCCAATAAATAACGAGAATGTTTGCCAAATTACTTCTAAAGGTAAAGCTAGCACAAATTTTGTTGGGCTGCTTGCTCCTAAATTAGCAATTAATGTTAACAAGATCTCACCTGCAAAAATATTTCCATACAAACGAAGCCCTAACGTTAAAACGTTTGTAAACTCTTCAATTATTTTAATTGGGAATAAAATTGCTGTTGGTTTAAGGAAACTATTAACAAAATAGCCCTTCACACCTTGTTTTTTTAATCCATAGTAATGACTCAAAATAATAGCGATTAATGCCAATGTCATCGTTACTAATGGATCGGCTGTTGGCGACTTCCATAGTGATATTTCGTCTGGGAAAATAACTACTTTAGTTACTAATCCTAGAATATTCGAAACAAGCACAAACATGAAGAATGTGAATCCTAATAAATGAAAATCATTCACTTCTTTCTTCGGAATGTTATCGGATACAATACCACGCACAAAGTCAACGATAAATTCTAAAACATTCTGTTTCCCTTTAGGCTTCATCTGTAAATTTCGACTACAGAAAAATACAATCGCGAACACGATTAGACATGTTAAGACTGTCATAATGCACACTGTTGCGTCAAATGTTATTCCTGCAACCTCAATCATCAGGGACTTTTCATCCACCTCTATTCACCCCTTTTCTTTTTAGAAAATGCTCTTCACAGGACCATCTTTACTATTTCCTGTTTTTTTATGATGATAGAACTTGAGAAGTCCAATCCAATCATTAGTTGGTATCTATGGAATATAGAACCCAACTAGGACTATAATAACACCAAATGATAAATAACACAAAGTAATTATGTGTTTTTTTAATGTATATTTTATGTGTTTAATGATAAACAAAAAAAAGGAGAAACAAAATTGTCTTCTCCTTGTTATAACTATCTTTGTCGTTCCTTTAAGGTACGATTTATTTCACGATTCATGTCTTTTTGTTTTAGGTCTTGGCGTTTATCATATTGCTTTTTACCCTTAGCTATGCCTACTAAGACTTTAGCGAAACCGTTTTTAATATAAATCTTTAAGGGAATTAGTGTAATCCCTGTATTTTTACTTTCTACTGTTAATTTTTCTATTTGTTTTTTGTGCATTAACAGCTTTCTAGTTCGAAGAGGATCGTGATTAAAAAGGTTACCTTGTTCATAAGGACTGATATGAACATTTACTAAAAAAGCTTCTCCATCTCTCACACGAACATATCCATCTTTTAAGTTGACTCGTCTATTTCGAATCGCTTTGATTTCAGTACCTTTTAACACCATACCTGCTTCAATTGTTTCAATAACAGCATAGTCATGTCTAGCTTTTCTATTCTGAGCTATCAGATTGCCGTCTTCTTTTTGTTTAGCCATTTATCCTATCACCTCTTTTTATTTCTGCCACCTTTACTACTTTTCTTTTTCGCTACACTTTTGTAAAAAGGTTGCTTCTTATTTTTCTTAGCTTTCTTTCCTCGTTCACTTCGATTATCAGACTCTGATTTACGACGAGGTTCATTTTTTCTAGGTTTGCCTCTTCCATTACTCTTTTGAGGAATCTCAATACGATCTGGAAGTGTTTCTGCAGATAGTAATTCAAAATCAATTTCTCTTGTTTCAGGATCCGCTTTTGTCACTTTGATTTTAACTTGTTGACCGATTCGATAAATCGTTCCAGTTCTCTCTCCTACAAGAGCTAAATGATTTTCCACAAAATGGAAATAGTCATTTTTCAATTGAGACACATGAATTAATCCTTCTATAGTATTAGGCAATTCTACGAACATACCAAACTTAGTAATAGATGTAATAATCCCATCAAATTCTTCATCTACTTTGTCTTGCATGAACTCTGCTTTCTTCATACTATCTGTTTCTCTTTCAGCCTGGACAGCTCGTCGTTCCATTTTTGAACTGTGATCAGAAATATCAGGTAATATCTCTTCCCATTTATTCTTTGTCTCATCACTAATAGGTTTAGACATATAAGATTTAATCAAACGATGAACGATTAAGTCTGGGTATCGACGAATCGGAGATGTAAAGTGAGTGTAATCTTCAGCTGCTAATCCGTAGTGACCTACTGGATTTTCTTCATAACGAGCTTGTTGCATACTTCTTAACAACATCATACTAACAACAGGTTGTTCTGGTTTTCCTGCAACCTGATCAAGTACTTTTTGCAATTCTTTTGGACTAACATCATCTTTCTTTCCATTAACTAGAATACCAAAATTAGTGACAAACTCAAAAAATCGTTGAACTTTTTCTTCTTTTGGATGTTCATGGATACGGTAGATAAATGGTAATTTTAAGTTCGTGTAATGTTTAGCAATGGTTTCATTGGCTGCTAACATGAATGACTCAATTAAACGTTCTGCTTCTTTTCTTTCTCTTAACTCAATCCCTAATGGATGCCCCTCATCGTCAACGATGATTTTAGCTTCACGGTCCTCAAAAGATATGGCACCACGTTGTGTCCTCATACGTTCTAAAATGCGATGTAACTCGCCCATCTCTTCAAAATAAGGAATCAAGTGTTTATATGTTTCTAAAGTTTCTGCATTAGATTTTTCCAAGATTTCATTAACCGCTGTATAAGTCATTCGGGCACTTGAATGGATAACCCCTTCAAAAATATCATGAGAGATGACTTGTCCTTCTGGATTAATTTCCATCTCACAAGACATCACCAAGCGATCTACTTGAGGATTTAAAGAACAAATCCCATTAGACAACTTTCTTGGCAACATTGGAATCACTCGGTCAGTAAGATACACACTGGTTGCTCGGTCGCTAGCTTCATTATCTAGAGCCGTAGTTTCTCTCACATAATGAGAAACATCTGCAATATAAACACCTAGTAAATAATTACCATTATCTAATTTTTTCACTCGAACAGCGTCATCTAAATCTTTAGCTTCTTCACCGTCAATTGTCACGATAATCTCGTCACGTAAATCAACTCGTCCAGCCAAATCTTTTTCTTCAACCACATCAGGAATCAACTCTGCTTCTTTTAATGTAGCTTCGTCAAATTCAACTGGAATACCATGTTGTAAACAAATAGATAGAATATCCATTCCTGGGTCATTTTTATGACCAATAATCTGTTTGACTAACCCTTCAAAACTATGAGTATGCTCATTATCTGGATAGTGAGTAATCTCAACTGATACCACACTACCATCTTCAGGTTTTAAGCCTTCATCAGCAATAAACACGCGGTATTGATTAAGTTTTTTATCTTTTGGTATCACCATACCGTATAGGCCACTTGTTTGAATATCACTTTCTGAATACAAATAAAAGATTCCTACAAGTTGTGTGGTTTTTCTTTCTTTAATTTCAACTACTTTACCTTCTGCTGCCTGACTTTCTAAAGGATTACCTGATTTTAATATTTCTATTACAACTTGGTCTCCTTCAATGGCAAAATTGGTAAAATCCTTAGGGATAAAGACATCGTCGTCTTCTCCTTCAATGGTTACAAAACCAAATCCACGCTCATTGGCTCTAAAAACACCTTCTAGTTGAGCATCTTGGTTGTTCACTTTAATTTTTCCTTTTGCATTAAAACTAATGCTACCTTCTCTCTCCATCTGAGCCACAGTTTGCACAAGTAATTTAAAATCTTTACTTTTTTGCAAATGTAGACCTTCAGCAATTTGTTCTAAAGAGAAAGTTTGTTTCTTACTTTCTTTCATAAACGTTAAAACTGTTTCTTTGATACTACTTGTCATTGTTATTCCTCATTCCACTCAATATGGCTTAAAAACGCAACAACATCTCCTTCAAACAATTTACGATCTTTACTAATCGTTATCACGTGAGTACTGTTTTTATACCAGTGAATCTCATGATACGTTTGGCTCAATTGTTTTCCTAATGCATAAACACTACTGCCATCAAACATTTCATCTTGCCCTGATTGAGCAATAAAAAGAGGCTTGTTGATATTAGGTGCATTGTTATAAGCAATAGTCGACAAACTAAATATTTGTTGAAGTTGAATTTTTAGCGGTTCTTTTACCTTATTTAATTTTTCATCTAATTCTTCTTGAGAGTTGGTTATTTTTTTATACATAAATTCACAGTACTTTAAAAAGTTAGGGTAAATTTGATTTGTTGATTCAGGGACTAAAGGAGAACTAAATGAGCCTCCGCCTACAAATCTTTCAGGATTTTCTCCTAACAAGGTAGTCGCAATCACACCACCCATAGATAAACCAAAAATTGCAATTTCTTTATAACCATCATCTTGTAATTTTTTCAACGCATTTTTAGCATCTTGTAACCAAATAGTTGGTGACATATGTAAAATATTCATCGGGTCTTCTGTTCCGTGACCTGAAAAAAGTGGCGCTAGTACTGTATAATTTTCTCTTTCTAACCTTCTTGCCAACATTCTGACATCATTTGGACTGCCTGTGTAAGCATGTAATAGTAAAACAGCCTTAGGGCCATTTTGTAAATAAATTTCTGTTGGTAACATTAAATCATTCCTTATCTTAAAAACTTGCCCTTATTGTACCAATAAAAAAGCCTCCTGTCAGAACAGGAGGTTGATTTTTTACTTATTTTGATGATAAAAAGGCTAAAGCTATTGCTACTGCAACCCAAGCCACACCTAAAACAGCTGTTGCTTTTTGCATGAATGCTTCAAATCCTCTTGCTTTTGCTTTTCCAAATAGTTCACTTGCTCCACCTGAAAAGGCGCTAGCCGCACTATTTTGTTTGCTTGGCTGCATCATAACAGCAATAATAATAAGTACTGATAAAATAAGCATAATGGTTAAAAGAAGTTGATACACACTACGTCCTCCTCATCTCTTCAAAACTAACTGACATCTTTATAATTTTATCATAAACATCTCTCATTTTCTAGCTATTCTAAGAATATTCATGAACACTTTTTAAAAATTAT
Organism: Candidatus Vagococcus giribetii; assembly: GCF_017316185.1. Lineage (GTDB taxonomy): Bacteria > Bacillota > Bacilli > Lactobacillales > Vagococcaceae > Vagococcus > Vagococcus giribetii. The sequence continues at coordinate 37,327 of NZ_JAFLVX010000014.1, read as the reverse complement.
TGTAATTTCGTTTTACCACCAACAGCGTAGTTACCTTTTTCCATGTCTTGAATCACAATATGAACTGCTTCTTCTTTAGCACCTGTTGTTCTGACAATAGCGTCAGTAACTTCTCTCACTAAAGCATTCTTTTGTTCTTGAGTACGTCCTTCTAATAATTCAATGTGTACGATAGGCATATCTTCTCCACCTTTATATAGTAGTCTTTTTTTCAGTCTACTCTTTTTAAAGACGGATTGTCAATATTTGTTTTTTATTTGCCCCTAGCTTTTTACATCTATTGGTCAATTTTAGAAACTAGGACTGAAGGAATTGTGATTGTACCACCCATTGTTGATTTATAACTTAATAACCCTGAAGACACACCATAAACCGTAATATAATCATCTTCTAATACTCGAGATGAAACTGAAGAACTCTGATACTCAGCATATAAGACTGTGTCATAATTGCCATCGACCGCTAATCTAATCTGAGTAGAGTCATCACCTTCCATAACTTGAATCACTTTTCCAGAAAACTTAACTTTTTTTGCCAAATAATCATCTGGAGTTCTTGCTAGTTGATCATAAGTGATTCCCGTTTCAAAGCCTTTAGCTTCTTCTTCAGCTTTTCTTTTAGCTGCCTCGGCTTGTTTTTGTTCATCTTCCTTTTTCTTTTTATCAGCCACTTCTAATTGTTTAATTTTCTCTTCATACTCTGAAAAAATTGAACTATCAACTAATTCTTTTTGCTCTTTTGATAGTTTATCATAATGTTCTTTAACCTGTTGAAACTTACTTTTGTCATTTAAAGTCATACTCGCAACTGCAGGTAATTTGCTGATTTCTTCAGTTACCTTTTGTGAGATTTTCCCATCATTTTCTCTTTTTTTTCTGTCAGCTTCAGACAAACTCTCATAAGGAGCCATCTTTTCTTTATAATCTAAATACTCGACTTCTGTTTCTTCTAGTTTGTTTTTTTCCGCTTCTAATGTTTCTTTCTCTGATTTAAGAACAACATGTCTGTAATCTAAATCGTTGTACATTTTTTCGTATGAACTTGCTTCTGAAACATACATGATAAATAAGCTTAACCAAATAGTTCCAACAACTGTTGATATTATTTTCACTTCTTTACGAAAATTATTTGATTTCCACATTAAAACAATTCCAACAGGAAAGCAAAAAAGTAGCATCACTAGAGTAAAACTATTTGTTTTTACTACTTTCTTTAATTTATCCTTATCTAAACTTTTAAAAAATGCCTTTATATTTTCCAAAATATATCCCCCTAATAATTNNTTAAATAACACTAAAAATAATAACATGTGCATTATTTCGTTACATTAATTTTTAATTAATTTGCTTACTTTTAATCAGTTTTTATTATATACGTATATTTTTTACATAACTAAAAGGGGTATACTAATACATAACTCAATTATGTCACAGTTACGCTAATCCAAATTCTTTGGCATAACTCATTTCTCCCTTTAGAGAAGGCGCCACTGCACTAAGTTTTATCGCCATAAAATACTCTGAAGGAATACCACCAGGAGCACTGATACCTAAACTACTTGCAGGTACATAACCAAATTTAGGATAATAAAGGGCACTTCCTAATACAACTGAATATGCAAATCCCAACTCACTAGCAAGTCGGTGACCTTCTTCAATTAATTTAGTTCCCACTTGTTGTTTTTGATAACTTGGTTTGACTGAAAGAGGTGCTAAGGCAAGTACCTCTTCTTCCTTAACTTTAGCCTTTGTAAACATAATGTGCCCAACTATTTCGTCATCAATTTCTGCGACTAAACTTAGTTCTGGGATATAAGCATCACTATTTCTTAAAGCGTCTACTAACTCTTGTTCTGTCCCATCTGAATGTTCCGCTGTTGCAAATGCTTCTCTTATTAACTCATAAATGACTTTTTTATCAGTTGGTTTTTCTGATCTAATTCTCATAATATTCTCCTCATTTCTTATTGTTGTAACTAATATGGCATTAACGATTTATAAAATCAACTCATTAAAAATAGTCTCCTTTTGAGTGATTTCAGCTAATTATATTTTAAGTCAGCTTATCCCTTGACCTTATAGTAAACTTTAATGTTATTCTGATTAAAAGAAAGGGTGTTGAAAATGAAAATAAAAGAAATAGCTACTCTTACTAAACTGTCAAAGGAAACAATTCGATATTACGAAACACTTCATTTAATCAAACCTGAGAGAAATCAAAATGGATACAGAGAGTATAGTGAATCGGACTTAAATGATTTATTGTTTATCATTCATTTAAAAAAAATCAATTTTTCACTAGAAGACATTTCATTATTATTGAAGCTAAAAAAACAGGAAACTTCCTTATCTTGCAAAGAAGAAACCTTAAATTTTCTTCGTCATCATATAAAATCGATTAGAAGCGACTTAACTGTTTTAGAAAACTCTTTAACTATTTTTGAACAAATCGAATCTATTGTTAGCACCAGTGATGATAAGACAGATGAAGAAAAAATAATACCTTTATTAAAAAGATTTGAAGGAGTGATTTCATGAAACTCTTGTTAAAAGCTGAAGACTTAAGTATGTTGGTTGTTTGCTTATTCTGTTTTTTCTATGTCTTTAATTTTTCATTCACAACTTTGTTACTACTACTATTCATACCTGATTTATCAATGATTGGCTACTTGGTTAATACTAACATTGGTTCCAAAGTGTATAATCTGATCCATCACTTATTTTTACCACTCTTAATGTTTATAATATCCTTTCTAATCAATAATGAAACCATACGCATGGTAAGTCTCATCTGGTTGATTCATATTTTTATGGATCGTTCACTCGGATTTGGTTTAAAATACCCAGATAGTTTTAAGCACACCCATTTATCTAATTAAGTTTCATTACAAGAGATACTCTAAAACAAAAGAGACATTTTAAATGAATAAAATGTCTCTTTTAGCTTATTTTTCTTTCAGTTTATACCTCAAGACAGTTTTTCTTTTCTCAGCCACTACTTTTCTTGGGTCAGACAAATAGATTTCACGATGAACAAATCTGTCCATCAACCAATCTTTTTCGTATGGTGTATCTGCTAAAAAAGCATTCATCTTTTCAAACGTTTCAACTTCTGTATCAAAGCTACCTTGATGTATCGTTTGTAAAGATAAACCATCTTCATAACTCTCAAATTTAATCAAGTTAATGTCACTGTTTTTCTTCTTGTCAAAAACTTCTTTTTTAATCTCTTCGACAATTTCTTTAGTCACACCATCAGGTTGTCGAATCATCACGCAATAAACTAGAGACTCTTTATTTAAAGCTTCATCTTTTGAGCCATCTTCCGTCGTCCAGATTCCCTCCAAAGGATAAACAGTATATTCAAAAGCCTCACCAAATCGTCCTTTTTTCATACCCATTCTAATACCATAAGAAACACTATAGAGAGCTTCAATCTTTTTAGCAAAGGCATCACTATTAGGATTTCCTGCTCCTTCAATGAGTAAAAAAAGTTGTTTTGGGATACTTATCATCTCTATCTTTTTAGGTAGATAAAGCTCCTTTTCCTGTTTTCGCCATTCATGCTTCATCTAGTTAATCCCCCATCTTTAGATTGATGGTCATTTCCATGTTGCTTCCTACGGGGCGATAAGAACCACTTCCTTCAATAGTCTTAAAATCACCTGTCCCACTGCCAGCAATAATCTCTATTGATGTATCAAAACTAGACTCTAAGTACAGACCACGGTCATAGTAACTAAAACTACCCTTTTGTCCATCAATCTCCCCTGTGAAAATACCAAACCCTTCAAATCGACTGGTAGATTGATGAACGTCCGCTTTATTGTAATCAAAATAATACATACTGTAATCAACTTGAATACTACCTTTCAAGTCTCCTTCTATTGAATACGTTGCTTGTGCATGAGCTAGTTGACCCTCTACAACCCATTCTTCTTGCCAGCTCTCTACTTTAAATTGACTTGTTTTCATCTCTGCTATCTCCTCTCCTATATATTTATCCTAACAAACGAAATTGACTACATTATGTCATATTTAGCCAAAATTTGTTTTGCCTCATTCATTATGTCTATTTTTAGCCATTCTGGTGACATCACTCTGACACTTCCACCAAAGCTAAGCAACATCTCAACTAACCACGAATCTTTAGGACATTTTTTATTAACTAATAATACGTCATCTAACTCAATAATATCCTTAACCTGAAAAGTATCATAGACTTTAACTCTTGCTTTTTTATCAAACTCTAGAGACACCTCAGTCATCTCAACTTTAATTTCAAGTCCAGAATAAAATGAATCAAGGGTTGTTTTAGTCATCTGCTGATGCGTATTGGGATCAAAGGTATTTGTTAGTAACACTACCTGTCTCATTCGACTTATTCGAAATAAACGATAGTCTTGCCTCATTAAACAATACGCATAGACGTACCACACTTAAGATTTATAAACGAGGTTAATTGGCTGCACTTCTCTAAAAGTTGTTTCACCTTTATAGGACACATACTCGAAAGTGATTGTTTTATTTTCTTCAATGCCTTGCTCAATTTTTTCTAGCATCACTTGACTTGTCTTCCACAAGGTAAAATCAAACAAGTAGGGTGTTGCTTTTTTCGATGCATCGACTAAATAACTCATTTTTTGATTTAGTTCTTCGAAATCTGGATGAGAGACACTCTTCGTTAAACCGTGACTCACCTCATAAATAAACTGTTTTTCTGCATCTGAAAAAAACAAATTCGTTAGTTTATAATCTTCATCTAAATAAAATCCGCCATTTATTCCCTTCTTAGAATAAATAGGTATCCCCGCCAAACTTAACGTATCAATATCACGGTAAATAGTCCTTGTAGTTACTTGAAACCTCTCGGCTAATTCGCTAGCTGTGACACTTTTTTTAGCTAGCAACGTGACAATAATCGACATTAACCGTTCAATTTTCATGACTTTTCCTCTGTTAATTCTTTCAGTAAGTAATACTTAGTCGTTCCTTCATAAGGGCAATCTTTGATTTCACCAAAGATATGAAAACCTAACTTTTGATAAAAGGACAAACCTTGAAAATCCTGAGTATTAACTGTCACATGGCGACAGTTGTTATTTCTAGCTTCTTGTTCCATTCTTTTTATTAACGTCTCACCATATCCTTTATGTCTATGTTGAGGACTTACTCCCAACAGAGATATATGGAGTCTGTTACCTGTTTTCTTTGCGACAACTCCTCCAGCATACTCATGGTTAATAGTTAAGCAAAATGAAACCATGTCGCTTTTTTCTGATTTATGTCCTGTTCTCTCTATTTGGTGTTGTTCGAGTATTTGATGCAACATTGCTTGATTTTCACTTAACCCTATTTCCTTAACAATCATCACTCTTCTCCTTCATTAAAAATCATATTGAAATAAGTATCTGGTTGTTTTTTTAAAGGCTCTGCAATAGCCGTGATGATTTTAGTTGCTATTAAATCACCAAAATCTCCAAAGGGAAGGTGCAACGTTTTTACTTTTGGTCTAATGTGTTTAAGTATTTCAACACCATCAAAACCGATAATATCAATATCTTGATTTACTACTTTTCCAGCATCATAAATGGCTTGATAACAACCTAAAGCCAAATTATCGTCACAACAAAAAATTGCCGTTAGCTTCTCTTGTTGCAATAATTTTTGGGTACCTTCATAGCCTTTTTCAATTGTAAATTCTGTTTTCACTACATATTGTTTATTTAAAGATAGACCATTAGCTGCTAAGGCGTCGTAATAAGCATCAGCTCTTTCTGGAAAAGCATGTTGTTTGTCATTAGCAGTGATTAAGCCGATATGGCTATGCCCTTTTTTAATGAGCCAATTAATAGCCCTAACGGCTGTGTCGTATTCGTTAAAGAATATCTTCCCATAATAATTATCATTAATTCCTGCATCGATAAAGACAACTGGAATACCGTGATAACGATTATTCGTAATCTTTTCTGATAACTTACTCGATGTAAACATGAGAATCGCTTCTGCAGACAATTGACGATACCTTTCAAGTAAAGCCAACTCTTCTTCTAAACTACTTGAAGATTCACAGGTCATTAGGTTGTACCCTTCTTCATTTAAAGGTTTTCTAATCAAGTTAATCAAGGTAGAAGCAAAAACTTCTGTTATATCCGGAACAATAACACCGATTAATCGGGATTTATTTTTTATGATATTAGAGGCAAAATAATTAGGTGAATAGTTATGCTCTTCCACTATCTTTAATACTTTTTCTCTAATCTCTTCACTAAAGCGCTGTCCTTTGTCATTTAAAATATGAGATACAGTTGTCGTTGAAACACCAGCTAAACTAGCGATTTCTCTAATGGTTAATTTCATTGATTTATCCTCATTTTCTTCTTATTACCCCCATTATAACAAAAGAAGCTTAGACATAAATAAGCAAATTCATGTCTAAGCCTCAAAGTGTTTATTTCTTATTTAATTGAGATAGTCGTTCATAGTTCTCTCTACGATCTATCACATCTTCTTTTGTATTATCATACATCTCTTCTACTTTTCCCTCGTCTTTAAATACATTAATTAATGATGAAAAACGAGTTTGTGTCTCTAAAAATTCTGGTATTTTATCTGTATCAGCCTTTTTATAGTCCACTCGCATTGGGTCTTTGCCTTTTTCTGCTAAACGTGGATCGTAGCGATATAACTGCCAGTAACCTGACTCTACAGCTTCTTGGGCATTTAATAACGCATGGCTCATGCCACCCTTAATCCCATGATTAATACAAGGTGTATAACCAATAATAAGAGATGGACCAGGGTAACTTTCAGCCTCTGTGATGGCTTTAATCGCTTGATTTGGATGGGCATTGATCGAAATTTGAGCTACATAAACATTGCCATAAGTAGCAGCCATCATACCTAAATCTTTCTTAGTCGTCTTTTTACCTGAAGCTGCAAATTTAGCCACAGCAGATTGAGACGTCGCTTTAGACATTTGACCACCAGTGTTAGCGTACAACTCATTATCCATCACCAAGATATTGATGTCTTCTCCTGAAGCAAGGACATGATCGATTCCACCAAAACCAATATCATATGCCCAGCCGTCTCCACCAATCATCCATTGACTTGGTTTGACAAACATATGGCTATCAGTTGCCAACTCATTAAATACATCTGACTTTTCTTGTGTTATCGCTTCTAATAAACGAGTTGCCCGTTGGCGTGTTCCTTGACCTTCTTCTTTTTTAGCAAGCCACTCTTCCATAAGTTTTCTTGTTTCAGGACTGCCTTCTTGACTAGCAACAAGCTTTTCAATTTTGTCTGCCACACGATTGCGTTTGACTTGGTTCGCCACATACATCCCAAAACCAAATTCCGCGTTGTCTTCAAATAGGGAATTACTCCAAGCTGGACCTTGACCGAATTGATTAGTTGTGTACGGTGTCGTTGGCGCAGATGCTCCCCAGATAGAAGAACAACCAGTTGTATTGGCTACCATCATTCGATCACCAAACAATTGCGTTAATAATTTAACATAAGGCGTTTCGCCACAACCAGAACAAGCTCCTGAGAATTCTAGTAAAGGTTGTTCAAATTGAGAACCTTTCACTGATTCCTTTTTGACTGGATTTTCTTTGTGTTTTAAAGTCATTGAAAAGGCCCAGTTAATTGCTTCTGCTTGTTGCTCTTCAAAAGGTCGCATAATTAGTGCTTTTTCTTTTGCCGGACAAGCTTCCACACATAAACCACATCCTGTACAGTCTTCAACCGACACTTGTATCCGGTAATTCAATCCATCTTTCCCTTTGAAATCACGAGTGATGTACCCAGCAGGCGCTTCACTCATCTCTTCTTCACTAGCTAAGAAAGGACGGATAGCCGCATGAGGACACACAAAGGCACATTCATTACACATGGTACACGCTTCAGGAATCCACTCAGGAACTTCAAGAGCAATGCCTCGTTTTTCATAGGCAGCTGTTCCAAGTGGCATATTTCCTCCCAACATACCGTTATCAATTAGTGTTTTAACAGACAAACTGTTACCTTCTTGTCGCTCAATCGGTTCTACAATATTTTTAACATAAGCAGGAACCTCTGTTGTTTCTTTTTTCTCTGTTACTTCAATGCTTGCCCAATCACTTGGGACGCCTACTTTTACTAAAGCATCAAATGTTTTATCAATAACTCGCCAATTTCTTTCTACAACTTCTGATGATTTTTTCCCATAAGTCGCTTTTATTTCTTCTTTCAGTAATGGCAAGTACTCTTCTCGTGGCATCAAGCCAGTTAATTCGAAAAAGGCAGTAGACATCACTGTATTAATTCGTCGACCTAACCCCTCTTCTTGAGCAATATCCATGGCATTAATAATATAAAACTGAATATCATTTTCTCCAATGTATTGTTTCAAATGCTTAGGTAAAAGTTTTAACACTTTCTCCTCACTCCAAACCGTATTGAGTAAGAAAGTTCCTCCTTTTTTCAATCCCTTAATCAAGTCATACTTGTGAATATAAGCCGCATTATGACAACCAACAAAATCTGGATGTTCCACTAAGTAAATCGAATTAATCGGCTCCTCACCAAATCTTAAGTGAGAGACTGTTAGACCTCCTGATTTTTTAGAATCATAAGAGAAATAAGCTTGAGCATACTGGTCGGTATGATCCCCAATAATTTTAATGGCTTGTTTATTGGCACCAACTGTCCCATCTGAGCCAAATCCCCAGAACTTACCTTGGAAGGTACTTTTTGGTGTTAAATCAAGAACAGGAGTCATAGGTAGTGACAAGTGAGTCAAATCATCTTCAATCCCAATGGTAAATCGACGTTTCATCTCTGATTTATCTACAAGTAAGTGATCAAAAACAGAGACAATTTGATTCGGTGTGACATCTTTTGAGCCAATACCATACCTACCACCTATAATAAGCGGATGATTAGAGTGTTCATACAACGCACTTTGAACATCTAAAAACAGAGGTTCTCCGTCTGAGCCAGGCTCTTTTGTTCGGTCTAAAACAGCTACTTTTTCAACTGTTTTAGGTAATTTTTCTAACAAGTTTTCTGTAGGAAATGGTCGGTATAGATGAATCGCAATGTGTCCCACTTTTCGCCCTTGTCCATTTAAATAATCTACAGTTTGACGAATTGTTGGTGTCGCTGATCCCATAGAAATAATAACTTCTGTTGCTTCTTCATGACCATAGTAAGTCGTCAAATCGTAGTCAGTTCCTCTTATAGCATTAATTTCTTTCATGTATTTTTGTACAATTTTTGGTAACTCTATATAATGTTGATTCACGGTTTCTCTTGATTGGAAATAAATATCTGGGTTTTGAGCCGTTCCTGATACAGTAGGTGTATTCGGATTAAGGCCGCGTTTTCTAAAAGCCTCTAATTGGTCATAGTCGACTAAACCTTTCAAATCGTCGTAATCAATCACTTCAATTTTTTGTAACTCGTGACTTGTTCTAAAACCATCAAAAAAGTTTAAAAATGGCAAACTACTTTCAATACTAGCCAAATGAGCCACACCGGATAAATCCATGACTTCCTGAACGCTTCCTTCACATAACATGGCAAATCCAGTTTGTCTTGTTGCCATAACATCTGAATGATCACCAAAGATACTTAAAGCATTTGTAGCAATCGCTCTAGCAGTCACATGAAAAACAGTCGGAAGTAACTCCCCAGCAATTTTATACATATTAGGAATCATTAACAACAACCCTTGAGAAGCTGTGTAAGTTGAGGTTAGAACGCCTGTTTTGAGTGAGCCGTGAACAGTCCCAGCTGCTCCAGCTTCTGATTGCATTTCAACTACTTTCACTGGTTCACCAAATATATTCTTAGTTTTTTTAGATGACCAATCATCAACAAGCTCTGCCATTGTTGAACTAGGTGTAATTGGGTATATGGCAGCTACTTCTGTAAAAGCATAAGAAACGTAAGCGGCAGCTGTGTTGCCATCCATGGTTTTTGTTTTTTTCATTTGTCTCTCCCTCTTTTTCCTAAGATAGTTTTGCCACAACCTCTTTGGCTAATTCGTTGATACGAGTCACATCGTCGCTATCTGCATCGTTTTCAATTTTTAGGGTGTCATATGCTTTAGTAGCACCTGTTTCACTCATAGCTTTTTCAAATGAAATAGCTGCATGACAGAAATAATCTGGATAAAGTTCACTGTCACCACTACCAACTACTGCAAATAACTTACCACTTAAATCTTCATCAACAATGTCTTCATAGAAATCTTCAAAATCAAATGGAATCTCTCCGTCTCCATCAGTGAATGTAGCGATAATAGCGATATCTGCATCTTCAAAATAATCGCTATCAACATCCCCTGCTTCTTCTCTTTCAACTGATACATCTAATTCTTCAAACGCTTCCTCTAAATATTCAGAAATACCTTCTGTGTTTCCTGTATTTGATGCGTATACGATTTTTACTAATGTCATGTTTGTTTCCTCCTAGTTAAGTTAAATTCTAATCATTTCTTTACAAGCAATGACGTCAACGCCTGTATCTAACACATTTTCAATAATTAAGTCCCCAGCAGCAACAGGAGCTTCTAACACCACATGGTTGATTTCTTTCATAATCTCAAACATTTTCCCTTTTGGAATAGTATCACTTGTTTTTACTGGTATCCTTGGAAGTTGTCCATGGTTGATCTTACAAGTTGATGTAATGGTTCTGACTGGATTAATCAATTCTTGTTTCCCGTAAACCTCGCCTTTTTTACAATGATTGCCTGTGACACGGTATTCATTTTGTTCATCAACATGTAAATGGCATCCTTTAGGGCATACAATACAAATTAGTTCTGCCATCTCTATCCCTCCTTGATTGAAATTTCTAAATCTGAAATAGACTCATCATCAATAAATTTTTTTCTTAATTTCAATGATTCCATCTCGCCTGGCGCCAAATCTTTCTTCTTGAATGTTGTGATAACTTCACCGTGATGGCTAATAATAACTTCACACGACTCCATTACTTTATTCACTCTAAAATAAACATCTACTCGTTTATCCACATGATTTCTTCTAATTTTTTGTGGGAGAACATATGTCACACCCTCGCCATTTGTAAGATTAATTGCTTCTTCTAAGGAATGATTAAGCTCCTTCACAAAATCTGCCGCCGCACTTCCAGCTATCGCACTTTCAGCACTCACGTTATCTACTAAATCATGAACGTGTAACACATTCCCACAAGCAAAAATACCAGGAATCGATGTTTCTCTATTTTCAAAAACAAGAGCTCCTTTAGTTTTTTTGTCCATCTCAACACCCATTTTTCTAGATAGCTCGTTTTCTGGAATCAAACCAACTGATAACAATAGGGTGTCGCATTCAATCACTTCTTCTGTTCCAGGAATTACGTTGCGATTTGCGTCAATCTGAGCCATAGTAATCGACTCTAAGCGCTCATTTCCTTTAATATCTATAATGCTATGTGAGAGGTAAAGAGGAATATCAAAGTCGTGTAAGCACTGAACGATGTTTCGATTAAGTCCACCAGAGTAGGGCATAACTTCAATACAAGCCAATACTTCTGCTCCTTCTAAAGTCATTCGTCTAGCCATCACTAAACCAATATCTCCTGAGCCTAAAATAACTACTTTCTTTCCAACCATGTAACCTTCCATGTTCACGTATCGCTGAGCTGCTCCTGCTGTCATAATGCCTGCTGGTCTTGCTCCAGGTAATTGAATAGCTCCTCTTGTTCTCTCACGACAACCCATAGCTAGAATAATAGCTTTTGCTTCTAGTATTTGATAACCTTGCGTTTTATTCATCACATGAACTTGTTTGTCTTCTGTCACTTCTAAACAGATCGTATCTAACATAATCTCAATAGGTGTTTCTTGTACTTTTTCAATAAACTTACCAGCGTACTCTGGTCCAGTTAACTCCTCTTTAAAATAATGAAGACCAAATCCGTTGTGAATACATTGATTTAAAATACCACCTAATTCAACGTCACGTTCGACAATCAAAACCTTTTTAAGGCCGTTCTCGTAAGCACTTAAGGCTGCTGCTAATCCTGCTGGACCACCACCAATGACTATTACATTGTACATGACTCTTCCTCCTTTGATTCACTCACTAAGATATGACTATTGAATCGATCTAAATCCACTTCTAAAGGTGATAGGTTAAGCTCATCTGCTATGATTTCAACGACTCTCGGTCCACAGAAACCACCCTGACAGCGTCCCATACCAGCAATGGTTCTTCTTTTCACGCCATCGACTGATTGAGCAGGTAAGGTTTGATGAAGGGATTCTCTAATATCTGCTTCTGTGATATTCTCACAGCGACAAATAATGCGACCATAGTCTGGATTTTTTTTGATTAAAGCTTGTTTTTCTTCAATAGATGCTTGATTGAAATGAACACGAACTCTAGAATCCACATAGCTTTCTTTTTCCTCTAGAACAAGTCCTTTTTCTACCATTAAATCCATTAAGTAAAGAGAATTAGCTGGTGCTGCTGTTAAGCCTGGAGACTTAATACCTGCCATGTCGAAAAATCCTGGTATTACTTCTTCAATAATAAAATCGGAGCGGTCTGTATTAGCTCTCACACCAGAAAAATTACGAATGGAATTACCTAAATTAATAGAAGGAATGCTTTTTCTTGCTCCTTTAGCAACATCTTTTAAACCAAGAGCAGTATTGGCTGTATCTTGCCCCGTATTGACTAACTCATCTGGGATATTTTCTGCATTTGGTCCTACAATAATATTTCCATGTGTTGTTGGTGCCACTAGAATGCCTTTCCCTACTTTTGTTGGGCATTGAAAAACAATGTGAGATACCGTATCTGTTTCTTCTAAATCCAATAAATAATACTCACCTCGACAAGGAATCGTTTGAAACGTTGGAGGTGCAACCATTTCGTGAATCTCACCTGCATGGACACCTGCAGCATTAATAACGTATTTGGACTGATATAAAGTATCTTGTGTGTTGATTTCAAAATAATCCGCCACCGGAGTAATGTTAGTTACTTCTTGATTAAAGAAAAAGTCCACACCATTTTGAATCGCCACCTCAGCCATAGCAATCGTATATTCCCAAGGATTCACCACAGCCGCACTTGGCGCATATAAAGCACCGTAAATATCCTTGTTCAAGTTAGGTTCTTTTGCAAGGGTTTCTTCTTTTGATAAGAGAGCCAAATCAGGGGCACCATTTTGATTACCACGATCATACAAATCACGAATAGTTTCTAAATCCTCTTCTGAAAAAGCAACTACTAAAGAACCTAATTGTCTTCTTGGAACATCTAACTTTCGACAGATTTCTTTAGCTAGCTTAGCTCCTTCCACATTTAATTTTGCATTGAGTGAACCAGGTTTTGGGTCATACCCAGCATGTAAAATGGCACTATTTGCTTTAGTTGTTTTAACTGCCACGTCATTTTCAGCTTCTAGCAAACAAACCTTCACCTGATATTTACTAAGTTCATACGCTAAGGAAGAACCACTGATACCGCCGCCAATTATCGTTATATCGTACATTTTTCCACCCTCCAATTAATATAAAAAGAGCACACAAAACCAACCCTCACGTTAGTGAAGATTCGTTCTGTGCGCTCTTTTCTCTAGCTGTTTATTTTATTACTTATATTATAGAATAATTCACAAAGTTTTTCAATCTGTTTTTTAGAATTCCCATACTTTTTTATTTGTTGATGAAATAGCAATTGCCCCATGCTTCAAGGCATTAATCACATCTTCTTTATCTGTTATTAAGCCACTCACAATTAAAGGTCGTTTGATTTGTTCATTGACTGACTTAATAATTTTACCACTAGCATTGGGCAAAATTTCAATGAAATCAGGAAACTTAGGATTTTGAGCTTTCTTTAAAGAATTAAAGGCAAGGGAATCTACCATAAAAATACGATAAACAGTCATAAAACCTAAGGCTTGAGCTCTTACCAGTTGAGGCCATTTTGTCGAAATAATCCCTGAAAAAGAAGTATTCTCTTTCAAATAACGCAAACCAACTTCATCATCAGATAAACCTTTGACAAGTCCCATATGAACAAAGCCAACTTTTCCACTCTGTTCAATTTTTTTTGACACTTCCTTAATCGTTAGTAAGGAAGACTGAAGTACAAAAATAACTTCTACATCTGATTCAAGGACCGCCTCTAAGTCTTTTTCATCTTTGATTGCTGCAATAATTGGGTTATTACTTAACTTATCGTATATATTAACCTCTCTCACTGACATCCCTCTTTTCTACTATTAATTATATAACAACTTTAGTAAAAAAACAGATTATCCTAAAAAAGAATAATCTGTTAAACATTTCTATTAAAATCTTAACTGCATAACATGTTGGTAGCCTCTTGGCCCTAAATGTTTCTTTTCAGTATCTATAAATCCTGCTTTTAAATACATCTTATGAGCATTAGGATTTTTTTCATTCACACCTAGCACGATTTCATTTATACCGGCAAAATTACTATTTAAGAAGACGACTAATTCAGTCAAACTTTGCGTCGCATAACCTTTTCGAACTTCCCTTGAATCCGTTGAAAAAGCTCGAATCAAAAAGCTCTTCTCATTTGTTGTATAAACCTCTCGATCACTGCTGCCATCTAAAGCAAAAAAGCACACTAATCGATCCTCCTTGAAACATAAAATAGGATAGAAATCTTCTTTATCTTTATTAGCTAGAATGATTTCTTTTGGTATACCAGTATATGAGGCATCATCTAATTGATAAGCCTCAATGTCTTTCCATGATTCTTCCGTGTAACTCACTAAGTGCATACTTCACTTCCTCCAAATTTGATGATTCAGTATAGCACGCACCCTCGAATTTTTAACTATGAATTGCTCAAAATTTTGTGATAAATTTACCAGTCAAAAACTACTTCTTTATCCGCCTCTTTTTCAACAGGTTCAGATAAGATAAAAGCCTTTGTTCCCTTGTTATCTGCCCCTTGTTTTTCTTTATAATCTAGTTGTTTGTAGTGCCAATTTTTAACGTCTTTTTCACCAAATTTATCCTTTGTATTATCATGAGTATAAGACAACTGCGTCCCATCAAATGTCACTTGCTCAAAAATAGGGTCTCCTTCTTTTGTGTACTGAGTGATGCTTAAAGAAAATGGTGTCTGTTCGTTATAAAGAGCATACATGTCTTGCCAAGCTTTTTCATACGTCACGACATCTTCCTCATGACCATTGCGTTTTTCAACTTCCTTATGCTGAATCGGAACTAATTTAAAAGGAGCTAGTACTCCTCCTGTTTGACCTTCCTTAACTGGAAAAGAAGGCATAACAGTCAACTCATCTCCTTCTATTTGGAAATCATAGAAGAAAATCTTCCCCTTCTCCGTTTGAGTCAGGACCATGTTTTTTTCCGTTCCTGTTACTTCTAGAGCTTCATTATTAATAAATAGTTCATGATCTTTAAAGGCAATAGTATACACTTTTTTCTCTTTTTCACCTTCACCCAACCACACACCTGACACTTGCTTGACTAGCTCCCAATTAATTCTTTCAGCAACTTCTCTTTTTTTAGGTTCTTCCTTATCTTTTGAGCCACAGCTTGTTAATAGAAATAACAAACTAAAAGCAATCACTACTCGACTTATTCGCTTCATCTAAATCCCCACTTCTCGTGTACTTTTTTCTCGTCTATCATACCACTTTTTATTTCCATTTTCTCTACTCACTTTCCCCTCAATATTACCAAAGAAGTATGTTAAGATAGTCCAATAGAAACAAATTTTTTTGATAGGTGGTTTTTTTATGTTAAGTCTTCTCATTGGCTTTAAAAGCCTAGGTAGATGCCTTAAATTATGTTTTAAGAAAGAAGAAACAAAAGCATTACTTGCTGCAACAACTTTGATTATGCTCATGGGCACCTTCTTTTATCATTTTGTAGAAGATATGACCTTTGTCGATTCCTTTTACTTTAGTTTCGTGACCCTTGCTACCATTGGTTATGGTGATTTACACCCTGTCACAGATATTGGTAAAATTTTCACCGTTATTTACGGTATACTAGGACTCGGTTTAGTCAGTTTATCTGTTGGGGTTATTGCTCGAGAACTCGTCCAATTTAGAATGAAAAACCAACACAAAGAGTCATCAGAAACAGAAGAAACATAAGTAGTGAATACAAGACACTAAAGAAAGCTTCAAGGCTATCTTTAGTGTTTTTTTAACTTATCAAACGACTGTTCCATCTCATTATTAGAATAAATTAAAACACTATGAGAAAAAAAGGATCATAACATTCATTGTTTTATTTATCAGGTAAAATAGTTATGTAAAGGCTTTCTATAATAACGAAAAGTGTTTACTAATACTTATCAATTGACGTTTGCTTTCGTTAGCAATAGTGATAAGCTCTTATTACTCATTTTTTGTGGGAACTGCTGTCTATTTAGGCCTTTTAGCAGTATTATAGAAGATAAAGAAAGGTAAAGGTGATTTGATGAAAACATTTATTACAGACGCACACAAACAAGAGGCAATTACTTCTTTGCAGCGCTTAGTTAAAGTACCATCATTTTTACAAGACGCTGTAGAAGGTGCTCCTTTTGGTCAAGACATTTTAGATGCCTTAAAAGAAGGTCTGGCATTATTTGAAGAAGAAGGATTTACCACATTTATTGATCCAGACGGCTACTATGGATACGCTGAAATTGGCGAAGGTGAAGAATTATTTGGTGTGTTATGCCATTTAGACGTTGTTCCTGCTGGAGATGAAAGTTTATGGGACACACCACCTTTTGAAGCAACCATTAAAGACGGTGCGATCTATGGTCGTGGTGTTCAAGATGATAAAGGTCCTACAATCGCTGCTCTTTACGCAGTGAAATCTTTACTTGATTCAGGCGTAACATTAACTAAAAAAATTCGCTTTATTTTTGGAACAGACGAAGAAAATTTATGGCGTTGCATGGATCAATACCATAAAAAAGAAAAAGGCGTAGATATGGGAATTGCTCCTGATGCTAACTTCCCTGTGATATTTGCTGAAAAAGGATTACTTCAAGTTTATTTAACTGGTGAAGGCACATCTGATTTTACTTTAACAGGTGGTAATGCCCTTAATGTGGTACCTGATACAGCAACTTATACAGGAGATAAAAAAGAGGAAGTTGCTAAAGAACTGGAAGCTCTTTGTTATGACTTTACTCAAACAGATGATGGGATTATCGTTAAAGGAAAAGCCATTCACTCAAAAGATGCACCAGAAGGAATTAATGCGAATACTCGTTTAGCAGAAGCAATGGCTCCTTTCTATACACACACTGGTTTAGATTTCTTAGGCAAGCTAGTTAAAAATGATGCTAACGGCGTGAGTGTTTTAGGTCCTATTGAGGACGACGCTTCAGGAAAATTAACTTTTAATGCTGCGACTGTTTCAATTAATGAAGATGAAACTAAAATTGGGATTGATATTAGAATTCCAGTAACGATTGATAAAAACGAATTAGTAGCTACCTTAACTAAAAAAGTAGCTGAATACGGCTTAGTCTACAACGAGTTTGATTTCTTAGATTCTCTTTATGTACCAAAAGACTCTGAATTAGTGACTACACTTCTTAATACCTATCAAGATATGACTGGTGAAGTTGGTGAACCTCTCATTTCTGGTGGAGCAACTTATGCTAGAACTATGAACAATTGCGTTGCGTTTGGTGCAATGTTTAAAGATACAAAAGACACTATGCACCAAGCCAATGAAGTTTGGCAACTGGATGAAATGGAAAAAACCATGGAAATCTATGCAGAAGCTATTTACCGCTTATGTGGTAAACAAGATTAATCCATTAACAGACTAAGTCTCTTGTGACTTAGTCTGTTATTTTTTTATTTAAACCACCTTTACTATTTACCACCTTTCCCTTAACTGGTAGTATAATGATAAGGTTATTTAATTCATAAAGGAGAGGTCAACATTGAAAAAATTTATTAAGTTTTTTGTTGCTTTCGGGATTTTTATCCTATCAGCATGGAAACTAAAAACAGAGCTTGCGTCAATCAATTTTAAAGATGTGTTTCACGTTATTCAAAACAGATCTTTCACATCGATTGCGGTGTTACTACTCGTTAGTTTTGCGGGGATTTGGATACTGAGTCTGTATGACGTCGTCCTGATTCGTTCCCAAAAATTAAAGGTTCCTTGGCTTAAGACCATGAAGATGAGTTGGATTATCAACTCACTTAATACCTTAATTGGTTTTGGTGGGATTGTTGGCTCAAGTATTAGGTATAATTACTTCCAAAATTTTATTGAAACAGATAAAGAAAAAACAGAGTTGAAAAAGAACATCTCTCTGCTACTTTTATCGATGTTAACAGGGATTGGGGTCCTGTCCTTTTTAGTGCTCTTTGATGTTTTTTCAGCTTCCAGTTTACTGGATAGTAATCCTTTATTGAAGGTAGCTTTATTTATCTTAGCAGGACTACTACCTGTCTTTTTAATCTTTACCATTGCCAAGCCACCTGTACCAAGTGACCGCTTTTTAAGTTTAAAATACACGGTCGTATCTGTGCTTGATTACTTATTTGTCGGAATCGTCATGTTCTTATCTCTTAGATTTGTAGGCGTCCATGTGAATTTCTGGCAAATGGAAAGTGTCTTTATTGTTGCTGCTATTGCTGGTCTTATTAGTATGGTGCCTGGTGGTTTAGGCGCATTTGACGTTATCTTTTTACTAGGTATGACGCAACAGTTTAACGAAAGCAAAAGTGCCGTCTTACTTGCTTTAGTATTTTATCGCTTAGCTTACTACATCTTGCCTTTCTTAATTGGCTTAATCTTATCTATTAGCGAGCTTCAATTAATTCTAAAAGATAAGCTCAATGAAAAAGATGAAATGGTTTTATTCACTCGGGAATTCGGTACGATTTTTGTGGATATCACTAAAAAGCGAGTTCAAATATTAATTCGTTGGTTTATTATTATTCTCTTTCTAATTGGCGGATTTTTCTTCTTCCAAGATTCATTCTTTGGTGTTTTCTACGTATCAAGTGATACAACTAATATTGTCTTTGCTGTATTATCAGTCGTCTACTTATTAGCTAGCACTTACTTGATACCTAACTTAGTTGGCTTGTATTATGGGTCAAAGGAAGCTTATCGTAACTTACTAATCCTTCTTTCACTAACCCTCATTAGTCAAATTGTTTTATTTAATCAATTATTGTTTGTAGAAGGTCTAATTTTCACTGTGGTTCTAATGCTTGTTTTGATCTTATCACGTAAGAACTTTTCTGTTTATTTAACCGTTCGCTATCGACGTGAAAAAGTTATTTGGCTACTAACATTACTGCTACTTGCTTTCAATATTCAATCCATCTACGACACTGCTAGTGCTTATGATTTAGAACTCTTTAAAGGCTTTATCTATTATGTTTTAGGCCTTTCAGCTGTTTGGTTTACTTATATTTTACTAAATCGCTACCGTTTGCGTCATAAATATACTTTCTCAACATTGGTCTTCGAACCCAATATGAGTAGTGAGGTAACCGAATTTGAAACAGTCATTACAGACTATACAGGTAGCAACCTAGCAAACTTAGGCTTTTTACCTTCAAACAAAGTTCTAGTCAATACATTACTAGGTGTTGGTTGTATCTACCAAGAAACAACCTACTTTGTCCTTATTTTAGGAGACCCTGTTGGTAATAACGAAAACTTTTTCCCTTTCATTAAAGATCTTCATGATTATGCGACTAAAATTGGGAAAGAAATTATTTTTTATCAAACAGGAACAGAGAATATTCATATCTACACTGAATTTAACTACACTCTCTTTAACTTAGGAGAAGAAGCTGAAGTAGACGTAACAAGCTTTAAAACATCTGGTAACAAAGGCAAAGTGTTCCGTCAGTTATTGAATAAGCAAGAACAAGAGGAATTAAGTTTCCAAGTTGAACCTTCTTCTAAAGAATTAATTGAAGAATTACGACCAATATCAACTGAATGGCTTGGTCATCGAAAAGAAATGAGTTTTTCTTTAGGAAACTTTGGTGATACTTATTTATTAAAACAAGACATCGCCACTATTAGAACCAAAGAAGGTCAAGTGATTGCTTTTGCTTCGATGATGCCAACTTATACAGAAGGTAAAATCTCAGTGGATTTAATTCGTTGGAGAGAGCATGATAATATCCCAATGATGGACTTACTCTACTTACATCTCATCCTTTGGTCAAAAGAAAATGAGTATCAAGTCTTTAACTTAGGTATGGCACCTCTTTCAAGTAGTTATGAAAGAACAAATGGTTTACTAAGTACCATTACAACAAGTATTTACCAACATTCCTCTAGTTTGTATTCCTTCAAAGGATTAAGACAATACAAAAACAAGTTTAAACCTGTTTGGTACCCTCGATACTTAGTTTATCCACGAAGACTTATGATTTCTCAAGCATTGATGAAAAGCTATCAAGTTATTCATCCAAAATAAACTAAAAGAGACATCCGCTATCAAGCTGATGTCTCTTTTAGTTTATTAATTACTTTTGACTATGATTTATTTTGAAATGATGGCCATTGTTTCTTTAGCAATCATTAATTCTTCATTAGTTGGAACAACTAAAATAGCAGTTGTACTTTCTTTAGTACTGATAATTTCTTTACTTTGATTGTTAGAGTCAACATCAATAGTTGCGCCTAAAAAACTTAGACCTTCACAGCATTTCTCTCTCACCCAACTTGAGTTTTCACCAATACCCGCTGTAAAGATAATACCATCGACACCACCTAGTTCAGCTGCATAGGCACCAATTGTTTGTTTTACTTTACTTGTAAACATATCTAAAGAAATAATTGCTTGTTCTTCTCCCATGTCGGCTGCAGCAATGACATCTCTAAAGTCATTACTTAACTCAGAAACGCCTAATAAACCAGACTCATTGTTTAAAATAGTATTCATTTCTTCAGCAGTATATCCTTTTTCTTCTTGTAGATACGTAACAACTGAAGGATCTAAATCCCCACAACGAGTTCCCATCATTAAACCAGCGATTGGAGTGAACCCCATAGAAGTCATATGTGATTTACCTTCTTTAATCCCACAAATACTTGCTCCATTTCCTAAATGACAAGTAATCAATTTTAATTCTTCTAGTGGTTTGTCTAGAATGTTAGCACCAACTTGTGCCACAAACTGATGACTTGTTCCGTGGAAGCCATATTTTCTAATCTTATCTTCACGGTAATATTTCATTGGAATTGGATATAAATACTGTGATGTTGGTAATGTTTGATGGAAAGCTGTATCAAAAATAGCTACTTGAGGACATCCTGGTAACGCCGCTTTAAATGCCTCAATTCCTGCTAAGTTTACCGGATTATGTAAAGGAGCCAACTTAGAAAGTTCATGAATCATTTGACTTTCTTTTTCTTCGACTAAACTAGATGCTTTAAAATATTCGCCACCATGAGCAACACGATGCCCAACTCCTGTAATTTCTTCAAGAGATGCGACTAATTGTTCTTTCATTAAAAAATCAATTAAAAAAGAAACGGCTTCTTGATGAGTTGTGCCCTCAATCGTAAACGCTTTTTTCTCATTATTTAAAGAATAAGAAAAAGCGATTCCTTCCTTCGAGCCAATTCTTTCAAATAAGCCTTTTACGATTAACTCTTCTTCTGGCATCACGAATAATTGGAATTTTAGTGATGAACTCCCAGAATTAATAGCCATAATTTTATTTTGCAATGTAACGTCCTCCAATTTTCAGTAAGTTATCTCATACTAACATATATCAATTAGCAGTTATAGAATCTAGCTCTTAAACTTAGCTACTTTTACAAAAAATCTACTTAACAAAGAATCACTCAAAAGAGCTTTTTAAGTACTTTTCGATTGTTCAAATTCTGAGGTTCTCTAAAATTATGGTTATGATAACTCGTCAATCTCTTTAGCTGTTCCTTTGAAAGTGTCATTCGATTCATTAAGACATACCACTCCACATTTTCAGTCAAAGGTGGTGTTGTTAGGGAGCCTAAGTAGTGATAATAATCAAAAGAATCAGGAATTAAATCCATCATGTTGATATGATTATCCTCTCCAGATTGATTCATAAAATCTAGTATATCATCTAAGGTTTCATTGGCTTCACCCAACTCGAATAACACCGCAATAACTGCCAACATCCCCACTTGAGACTCGTGAACAAGATGTAACTCAAGCGGAAAGAATGTACCATCTATCGTATGCTCACCACTGGCGTGAAAATGAAACTGAGATAATATGAAGGGCCGGCTATTAATGCTTGCTAAACCTTTCAATTTTCCTTCAATACAGTGATCTGCATCAAATAAAGAAAGTAACTGATGACTGTAATTTAAAACAATTCGCCCTTCTGCCAACATTGGCTCTGCTTCCCTTGTTACAATATTGATTGGCGACTGAGATTTGGGTAAAGGTTTAATCCAATTCTCTTTATTCTCATAGCTCCACTGACTAACATTTGTTTCAGGTTTCATGTTTTACACCTCTTTCTTGTACATTAATTATATAATTAACGAACAAAAACCACAACTAAAGTCAAAATAAAAAAAAACATCTTCAAAAAGAAGAGTGTTTCTATCAATTGATACATCTGTTAGTTTTTCTCCACACCAACAGTTACTTGTTTCTTTTCTTTCTTTTTAAAGTATAAAGTCAAAAAGATAAGGTGTAATACATAGACAATGACTAAAGAAATTCTCATGGCCAGGTTATTAACCAGTATCCCTGGGATTAAAAAGACAATAAAAATCATTAGAAATAAACGTACTAACCCCTTATTCGTCATTTTCTTTTCGATAATCAACTCCTGTACGTACTTCTGATAGTAAGTTGAAGCGATAAATTTTCCATACAATTTTTCAGAACTTCTTAACCATAAAAAACTAGTCAACATATAAAGAGGAACTGTTGGAATCAATGGTAAACTTAAACCTAATGTTCCTAACACAAAAGAAATACCTCCTAGCCCAATATATAGAGCTTTCTTAATGTTTGTCATCTTTATCTCCTGCCAATCACCATATTTCTTGTCAGTATAGCACATTTACTGAACAAATGATAACTTTTCTCATTTAAAATAACAAAAGGTACCTTTAAAATGGTTTTTTCTTCTTTATGAACAACTAGTCAATAAACGTTCGTAAAAATAAACGCTCATCGTCTTAGGCTTATCTGATGTATTAAACGTAATAGGCTTCTCTTCTAATCTATTAAAATCATGATACTCATAAAAACCATAGTTACACGTACTATCAGTAAAAAGATAGATTCGTTTCACCTGAGATTCTTCTAAATAACTCATTAAATCTTTTAAAAGTTGTTTACCTATTCCATAGCCACGACAAGTCTCATTCACAGCAAATAGAGTTAAAACGCCATCAAATTTCTCTTTATGCTTCTCATAAAACTCATCATAAATAGTTAATAAATCATTGTAACTACTCAACTCTTTCTTACTAGGATGAAGAAAAATTTTGAATTGTTGCATCATAACTTGCGCATAATAATTGCTATGTTTTAAGTAACTGTATTTTGAATCTGCTTTTCCCATAATAACACCTACAACTTGGTTATTAAGCTCAGCTACTTCAATGTATGTCGCTTCAGATAAACAATCATATAAATATTTTTTAGTAAAAATTGTTAATAAACTTTTATCCGAGATTAAATCACCTAGATGAAAAGCTTCTTCTATTAATTTGGATATAGACTTGTAGTCTTCTTTTTTTATTAAGCGATACGTTACTTTTGACATCATACTCTTCCTCTTACAATTTATTCTAGTCGTTCCTACAATGAAGCATTATAGCATAGATGAATAAATGACGTCAGACAAAAAAACACTCTCCATTAGTTAGAGAGTGTCTTTCAAATTCAAATCAAGCTGCTCCCTCGAATTCCTGATAAATAGTTCTGATTGTTTTTCGGTAATCTTGATTACTAACAGCAATGATAATATTAGTCTCGTCTCCTGTTTGAGAGATTAAAGAAATATTGATTTTTTCTTTCCCTAATGCCTCAAATACGCGACCACTCATACCTGTTTTCTCTTTCATAAATCTCGATACTACAGTAATAAGAGATAATTCGTGACTAACGTTCACTTGGTTAGCCTGACAGATTTCTTTTATCTGAGCAACTACCTCATAAAGAACTGGTTTCAACTGCTCAGAATCAACCACTAATGAGAAACGATCAATAGCAGTCGAAATTTGCTCCACCTTGATATGAAAACTTTCCAACACTTCAATGGCTTTTCTAATTGTTCCGAACTCATCGGACATATGCTCTTTAACAACAGTTAAAATTGAAAAATCCTGTTTGCCAGCAATGCCTGTAATAGCTTGCCTTTTTTCAATCGCCACCTTGTTTAAAATAATCGTGCCCTTATTCTCAGGTTCGTTGGTATTAAGGATATAAATAGGAATATTTTTATCCTTAACTGGATAAACTGCCTCTTCATGGATCACTGAAGCTCCCATATAGGATAACTCTCTTAACTCTTCATAAGTTATAATATCAATTTGTTTGGGTTGTTTGACTAGTCTTGGATCAGCTTTTAAGATACCTGAAACGTCTGTCCAATTTTCATAGCGCTCTGCCTCAGCCACATTAGCCAAAATACTTCCTGTAATATCACTTCCTCCGCGAGTCATTAAACGAATATCCCCATTTGGTAAGCTACCATAAAAGCCAGGTATCACAACGCCAGTTTCAATAGGTTCTAACTTTTGAAAGGCCTCAACCATTTTCGGATAATCAAATTCTCCATTGTATTTAAAAAATATCATCTCCTTTGCATCAATAAAACGAAAGCCTAGGTAGCGACTAAGTAATTTTCCCGTTAAAAATTCTCCTCGACTAATTAAATAATCTAGCTCGATTGGCCCTTTTAAAGCCTCATAAAGAGCCTGTATATCCTCATCAATTGTGTTATCTAAAGACAATTCACGTTGAATAGTTAATAGTTTTTCCTGAATCAAGTTAAACATCATATCAATCGGCATACCGTAGCGTTTATGCTCATAACATAAATACAGTAAATCAGTTATTTTATGATCCTCACCGTTTTCTTTACCACTAGCACTAGTAACAATTATTTTTCGAGAAGAGTCTGCTTCAACAATCCCTTTGACTTTCTTTAATTGCGCACTATTAGCAACACTACTGCCACCAAACTTAGCTACTTTAATCACCACACTCACCTCTTAACTCTTCCATTTTAACAACTAAATCCGTTTC
Source organism: Candidatus Vagococcus giribetii (assembly GCF_017316185.1). Classification (GTDB taxonomy): domain Bacteria; phylum Bacillota; class Bacilli; order Lactobacillales; family Vagococcaceae; genus Vagococcus; species Vagococcus giribetii. The sequence goes on along the minus strand of NZ_JAFLVX010000014.1, from coordinate 12,069 downwards.
CTCTAATAAAGGCATAACAACTTCTTTAAATCTTAATTGAGACATCGGTAGTAAATAACAATAGCCTTGGTCTTCTCTCTTCACAAAGCTCTCTGGGATAGATTGTTGACTTCTCACAACAAATTGATACGTTTTAAGTCCTTTATTGGAGATATCCTTCACTGAATTTAACTTGATTTGATGAGACTCATTAGTAATATCTAGCAAATCTTGCACCATGCTATGAGCAGTTGGCAGTTGACCTGCACCTTGCCCATAAAAACTTAAAGTACCGATTGTTTCTCCTACAAGAGAGACGCAATTGTAATTTAAAGATGTATTAGCTTCTAAGCTCTGTTTAGAACAAGCAGTCAACATCACATCTCCTTCAAGTGACTCGTTCTCAACATTTGCAGTGCCAAGATATTTCAACTCGTAACCTAAATTATGAAAATATTGACTATCTTCTAACGTCACGCCCCTCATGCTTAGGCGTAAGAAATCATCTGGTTTGACTCTTGCTTCAAATGCCACGTAACTTGAAATAATGAGTTTGTTTAAGATATCAAATCCATCAATATCTGCACTTGGATCTGCTTCTGCGTAACCTAATTCTTGAGCGTCAAGTAGCACATCTGAAAAAGATAAGTGAGCTTTTGCCATCGTTGATAAAATATAATTCGATGTCCCATTTAAAATCCCAGAAATAGAAGAAATGGCGTCTGTTCGTTTGGCGCGTTTTAACTCTTTTATCCAAGGAATCCCACCACCTACACTTGCCTCATACTTGAAGTAAACCTGATTGTCATGAGCAACTTGTTGAAACTCTTCAAAAAATGCAGCAACAACCGCTTTATTAGCGCTAACGACATGCTTTCCTTTTTTTAAACAAGCCATAATATGCTCATACGCTGGGTGAATGCCATTCAAAGCTTCCACCACACACTCAATAGATGGATCATTAATAATCTCCTCAATGTCTGAGACGAAGTAAGGAATTTGTTTCGTTTTATTGGGTCTGTTCCATATTTTGACCACTTTAATAGGTTCTTTATCACCTAATTGTTCTGAAATAATTGTTTCAACACCTGAGCCGACTACACCATAACCTAAAATAGCAACATTCATTAATTTGTCCTCCTGATAAAAACACTTGTATTTGTATGATGGATATACTATCATAAGGAATATCAAAAAACAAGGGGTTTTATTTATGACAACTATTTATCGAAGTACACGATCTAATCATATAAACATGACAGCAAGTCAAGCTATCCTTCAAGGACTTAGTCCTGATGGCGGTTTATTCGTTCTTAGGAATTTTCCTGATCATCATATAAATGTTGCTGATATTGTTAATCTCAATTATCAAGAAATGGCTCAGACAATTTTCCGATTATTTTTGACAGACTTTAGCCATGATGCTATCAAAGAATGTGTTCAACTTGCTTATGAAGATAAATTTACAACAAAAGACATCACTCCTCTGAAACAAGTTGGTGATGACTTTGTTTTAGAGCTATTTCATGGACCAACCAATGCGTTTAAAGATGTGGCTCTTTCTATTTTGCCTCATTTTATGGACCATTCTCTAAGTATTCAGAATGAGGCAAAAAAAATTCTGATTTTAACAGCAACAAGTGGCGACACTGGTAAAGCAGCGCTTGAGGGCTTCAAAGATAATAAGGCCATTGATATCATGGTCTTTTTCCCGAATGAGGGTGTCTCTTCGATTCAAAAATTACAAATGCAAACACAAGTTGGGAACAATCTTAGAGTTTGCGGGATTGATGGTAATTTTGATGACGCTCAGACTCAGATCAAACAACTCTTCAACAACTCAGAAATAATCGCTGAATTTGATCAAGTGAACATTCAATTATCTAGTGCGAACTCAGTCAACATTGGGCGACTTATTCCTCAAATTGTTTATTATTTTTACGCTTATTCTCAGCTTGTTAACAATCAGGAGATTCAAGTAGATGAGTCCGTTGATTTTATTGTTCCAACTGGGAATTTCGGTAATATTCTTGCTGGCTTTTATGCTAAAAAACTAGGTCTTCCCATACGTCACCTTGTTTGTGCGTCTAATGAAAACAAGGTTCTACATGATTTCTTACAAACAGGCATCTATGATGCCAGACGTGATTTTCTGATGACCACTTCCCCTAGTATGGACATTTTAATCTCGTCTAATCTAGAAAGACTCCTTTTTGAAGTAAGTGGACAAGATAGTGACTTAATTAATCAGTGGATGGATAAACTTGCTACTCATGGTTATTTTTCTGTAGATTCAGATACATTAAAAGAAATCCAACAAACATTTCGTTCAGGATATGCGACAGATGAAGAAGTTAAACAAACAATTCAATCCGTCTACAAAGAGCATGATTATTTATTAGATCCTCATACTGCTGTAGCTTACAAAGTTATGAAAGAACAAGAAGAATTTGGCTACAAACAAATTGTCTTAGCCACAGCGTCGCCTTATAAATTTACGGAAAGTGTGTTAGACGCTTTGAATCTATCTGAAGACAATGCGACTGATGACTTATTTTCTCGTATGAGCCTTCTAGAAAGAGAAACAGGTGTCCCTGTTCCAGATAATTTAGCTGAACTTCTTGAGTTACCGATTCTTTTTAATGACTGTATCTCTACAGAAGAAATGAGCCATTACGTTTTGACTCATGGGAAAGGAGATTAGCCAATGATATGTATCAAAGTTCCCGCAACAACTGCTAATTTGGGCGTTGGTTTTGACTGTTTAGGTATGGCTCTAGATATCTATTCTTACTTTTACTTTAAACCATCAAAGTCCTTGCAGATTTCAGGTTGCCCTACTGAGTATCAAAATGAAAACAATCTAGTCTATCAGGCTTACATAGAAGCCATGACAGAACTAGGGATAAAGCCGTCTCCTATTAAACTTGTGATAAAGAGTGATATTCCTCTTGAGCGAGGCTTAGGTAGTAGCTCAGCTTGTGTTGTTGCTGGGGTATTAGGAGCTTACGCCTTAGCTGGTCACCCTGTTAATCAAGAAAAAGCTTTAGCCCTTTGTACAAAAATAGAAGGTCATCCTGACAATGTTGCCCCTGCTTTAATCGGCGGACTAGTTGCCTCTTATCAAGGGGATCAAATTCTTTATACATCAAGATTTCCCCTTCACTCTTCTTATAAGTTCTTGGTTCTCATACCTGATTTTAGAACTTCTACTGAAATAGCTAGGGAACTCCTACCAGAAAAGATTGACTTTACAGATGCTGTTTCTAATCAAAGCAAACTCTTATTTGCGACTCAAGCTTTAACGAGTGGAGACGGGCCATTGTTACAAGAAGTAATGACAGACAAACTACACGAACCTTACCGAAAACAACTGATTCACGAGGTCAACATCGTATCAGATCTAACCAAACAAGCAGGCGCTTTAACTGTCCTCGTTTCAGGAAGCGGGCCGACACTACTTGCTATTGCTCAAGAAAAAATCGATATAGACTCACTCAATGACCAACTAAAAGAATTGAAACATCAGTGGAAATGTTATAAAGTTAATAGTGATTTGGAAGGAGCGACACAATGTTAACAAACTATTTAATCGTAGATGAAGCCATGTTACCAGATGTTTTTTCAAAAGTGATTGCTGTTAAAAAAAGTTTAGACACAGGAGAATTTAACCATGTGAGCGATGCGATTAAACACGTTGGCATTTCTCGTAGTGCGTATTATAAATACAAAGACCATGTGTTTTCTACTCAAGACATGACACTAGAAAGAAAAGCTCTTATCTCTTTTGTCTTGTCGGATAAAAAAGGCATTCTGTCTTACGTCTTAAAAGTAATCTCAGAAAATGGCGGAAGTGTTTTGACCATTAATCAAAATATTCCCATTCAAAAGAAAGCTAACGTTCTGATAAGTTTAGATATTAAAGACTTACAAATACCCATTCAAGACTTGTTAAATCAAATAGAAGCCATTGAAGGTGTTTCTAAGATTAATCTTGTTTCTGTTGAATAAGAAGGCATGCTAAAAAGCTGATAAAACCTGTAGTGGGCTTATCAGCTTTTTCCTTTAGTTATTTAATAACTTATTGACTCAACATATTTTTCTGCCATTTTTTGACTCTCTTTGATAGAAGGAAATTTTGTTTGTCCAATACGACACACTGGCATAATCCCAAGAACAGAATTGGTCACAAAAGCTTCTTCCATGTGTTCTATATCAGATAAGGATAGATCTTTCTCAATCACAGAATACGCCTTCAATACATACTCTCTCAAGATACCTGGTAACAAACCATTCTCAATTTTCGGTGTGTATATCTGTTTATTTTTAACAAAAAAGATATTGGCAGTACTGCATTCACTAACTAAGCCTTCTGTATTTAAGAAGAGAACCTCCTGATACCCTTCTTTTTTTGCCAAACGATTTTCCATGATGTTATCCCCGTAATTCAAGGTTTTATGATAAACAAAAGGTGAATAAGCATTACGACGATTATCAGACAACTTGATGTCAAAGCCTGTTTCGTACATCTCTTTTGTATAGGGATTATCTCTAATAGAGAATAATTTGTTTTCTGCTGAGATGGCCACTTTCAAAACAAAACTTTCCTTGTCTTGTTTACTAACATAATCCATCAACTCTTGACTTGTAAGAGGTTGCTTAATACCTAAAAATAATAAAGTTTTTCTAAGCCTTTTTAGATGCTCTTCTAAAAAAACAATTTTTTTTTGATGGACACACAACGTTTCAAAAGCCCCTAAACCAAAATAGAATCCTTCATCTAACTGCATATCTATTCCTCATCTCTATCTTCTAAAACTTTCGACAATCGCTTTCGCCTTTTGATTCGTCTCTTCAAATTCATCTAAAGGAATTGACTCAGAGGTGATTCCTCCACCTATACCTAGATGGAACTTGCCCTCTTTAGCAATAGCTGTTCTAATGATAATATTAAAATCACTATCACCTGTTGCTGATATATAGCCCATAGAGCCTGTATAGAGACCTCTTCTACTTTCTTCTAACTCATCAATAATCTCCATTGCTCTGTATTTAGGATTGCCAGTTATTGAGCCTCCTGGTGACACTGATGCGAGTAAATCAACTGTTGAGACTCCCTCTTTCAAACGCCCCTGAACATCAGCCACTAAATGAAAGACAGTGGCATAAGGCTCAACAAAGAAAAGATTAGGTACTTTGACTGATCCAGCTTGGCACACTTTGTTTAAATCATTTCGCTGTAAGTCGACTACCATCAACAATTCACTTTTCTCTTTTTCAGAATTCTCCAAATCTGCTTTTAACGCCTTGTCTTCCTCTTTTGTTTGTCCCCTTTTTCTAGTTCCCTTGATTGGTCTAGTAGTCACCACGCGATCCTTAACTTCAATAAAACGCTCAGGAGATGAGGAAACCACTTGAAAGTCGGGATAATTTAAATACCCACCAAATGGCGACGGATTAATCTCTCTTAACTTCTTAAATAACTCATAAGGCTTAATTTGACTATCAATCACTAACTGACGAGTTAAATTCATCACGTAGATATCACCTTCATAAATATAGTCAATCACTCGCTTAATTGCTTTCACATAAGCCTCTTGCTCCATATTAGTCGTAACACTCATCTCATGGCTACTAGAATTTTCTAAGCAGTAAGTTACTTCCTCTTGTGCAAAAATCAATTCTTCTAATTCATTTAATTGCGTTTCAGTCTCTTTTAGCTTTCCGTTAGAAATTACAGCTAATCTACCTTTTTGATGGTCTTCAATGATAAAACAATCGTAAAAGCAAAAAATTGCCTCTTGAACACCAATCAGATCTTCGTGCCTAGAAGAAACTCCCATCTTCTCCATACCATAGTCGTAAGAATAATAACCAATAGCACCTGTTACTAAGGGTAATTCTTCCAGATTCTCTTGATTTTCTGTAGCCATCTGCTGATTCATTAGGTATTCAAGTGATTCAGAACTGATTTCTCCATTTGCCCTAACCACCTGATTTTTACTTTCTAATATCAAATAAGGATTCAAACCTATAATAGAATACTGTCCCAACTTATTTTGAAGAGAAGAATCTAAAAAAACCGCATAAGGCGTTGTCGAAAAAAGATCAAACACAGTTGAAATACTAGGATACTTTTCATAGTAGCGAACACTTGTCATGACTAGCGGGCTCCTTTTTTACATTGATTAATAAAATTTTGTAACACCTGATGACCATATTCTGTTAACAAAGCTTCCGGATGATACTGCACGCCGTATATCGGCTTAGATTTATGAGCAATCCCCATAATCACACCATCTTCGCTTTTCGCCGTTACTTCTAAACAATCTGGCATACTCTCTTCTACTAAAGAAAGTGAATGATATCTCGTCACTTTAAAAGATTCTGGCACCTTCTCAAACATCTCATGCTGTGTATGACTAACCAGTGATACCTTCCCGTGAACAGGCTTCTTACCTTTTTTCACTTGCCCACCGTAGTAGTGCCCCATTACCTGATGACCTAAACATACTCCTAAAATGGGTAACTTATCCTGATAACGATCTAATACCTTTAATGACTCTACTGCATCTTCTGGGCGTTTAGGTCCTGGTGAAATAATAAGCCCATCAAGATTTGAAATTCGTTGATCTAACTGATGAAAATCTACCTCATCAACTCTCATTACCTCAATCTTCTCTCCCAGCTCCTCAACATACGAAGCTAAATTGTAAACAAATGAATCGTAATTATCAATCAAAAGAAACATAAGCTCTCCTTGTAATCGTTTTAATTTTTTCAATACTTAAAATATACCTGTTCCTACTAGTAACTTCAAGGAAATATGAAAAGATCCTAGCACTAACTACTCATAACCTCTCAAACCTAGCTAACAGGTAATAAAAAAAAGAATTCACTATGTCATAATGCTTGCATAGTGAATCCTTATTTATTGGATATTTTTTTCTTACTGGGCTTTAGTGTTTCTTTCTAAAGACCCAAAGTCCACTTACCATTGCAAGAAGTCCAGTCATTGAAGCTATAAAACCTGAAGCTTGTCCTGTTTTAGGTAATACCATATTTCCTTGAGAACTATTCGTTCTCTTACCAGCACTTACCTCTTTTGGTTGTTTTGAATCTGTTGGATTTGTCGGCTCAGCTTGATCTACTGGGTCTGTCGGGTCTGTTGGCTTCACAGGTTTTTCTGGTTCCTTAACCCCCTCAATCTCACCTATTTCATTCGGTAAAATTGGTTTTTCAATTGGCTCTATCAGTGCTATTTCTCCTGGTTTGGTAATAATTGTAGGATCTTTCAACTCTAAGTCAGGTAAATCTACCTTCTCAGGAACAGTCACATCTCCTGGTTTAGTAACTTCTTTTGATTCATCTAAACTCCCACTAGGAGCATCAAAATCACCCAAAGGAGGGACTATTTCAGGTTTGTCTGGTTCAACGGGTAGTTCAACATCTTTGGGCATCTCAATGATGCTTTCAGTAAAATCAACTGGGTCATTTACGTCAATAACATCAATTGGTTTATCAAGACTATCTTCAAAATTATCTATTTTTTCAGCCTCTTTTGGTTCACTCACCTCTTCAATAGAAGTTAACGCTTCACCTAACAAAGGTTCCTCAGGTTTTTCAGGAAATTTAACTTGAGTGAAAGTTAACTCAACATTAGTCACTGGAACAGGTTTTACTAACTCGCCTGGCCAAATCGGTAACTCCGGAACTGTTACTTCTTTAGGTTTCGCCTCTTCAACATCAATATCTAAGGCATTCACCTTTTCGATATCTTTATACGTAACGTTAGCATCTACTAAATCTTTTCCTTTAAAAAAGAATGTGTATGGTGCTACTTCAATAGAGTGGAAGGCACCACCAGCAAAGAAAATAGTTTGATATATTTTATCATTTTCAGTAAACTCTTCAACAGGTCTAACTCCTGGTTCTGTGATTCCATCAACATAACGATCAATAAACTCCTCATCAGACATCTTATTTGCTTGCTTTTTTGATCCCTCAAAGTTTGCTGTATTCTTGCGTGCGGTTTCGCTATATAAGACTGAGAACGCATCTGCTTCTTCCGAATTAGGATTAATTTGAACACTTAAATAATCTGATAATTCATTATAGGCTCTCGCCACATTATTTTTGTTATCATCTAAATCAATTGTTTCTATATTGAAGGTCGCATCTTTACTTTTTATTGTCTCTACATCTCTATTAAATACCTCAACAGCCTCTTTTATAAGTTTTAAATTAAACTCAAGAGCATTGGAATCTTTAGGCAATAATTCATTTAATGTTTCCTCAACAATGACTTGATTACCAGATAAAATAGCAAGTATTTCCTCTATTTTTTCATTCGTAAACAAATTGAAGTATTGGTTTTTATATTGAAAATACGTGTTCTTAGGAATTGAACTAACCTCTCCTAGTTTATCAGTCGTTTCTCTAGAGCTCTCCTCCGTTATACTAATCACTTCTTTTACCAAATCATTAATCTCTTGATTTTTTTCTTTTAAACCCTTGGATAGTTGCGTCATTTCTACATTATCATTATAAGCAACCAATGAGGACTGATACCATTTATCATACTCTTCAAAATTAGCTTCAAATAACTCCTTAGAAAAAGGACTTTTTATTGCCTCTACTGGGGAGTTTTCAGCTTGACTATTTGACGCATTAAACGTGTCCAAAACTACTTGATACTGATCAATAGCTGTTAATAGATCATTTTTAGCTTGAGATGCTTTGCTAAATTGAGCGCTCCAATTCTGACTAAAGTTAGCTAGTTCTTCTTTATTACTGTTTGATTCTTTACTTTCTTCAATTGGAAATGATTGTGAAAGCAAGACTAATTCATTTATAATTGCTAAGCTCTCTTCTATAATTCTTTTGGTTTCTTGATAAGATTGACTAACTACTGAATAATTTTGTTCAACCTTCAATTTTTCTTTTATGCCTTCTTCATAAGCATCCATCTCTGATTGATAGACTGTCTCCATCTTATTGAAATCTGATAACAATGACTTGTATGTCGCTGATAAAATATAGTACTCTTTTTTCAAGATAAGCAGTTCTTTAGAAACTTGTTTCAATTCTGTATTTAACTGTTTACCCTGCACTCTCAATTCATTGTATCTTTTCAAACTACTATCATAAGATAATTTTATCGCTTCATACTCTAGAGTCAGCTCTTCATATTGTTTGATAGCTTTGCGGTACTCTTCAATTAATTCATTGTACTGATTAGTTGTGTCTTGATAAATCACTTGCGTCTCATCATAAGAAACTTTTAAAGCATCATAATCCACTTGAATAGCTTGATTAGTCACTTTAGCTTGATTCAATAAAGCCTCAGTCTCTTCATAGGCACCTAACGTAACTAAATAACTTGCATGAGCTTCCTTATACTCATTAGATGTTTTTTCTTTTTCTTTTTTTACTAGGCTCAGTTTTTGATTGACTCCATTAGCCATTACAATCAAGTCAGATAGTTGATTCGCCAACTTATCCTTCTCTATATTAGCTTGATTATATGCCTCTACAGTTTGATCATAACTTTGTTTTACTGACTCATACTCATCTAATAAGCGTTCACGTTCTTCACTCGTTGTATCATAGGCATTCTCTAAGCTATTGGCTAATGCATGCAATCGGTTAAACTCTTCTAACAAGGCATTGTATTCTTTTAACAACCTAGCATTTTGAGTTTTCAATGGTTGGTACATACGGTTTAGCTCATCATACTCAGTTAGTAGATTATCTTTTTCAATCAGTAAATTATCTGAGACTTGTTTCTTTTCTTGATACAACGAGTCTACTTCATGATATTTAGCTGTTAATGTCTTAACTTCCTCTCTAGCTGCTGCTAGCTCCACTTCAAGTTCATCACGAGATGTGGTAACAGAAAGAAATTCTTGAAGTAAATTCTCGTATTCTTTTTGTTTTGCTTGATAAAGACTAGTTGCTTCCTCATATTTTGTTCGAAGAGGTGTGTAGGTATCTTCTAACTGTTTGTGTTTCGTCACTAGCTCATTTTGCTTTACTTCAAGTTGTTTTAAATGACTAGATTCTTCTTCAAAGGTCTTATTAACTGCATCATAGGAAGCTTTAGTCGTATTATACTTTTCAAGAATCTCTTCATAAGCTTTCTGATCAGACTGCTTATACGCTTCTAATTGCTCTTCGTATAAGGCTAATTGTTTCTGATAAATCTCTTTTTCCTGTCGATACTTAGTTAATTTTTGCTCACTCTCTTGTACTAAGCCAGTATACTGATCCAACTCCTCTTGATAAATACGCAATTGTTCTTCATAAGGAGCTTTTTCTTCTTGATAGTTATTAGCTAAAATTTTGTACTCATCGATATCTTTCTCATATCTTGATAGTCTCGCTTGATAAGAAGTCGCTTGCTCCTCATATTGCTCAATGTTTTTTTGAGCATCTAAAATAAACGATTCTGACCTACTTAGTTCTGCCTCATAAGCTCGTTTCTCTTGATTATAAGCTTCTAGCTCAATCTGATAGTCAGACAACTTTTGGTCGTACTCGTCTAATTTAGCATCATAAGATGCAGCCTTTTGATCATATAAACTTAATGCTTCCTTTTGATCAAACAACTCTTGTTCATAATCGGCTAATCTAGATTTATATGGTAATAAATCAGCTTCAATTGCCGCTAATTGCTCTTTGTACTCTTTTAAATTCTCTGTATAACTGGTTAGTTGCTCTTCGTATTGACTTAATTCTTCACCATATGCATCAAGATTTTTTTGATACTTTTTGATAACTTCTTCTTCATAGATAGCGATTTCATTTTCAAGATCTTTAACAGCTTTTTGATAAGTTGCTAAGTCTTCATTGTATGAAAGAAGTAATTTGTCATACTCAGCTGAAACTAGGTCAAAATGCACCTTTGCCTCTTGATAATCAGCAAGTAATACGTCATAGTTTGCTAAAGCTTCTTGATAGGCTTCAGATTCTTTACTATACGTAGCTAGCATGTCTTCATAATCCTTTAGCATCGTTTCATAATTGGTTAATTTGTTTTTGTAAGCATCTATTTGTTTTTCATATTCTTCTATTTTAGGCTTTAATGTTTTGGTGACTTCTTCGTATTCGTCCATACTACTAACTTTATAAATTGCTAACTCGTTTTTATATGTTAGTAATTCTTCTTCGTAAGCCAAAGTCATTTCTTCATAGTTACTTTTTTTAGCCTCAAGAGACGCTTTCTTTGTCTCCATCTCACTAATCTTAGCTTCATAGTTAGCCTTTTTTTGATTGTATTGACTAAGTTTGTTTAAATAAGCATCACTTTTCAACATCAACGGACTTTTATTTTTTAATGATTTTGCTTCATTTAAAGTTTCTTTTTCTAACATCACATTAGCAGAAACATTTACTGCGGGAAATACAGTGTTTAATAATGTTATTGTGACAACACTACCTGTTAACCAATTGCTCTTTTTCATAAAAAAACTCCCCTTTTCTAATAAAGCGATATATTTTTGTCACTTTTAATCATTTTAACATCAGGAGATTAACATAGTAAACGAAATAGCTTTAAATGTTTTATTAAAGGATGTTATTTATTTTTTACAATCGAGTAGAGGAAAAAGTTAAGTAATAACTCTTTGCCCCTCTCACACCACCGTACGTACGGTTCCGTATACGGCGGTTCAATAGTTTAAGTGTATATACTGGTATTGTTTGGCTATATCTTGATAGCCAATCGATGCCAGTTCTTTATTTG
>NZ_JAFLVX010000014.1:0-203 GCF_017316185.1 Candidatus Vagococcus giribetii | reverse complement strand
TCGTTAATCTTTTTAACTTATCTTTGACAGTGGTCTTAGCTTGGTTATGTGGACGGATTTTAATACCTTTCTTTGTTGGCAACAAACAGAATCCTACAAACTTTCGTTTGAGAGGGCTACCGATTGCTGATTTTTCTTGATTTACCTCTAATTTAAGCGTACCTTCCAAAAATTTCACTGCATTGGTCATCACTCTTCGACCT
>NZ_JAFLVX010000013.1 GCF_017316185.1 Candidatus Vagococcus giribetii | reverse complement strand
GAATCATTCAAATGATGTTGAGTTTAAAGTTTCATATGGTTACGAGTTAGAAAATCCAAATCCTGTTTTTAAAGTTCAAATGGCTCAAGGTAATTTACTAAAAGGCCGACAAGCCCCAAGTTATAGTGACTATGATTTTGATAAAATTATAGAAATAAGAAAAAAATTAAAAAAAGTATTTGAAAACACTGATAAAAGGGTACGTGATAAGGTAATAAGTTATTCAGATTTACAAGATTAAAGAACTTAATTTTTTTATGAAAGGTTGATTTTTTTGGAGAATGAACTATCGGAGAATAAAGGTCAAAATATCATTATTTGTAAAAATTGTGGTAGTAATGGAGTTAAAGTTAATGTGAAAAAACCTTCTTTTATCCCTTTAATATTAGGAATCGGATTAATAATATCGTTTGTTAAAAGTATATCTGAACAAGCTTATAATAGAGGGACAAATTTTTTCTATGAACTATTTATAAATCAATTTATACCTGTTGAAAAGGAAGAATTGATTCATCCTTTTAATGATAGTCAAGGAATATCTCATTTTATAAAAATTACACCAATAGATTCAGTTATGAATTTATTAATATTTTTAATAGCAATTGTATTATGTATTTGGGGAATTTTAAATGTAAAAAAGAGAATTGAAAAAAAGTATATGTACAACGTGACTTGCCAATCTTGCAACAATACTTTTTCTGTCGAACAGGAAACTTTTGATGAGTATGTTGATAGTATTCGCTAATAATTAGTTATTTAACTGTTAGGTAGACATAATCAGATGTTATACCAAGCTGTAGTGTTACCAGTCGATACAGACACCAACCTTGTGAATCTCAACTGGTCTACCTCAAATTAAAAAAAGAAGCCTTATTTCTAGGGCTTCTTTTTTTATCGAGATAGTGAAATTTGAAAATGAATTTGAGGGGGAAATGTTATTGAATTGAAAAAGGCAAGCAACGGTTTTGGCATGCCACTCCCTAAAATGAGCTTGTTAGGTGTTACCTAAGACCAACTAAAAAGACCAGGAGAAAGATCTTCAAAGTGAAGAACGTTTCTCCTGGTCTTTGTTTGTCGATTCTCTCGATTATTTTTGGGTTGTTAGGGCTTGTCCTAACCGTCTGAAAGACGCTTAATGAAGAACACTTTTAATTTAATCTGTTTGAACGTCAGAAGCGCATATTTCTTTTTTGAGGGAGTTCATGGTTATCCAGTAGTGTTTTATTTCTTCTAGCTCTTTTAATTCTTTTTTGAATAAGTTAAGACTTAGAGTTTCTTCTAACTGATGAAAAAGCAACACGATAAAGTTTTCTTGATGAGCTTGATGAGTTAAATCAATTTTGTTTTTATGGACGTGTCATAGCAGTCGATTATAAACAGACATAGAAAATTCATTGAGTAATTCTATCTGATAAATTTTTGATTCCACTTGTTTATCTGTCATGGAAATTCCTCCCGATTTTTTTATGAGGGCGCACTTATACGCACCAAATAAATTTGATTCGATAATCGCTAAGGGCGCACTTATACCCACCAAAATTTTTTGGTGTCTATCGTGCTAAAAAAGAGAGAAGTTCATGTCTAATCTTCTCTCTTTTTTCGTCAAGCGTGTTGGTTAAAATTCGCTACGCTCATGTAAAAGATAAAAGCTAAGAGTAGTAAAACTAGATAAGTACAAACTAATTCGTAAGAGCATAAGAGAAAGTGGGCCCACTTTCTAAGTCACAAGTCGTCTGTAGGCTGTGCCTACAGTGTTTCTAACCCCTAAAAACCTTTCTCAAAAAAGTGGCAAATGATGTATTAAATGATGTATAAAAATAGCGAATGATGTATCAAATGATGTATAGAATTAAGTAGAAAACACATAGATTTAAGTGAATGATGTATTAAATGATACATAGAAAAAAGGAATGATACATCAAATGTTACATTCCTTTTTTTCTTTATTTAAAGCCATTTTGTAGTTCTTTAAGCAAATCTTTTCTTAATTTTTCTTCTTCTATTTTGTCTGATTCTTTTTGTTGCTGGCTGTAATAATCTGCTTCATGAGTTCCGATTTTTAACCCTAAAACTTTATCTTTTGCGACCCATTTTTCTTCCTGAGAAAGTTCTCCGTTGTGTTCAATGTTAAACATTTTGATTCGTAAATTTTCTCGTTCTCCTTTAGAAAAATCATCAGCATTTTTTGCTTCAGCTTTAAAAGAAAATTGATAACCTATGACCGGTTTACCTCTTCCTTTTCCATGTTTCTTTTTAATTGTTAGTCCTCTAAATAAGGGAGTCAGTTCTTCTTTAATAGGTTTTAAAATACGAGAATCTATATTAGCAGGCTTATTCCAATAACTTTTAGGAATATCTAATAATTCAAAAAAATCTTCTTTAGAAAAATATGCATAACCTGTAGTTCTAAATTGCTTTAATAATCTAAACATTGTTTTTGAATAACTGCTTTGTAATTCAGTAAATTGTTGAAGAGAATATCTAACCCATTCATCTAAATTATTAAGCAAAGGTAATGCTTTTTCGTGAATTTGAATTTCTGCATAAGGTACATCAGCTTTACCTTTAATTTGAAACTCATTAAACATAACAAATCTCTCTCGTTCTAATCCATCAGCACTACGACGACCAAATCTTAAGTCCATTAATTTATCATAAGTAGTTTCCAAATCATCAATAAATCTCACATTAGCAGTTGCTTTGTAATTACTTAAATCTTTTAGCTGATCAAAAGTAAATTGAATTTTTTGAGTACCTTTATCACGCATTCGAGAAACAATAGAAAAAAACAGATTCATTTCTACAGGAGTAAACTTTCTTAATGGTATTGTATTTAATTCGGTGTGATACTTAATTATTTCGTTGGACATAATATCCCTCCTACTGATTAAAACTACCAATTAATAATACTGTAGTTTTAATCAGTAGTCAATAAACAGACAAAATGTAGTTGATAAACAGACAAAATGTAGTTGATAAACAGACAAAATGTAGTTGATAAACAGACAAAATGTAGTTTAAAACATTTGCAAACCCTTGGGAGAGTAAGGCTCAACTAGTGTCTAAAAGAGGTTTAAAAGAGGTTATAAAAGAAGTTATAAAAAAGGTACTCTATTTTTCCCACCTAAAAATCACTTTTTTTGTTAAATTGATCTATGCGTAAGATTAAAAGATATAAAAAAGGAGTGAGAGAAAAACTCTCTCACATTAAACTTGCAGCAGTCGCTATACGCTCCTTCGCTAAAACCTAAAACATTTCTTTAAGGAAACTATTCAATAGCCTTAAAACGCAAAAAAGAGCTATTTAAGCTCATTTAGTTAAAACTCTTAGTTTGATAAATAAAACGTCTTACAGACGGTCAGGGTAAACCCTAACAACCCTAGATTTAAAATCAGTAGCAAATGATAAGAATAAAAAGCTATATTATTTCCACCACTGCCACCATTTTTTATTTTCTATATTTTCTTCTAGGAGTTTTGTGTTTTTTTGTTGCTCGTAAAGTAGTAATTGTTGTTGTTGCTGGAGCGTTACATTTAACGCTTTATTCATTTCAGTTAATTCATCAATTTGTTTGTTCTTAATTTCAATTTCAGACTTCATAATTTCAATAATAACATCATTATCATTGATTTGAAGGTATTCTTCTTCGTTCTTATTTTCAGTAATTTCAATGTTATTATCAGATGAAATTACTGACTTGTCTTTCAAACCTTCTTTAATCGTCTGAAACGCAGTCATATCATACAAAAACGTCCGTCCATCTTTAGCAGAATGTTTAATTTCATTGTTATTAATGAAACGATAAACCATCATTTTTGAAATTTGTAACTTTTCAGCAATCTCTGTAACGCTTATCATATAAGAGTTTCTCCTTAATTTCATTGATAATAACAATAATAACAATGAAATTAACAAAAAAAAAGCCCTTAGCAAATTACTAAGGGAAAAAAGGAGTTGTTTTATCTACTTTGGAGGAGTAAATAAAATGAAAAAGTTTGTTAGGGTTGTTTTGTTGGTATGCTTATATATTAGTCTGAAAATATGAATTTATTTAGACCATAACCATTTCTTTTTATGAATAATCAGTTAAGAAATTTGATATAATATGTCTGCTGTCTTCCTTTTGGCTGAAATCTTCAGCAAGAAGGGAGGTTATTCAGTTGCATATCTTATTTGACGTCTTACTTGGAATCGTGATTAATGTTATTGCCCATAGCATTAGTAAATGGCTAGATTCTAAGGACAAGAAAGACAGCTAGCCTCACGTTATTTGTTTGAAGTGGTCAAACAAGCAATGAAAAAAGAAAAGAGCCAGTTCGGTTGCCCCCGACTGGCTCTTTTTGGTTATTCAATGCATATCTTATTTGTAGAATTATTATATCATGATTTGTATTTTCTATCAAAATATCTATGATCCAACTAAGGGATCTGGTACTTTATTAGTTCAGTTAACATAAATCACGTTATACTGAGTATTTTTACTATCTAATTCTAGTTTCAACGGGATCTATAATTATTAAATCATTATCCGCATATCCAATAATTTCAGCTATTATACTGATATTTTGTCCTTCACCAATGGTATCAGGAATATTATCACCAGTTAAATGCAAATCATAGGTAACATTCTTGTTTTGGATATGAAAACCAACACCAGTAGTAGAAGTTTCGCTATAATCACCACCATAAACTAAAAAATTATATCTAGTTTTATTATTTCCATATTTTTGCATGTTTGCTATATTTCCATCAAATTCAATTTTTTGACCTTTATATTTTTCTACAAATTTTTTATAAGAATCTATATCGCTCGAATCATTAAGGATATGAGCCAATTCTGTGTTGTTTTCTTTAGTTAATATAGATTCTTCAAAAACAATAGATGATTCAATGGTACTTTGCGTAACAGAAGTTTCTTTAGTGGTTAATTTATATGAACTTGTAGTCGTATTTTCTACAGTTTCTGTAGGTGTTTTTTTAGAAGATGTATCATTTTTATCTAAAAAATATAAAGCAGGGAAACCAATAACTAGAAATGAGCCTAAAATTATTAAACTTATTTTTTGAGTTCTTGCTTGTTTTTCTTTTAATAATTGTTCTTCTTTCTCACGCTGAATTCGCTCTTCTTCAGTTTCCTTTTTTAATTTATTAAAAAATTGTTTCATCATAATTCCTCCAAAAATATAATAATTATCTAAGCTATATATAACATATAATAGGCTTAACAGATACTTTATTTTTTATTTATAGATAATTGGATAAACTTAATATGAAAATTTTTCAAAAACTTTAGAGCTTCCATAATGTAAGGTTCTCTGAAATTGGATATTGAGTATTTAACATTATAAAATAAAAATTTGAATTGACGTAAATTTAATTTGAAATTATGATAGTATCATACATTTCAAAAACCTTATAAATAAATGTTTTATCAACTATTCGCATACGCACTAAGGAGAGAAAAATAATGGCAAGAAAAAGAATTTTTGAACCAGTTGTTAGTACATTTGTAACTACAGATGGTGTGAATCATTCAAATGATGTTGNNTAACATAAATCACGTTATAACTAGTTAATTATCTTTTTTTAATAACATTTTGATTCCTAATATGCTAAAAATGATTGCTATAAGAAAATAGCGTAAAGCATTTATTAATATTTTGATATAGAATTCACCGTAATCGAATTCACCTTCTGTTGTAGATATAGGAGTAATAAAATTATTCATCGTTAAAAGAATTATAATTGAAAATATAATAAAGATAATTCCTAAAATTTTTGATCTGTTATTTTTCATAAAATACTCCTTTTCTATATATATAAGCGAAGTGATTTTTAGTCTTTGTAGTAGAAAAGTTTGCTGTTGCATATTTTCCAATACCAACAGATCCTCCAAAAGTAACCGATGTAGTTCCATTATCATGAAAATCTCCATTAATAACCCAATATAAGTTTTTTGAATCTAATAATTTAGCTTGTAACTTTCCACTAAATTGCTTAGTTTTATTTTGAGAAGACCGTATTAAATTCAAATCTACTATTTTAGTAAATTCTCTACCTTTCTTATTAGCATATGTAAAATGAACATAAATGTCTAACTTAGGTGTCCATCCACCTTTAACAGGTAAGTCTTTGTATAAATGAATGTATCCTGAACTCGAAGGTCCACCAGCTCTTGCTTTCAAAGACTTAGAGATATTTAAATCAATATTAGGAACCATATTCCTTACTTCTTTTAATGTAGTATTGTCTCTTTCTGAAATATTAGTAATCATTTCGTTATAGCTGACATATTCTCCATATACGCCATCCCCCAAATAAAATAACCCCTCAGTAGTACTGTCGTTGGGCATCTTATCGATGATTAGTGTTTCAGCATTAACTTTATTCCCACCTATAATTATTAGTGTTAAAACAATTAACAACATAAAGATATTTTTTTTCATAAACAAAACCTCTTTCTTTTTTGATAAATTAAATATCTCATGTTTTATATTATTTAGTAAGCAATCATTAGTTTACATGGTGTCAATCAGAGCGAGCATTTACTTCATATCAACGTTTAAACGAGGTGCTTTATGCTATCTTTTTTTTATGAGCAATTCTGATATGCTCGTTTTAATTGCTAAGATGTAAACTAATGATTGCTTACATAATGACTCAAATCTAGGTATATTTTAAATAAGAAAATAACTAGAGGGAGTGCTGATCATGTATTTTGGGACATATATTAAAAACCAACGTATAATAAAGGGTAAATCACAAAAAGATATGGCTAATCATTTAGGGATCAGAAGACAATCTATTTCAAGATGGGAAAATGATTTAGCTTTTCCATCTTTGGAACACTTGTATGAATTGTCAGAGTTTTTAGAGGTGTCTATGGAGGATATATTAGCTAATCTAAGATATTCAGTGATAAGAAAGTAGGGAGTATGATGAGTTTAGGACAACGTTTAAAACAAGTAAGAGTTGAAAAAGGCTTTTCTCAAGCTGATGTGGCCGATTTTTTAAATATTTCTCGTCAATCTATATCTAGATGGGAAACAGATAAAGCCTATCCTGATATTGATAATTTAGTTGAATTAAGCAAATATTATGAAATATCCATAGATGAGTTATTAACTGAAACAAAAGTGTTGCAACAAGAAATTAATAAAAAAACAAAGCAGATGAATAAAAATATTCAAGAAATAGAGAATAAGCAAAGAAAATTAAACCAATTACTTTCCTCAGATAGTGATGAAAGTTGGATATTACTACTATTCACCGTATTTTCGATAGCAATAGCTCCATTTGGTTTAATCGCTATCCCATTAGTTTTATGGCGAAATAAAAAAGATAACCAATTCTATAAGTTGATTATCTTTTTATCTGTTTTGATTATTATTTATAACATTTATATTTTACAGCTTGGTATTACAAGTAGTTTAGACATAGGGACAACTGTAAATGTCCAATAAGAATTATTCAACCACTAATTTATTGTTTCTAACAGTTGCTTTGACAGTCAGATTTGAAGCGTAAGCTCGATGTTTCCATGTTCCTTTAGCACTTGCTGAAGAATTGGAATGTCTAGTAACGGAAGTGTTTGAAAAGTTACCTTGTGAAGCTTTGAAGCTCCCACTATGAGCAGAAGTGATTTTATTACTTTTAACAGAAACTTTGTAAGAAATCGACCAAGAATTCTTTTTATTTTTGGAAACAGTATAGGTTTTGTCAGCCATTCGTGAGATAAGAGAGTCATCAACTATAGTGACATCTATTATTTCGCCATCTTCCTCCAATTCGAAAGATTCAACCAAGTTATGATTATCTAGGTCATAAATAACTTCCTCAGTATTTGCTGAAGCAAGATTAGTTCCTAAAATAAGACTACTACCTAAAATAATAAAACTGATTGCTACTTTTTTCATAAAAACTTCCTCCTAAGTAAACGTGATAATTAAAATATACAGAATTTTTATAAATTTAGGGAGCAATCAGTCGTTTACATTAAGCACTCATTGAGTGCATTTTTGGTTTAAGGTTAACATAAAGTGGCATTATACCAAGTTAAAAATAGGTGGTATAATGAATTAAAAGCAATGGAGGAATTCTTTATGTCAGAGAAAAAACTTTTGAAATCAGAAAAGCTTCGTATTAAGAATGATAAGTTGCGAGCACAAGGTGTAGATTTAGAAAAACGATGGGGAAAAAAAATAGCGAATAGTGGTATAAATTCTAGTGCTATGGCAGGTTCTCCAGGAAGTAATCCTATTAACTTAGAGATTAAAGGAACAAAAGCTTTAGAAGAACAAGAATAGTTATTTAACTGTTGGGTAGACATAATCGGATGTTATACCGAGCTGTAGACTTACCAACGGTTTCAGACGACAACATTGTGAATCTGAAAAGGTCTACCTTAAAATTAAAAAAGAAGCCTGATTTATAGGGCTTCTTTTTTTCGTGAGATAGTGAAATTTTGAAAAGTGTTTGGGTGGAAAATGTTATTAAATGGAATAAGGCAAGCATCGGGTGTGTGCGCACACGACCCAAAAGGGAGCTTGTTAGGTTTCACCTAAAACCGAGTAAAAATACCAGGAGAAAGATCTTCAAAGTGAAGAACGTTTCTCCTGGTATTTGCTTGTCGATTCTCTCGATTGTTTTTGGGTTGTTAGGGCTTGTCCTAACCGTCTGAAAGACGCTTAATGACGAATACCATTAGTTTAATCTGGTTGAACGTCAGAAGCGCATATTTCTTTTGTGAGAGAGTTCATGTTTACCCAATAGTGTTTTATTTCTTCTAACTCTTCTAATTCTTTTTTGAATAAGTTAAGACTTAGCATTTCTTCTAACTGACGAAAGAGCAGAGCGATAAAATTTTCTTGATGAGTTAAATCAATCTTGTTTTTATGGACGTGTCGTAGCAGTCGATTATAAACAGACATAGAAAATTCATTGAGTAATTCTATCTGATAAATTTTTGATTCCACTTGCTTATCTGTCATGGAAATTCCTCCCGATTTTTTTATGAGGGCGCACTTATACGCACCAAATAAATTTGGTTCATATCGTGCTAAAAAAGAGAGAAGATCAGACATGAATTTCTCTCTTTTTTCGTCAAGCGTGTTGGTTAAAATTCGCTACGCTCATGTAAAAGATAAAAGCTAAGAGTAGTAAAACTAGATGATTACAAACTAATTCGTAAGAGCATAAGAGAGATTGTCCACAATCTCTAAGTCACAAGTCGTCTGTAGGCTGTGCCTACAGTGTTTCTAAGACCTAAAAACCATTCTGAAAAAAAGCACATAAACTACCCTAAAACAGCCTTAAATTTCTAATTAACTGCCTATTAACTGCCTAAAAATTGCATAAAAATCCCAATTAACTGCCTATTAACCGCCTAAAAAATCTAAATAACTGCCCAAAAGCAGTCACTTATTTTAGACTTATTTAAACCCATTTTGTAGTTCTTTAAGCAAATCTTGTCTTAGTTTTTCTTCTTCTATTTTGTCATTTTCTTTTTGTTGCTGGGCGTAAAAATCTGCTTCATGAGTTCCAATTTTTAACCCTAAAACTTTGTCTTTGGCGACCCATTTTTCTTCTTGAGAAAGTTCTCCGTTGTGTTCAATGTTAAACATTTTTTTGCGTAAGTCTTCTTGTTTACCTTTAGAAAAATCATCAGCATTTTTTGCTTCAGCTTTAAAAGAAAATTGATAACCGATAACTGGTTTTCCTCTACCTTGTCCATACTTTTTCTTAATAGTAAGACCTCTAAAAAGTGGAGTTAATTCTTCTTTAATTGGTTTGAAAATATTTTTATTAATATCACTTTCACGATAACTTTTAGGTATATCTAGTAGCTCACTGAAATCTTCTTTAGAAAAATAAGCATAACCTGTAGTTCTAAATTGTTTTAATAATCGAAACATAGTTTTTGAATAACTGCTTTGTAATTCATTAAACTGTTTAAGAGAGTATCGAACCCATTCATCAAGTCCATTTAACAAAGGTATGGCTTTTTCAAATAATTTTATATCAACATACGGTTCATCAGTATCGCCAACAATCTCAAATTGAGTAAACATAACAAACATACTTCTGTTTAGTCCGTTGGCACTTCTATTACCAAATCGTAACGAAAGAATTTTTTCATAAGTACTGTAAATATCATCGATAAAACGGCTGTTAGCAGTCGCTTTATAATCACTTAAGTCTTTTAACTGATCAAAGGAAAAACGAACTGTCTGCTCTCCTTTATCACGCATACGTGAAACTATTGAAAAAAAGAGATTCATTTCTACTGGAGAAAATTTTCTTAAAGGAATTGTATTTAATTCAGTATGATATTTAACTAATTCATTTGCCATAGTAAGCCTCCTAATCTAATAAATAAACTATAAAGGAGTGGCACTCCTAAGTCAATACCCCCAAACAGACAAAACCACCCCCATAAACAGACAAAACCACCCCCATAAACAGACAAAACCACCCCCATAAACAGACAAAACCACCCCTTAAACATCTTGTATCCCTTGTGGCTCTAAGGCTCAACTAGTGTCTAAAAGAGGTTTAAAAGAGGTTTAAAAGAGATTATAAAAGAGGTCCTCTATTTTTCCCACCTAAAAAGCCACTTCTTTTTATAAAAAATGATCTATGCGTAAGATTAAAGGATATAAAAAAGGAGTGAGAGAAAACCACACTCACATTTAACTTGCAGCAGTCACTAACGTTCCTTCGCTAAAACCTAAAACATTTCTCTAAAGAAATAATTCAATAGCTTTAAAACGCAAAAAAAGAGCTGTTTAAGCTCATTTAGATAAAACTATTAGTTAGATAAGTAAAACGTCTTTCAGACGGTCAGGGTAAACCCTAACAACCCTAGAATTAAAATCAATAGCAAATGATAAGAATAAAAAACTATTTTATTTCCACCACTGCCACCATCTTTTATTTTCTATATTCTCTTCTAGTAATTTTGTATTCTTTTGTTGCTCGTAAAGTAGTAATTGTTGTTGCTGGTTTAAGATAGTCTGAAGTGATTCTATTTGATTATTTTTATCTTCAATTTCTTTTTTTAGAAAAACATTCATTTCTTCAAGTTTAATAACATAATCTTCCTTAAAATGGTTGTGTTGCAAAGTTTTTCTAGTGCCTATTTTACGCTATAATTGACTTCTAGACTAGATAATGGAGGTACGTTTATGAAAAAGCATTTCAAAGGAAAGCAATATGATTATCGAATCATTATTGAAGCCGTTGGCTTATATTATCATTTTTCCTTAAGTTACCGTGATTGTGCTAAAATCATGAGAAAATTTAGCATCAGGGTAGACCACACTACCATCTATCGTTGGTGTCAGCAATACGGAAAAGTGCTTTATCATTTATGGAAAAAACGCAATAAACGCAGAACCTTATCTAAATCCTGGCGAATTGATGAGACCTATGTCAAAGTGAAGGGAAAAGACCGTTACCTGTATCGTGCGATTGATTCCAATGGGGACACCCTGGATATGTGGCTACGAAACCATCGAGATACCGTCTCTACCAAAGCTTTTATCAAACGGTTACTCCGTGATTATGGACACCCACGTTCCATCGTGACAGATAAATATGCCCCTTCTTTAAAAGCCATTAAAGAGTTGAAAGAAGACGGTATCTTGGATAAAAAGGTCAATCACTGGAAGTCCAAGTATCTCAATAATATTTTGGAACAAGATCACCGACAGGTGAAAGGGAAGCTGCCTTATGGTAATAGCTTCCAATCGACTCGTACAGCAACTGTTACGATTAAAGGGATTGAAGTCGTTTCAGCCTTACACAAAGAAAGTCGAAGAGAAATTAATCTCTTCGACTTTTCCCCGTGGGATGAACTTGAAACATTATTCCAAGTTGCATGACTCCATCAATGAGACTTAGGATAAGCCTGTCGTTTTTTCAAACTTTGCAACAGAACCGTATTTTCTAGATCTAACGCTTTTTTTGTCATGGTAGAAACCTCCTATGTCATTGAATTATATCAGCAAAAAGAGTCAAAAGAGGACGCAGGGCGCACTAGATTTTAAAGAAAGTTGCAAGAGCATAAGAGAACCTGCAAGCAGGTTCAGAGTCACAAGTCGTCTGTAGGCTGTGCCTACAGTGTTTCTAAGACCTAAAAACGTTTCTGAAAAAAGAGCGAATGATGTAATAAATGATGTATAAAAAAAGCTTAAAAAGGGTAACTGATGTATTGAATGATGTATAAAAAAGCTTAAAAAGAGTAAATGATGTATCGAATGATACATAGAAAAAAGGAATGATACATCAAATGTTACATTCCTTTTTTTATTTATTTGAAGCCATTTTGTAGTTCTTTAAGTAAGTCTTGTCTTAATTTTTCTTCTTCTATTTTGTCATTTTCTTTTTGTTGCTGGGCGTATAAAAAATGATAATTATTGATTAAATAATCGTTGCCAAAAGCTTTTTTTAGGTGGTTGATTTAGTTCTTCAAAGTTCATTTTTAATTCTTCGTTCTCTAAGTTTTTTTGTTCTAGTTCGCTTTTTAATTGATCTAATTGTTGTTGAATTTCTATTGATTCTTTAAATTTATTTGTTTCATTTTCAGGTTCTTTATCAGCAGAGATAATTAGTTTTTGTTCTTCCAATAAATTTTGAGTTTTTAATTGTAATTGTTGTTGCTGATCTAATATTTTGTGTAAACTCTCAATTTCTTTATTACGTTCAATTAACTGTGAGCGAAGAAATTTAACTTCTGAATTCTCACTAGTATGCATACTAGTGTTTGATTGAGTGTGCGTTTCAGTATGTGATTTTTTATCGTTTAAAAAACGTTCTATTTCCCTTTGTTGACTTGGATTAACAACATATCTATTACCATCTTTTTTTAATTCAGTATGCATACCAAGTGTGCGAATTGTTTTATCTATATAAGACTTACTAACCTCTAATTTATCTGCTAGTTGTTTGAGAGTTAATACTTTATTTTGCATATAAAGATTCCTCACTATCTTCTAACCAATTAGTCATAGGAACTGTCAAAATATCAGGTTCTTGAAAATAGATTCGGAAAGAAGAAATCTTATTTCCTTTTCGAGCTTTTACTTTTTCTACTCTAAATTTTGAAAATATAACTTCGCCATATTCATTTGGAGTTGTAAATTCTTTGTTGGCAACATCAAAAATCCTTTTATCAATGTTAGTCATTCTAAAACTCTGTGGAACTTGCATTACAGATCTAAAATCTTCGACTTTAACATACCAAGCACCTTTCCGAGTTTTCTTATCTCTATGTGACATTAACTGTCTGTATAGTTCCTTAGTATAACCACTAGATAAATGAGTTATATTTTCAAGTTCAAATCTAGTGAAGTCATTACCGATTGAATTCAAAATAAATTCAAAGCGTTCGCTAGCTTGAATAGTAACAGATTCATTCTTTTTACTAATATAAAATCGCTGAAATAACCATAATTGCTCAAATTCGTCTTCATCTTCAAATTTATATGTTAGAGAACCTAGTTTATCTGAGAGAGTCTTTAAAGCTTTATAGAAGCCCTCTTTTTCCCTACGGTTATAATTAGCAAGCTCTTTAAAAGTTTCAAATTCAAAGGTAATTTCTTTAGTCCCTTTTCTTTTCATCTTGGAACAAATAGACCAAAAGATATCCATTTCAATAGGTGTAAATTGACGTAAAGGAACAGTATTAAAACCGTTATTGTATCGTACTACATCATTACTCAAGGTATCACTCCGTTCAATCTGATACCTAATAATATCACTTGAATATAGGTATCGCAACAACAATATTGATACCTCGAAAGTCCAAAAGTGATACCCTTACTGTCCAAAAGTGATACCCTTACTGTCCAAAAGTGATACCCTTACTGTCCAAAAGTGATACCCTTATACTACTCCAATCCCAATAGCACCAACGGATACAGCAACCCTAACAGTATATCTTAACAGTATATCTTAACAGTATATCTTAACAGTTTATATTAATAGATTATCTTAACGCACACGCGTATTCTATTGCTTAATAGATATGACAATAGATATAGAGATCAGTTTTTGATAAACATAAAGTTCAAAAGAAAAGACAAAAAAGGAGTGAGAGAAAACCACTCTCACATTTTACTTGCAGCAGTCGCTTACGCTCCTTTGCTTAAACAACAAAACATTCTTTAAAGTGATTCTTTGGATAGCTTTAAAACGCAAAAAAGAGGTGTTTAAGCTCGTTTAGTATAAAACCCTTATATAAACTAATAAAGCGTCTTTCAGACGGTCAGGGCAAGCCCTAACAACCCTAGAAGAAAAAATAAATTAGAGAAGACTTTTTAATTTGCTTTGATATAATAAATTGTCGCCTATCCGACAGTCTAGCGACTGGAAGGAGGTGTTACTGTGATAACGAACTTTCTTTGCTCCCTTCTTGCTGGGCTACTTGTAGCTCTATTCGATTATTGGCTAAATAGTCGAAACAAGAAGTAAAACCATTTTAAGGCGACATTAGCCCACAAAATAAGCCCCTTAAGAATCCGACTTCTTAAGGGGCTTTGTGCTACTATGATAACTTCTTTGCATGTTTATTATATCATGTCTTTATTTTTCAATCAAAATTGTTTATCTTGGAACTTTTTTAGGTATTGGGGTAATAAAAACTTGCTCAATCAATATTTTTTTAGAAAATTATACGCATTAGTAATTAATTTAAACTGTTCACTATCTCCTGTTTCTTTATTATCAGGATGATATTTGATAGATAGTTTTTTATACGCGTTTTTTATATCGGATTCAGTTACTCCGTTAGAAGAGTTAAACCCAAGTATTTGATAATAAATATCTAGGTTATTAGATTTAGAATTATGGTTAGAACTCTCTGAATTAAATAAGATATCAATAATTTTTTTTTCGACATTTGCAATACCGTTATAAATAAAATTAGTTGTTGAATAATATTTTGGTTTATTATAATTTAAATAGTTGGTCAATGTAACGTGTGAAATATAATTTTCAGGTTGATTGAAATAAATTATTGTAGCAGATAAGTTAATCAAAACATCTAGAACAAAATTTTGATTCTCATCTAGATAATCATTGGTAGGATTAATTATGTCTAACATAGAATTAATAGCTGTAACAGAACTAGACGTGTTAGTTATGTTTATTTTTTTTAATTCAATATTATTAATAGATATATTTGATATATATTTTTTTAAAACAACTGTGTTGTCGTCAATTACGCATTCTCTCTCTTTAATGTCAAAAGAAAGCTGATAATTATCATTTGAAGATATGAAATTTCCTGGTATAGGGAAAAAAAACCACTTTGAGTTTTCAGCAGAGCTAGTATTAATGATAAGAGTTTCTGATTGGAAACTCAAAGTTAGATTACTTGGATATATCAATGGATCTTCACTTTTTGAATTGTTTACAACTAAGTTATTTTTTTCGTTGTTATTAGATTCAGCAATAACATTTGATTTAAAGTAATAATATAAAAGTAAAGCAATAATAAGTATCATAAACATATTGTATAAGTCCTTTCAAAAAAAATAGTCATATTACTTAATATATTATAAGATTATACTATCTAAGTAAAAGGGAGAATGTTTATGTTAAAAGAAAATGATATATTTTTAAAGGGATCGTATGCGTTAATAATAATAGGTTTTATTTGTTTATTAACAGGTAGAGCATATCTTATATTAAGTTTACCAGCAGCTATTTTAACTATTAAGAGAATAAAATTTGGATATTATTATTTAATTGCTTTTAGTGTAATATTTATATTATCTGGTGTGGCAGCTGTTTTTAGAGGGGATTTTGGAATGGCTATTTTATCTATTCTTCAAGTAATTCCAGCGATATTAATTTTAAAAGATAAAAAAACTAAAGAATGGTTTACAATATAAAATCATAAAATAATTAAAGCCCTCAGATTGATTCTGAGGGCTTTAATTATTTTATAGGGTTAACATAAATCACGTTATA
>NZ_JAFLVX010000012.1 GCF_017316185.1 Candidatus Vagococcus giribetii | reverse complement strand
TGTTTCTACTAGGTAGAAACGCCCTACACATTTGGTTTGTCTTACTTTGTTCAGTTTTCAAAGGTCTAATCTTTGTTGCCTTAACAACTT
Organism: Candidatus Vagococcus giribetii; assembly: GCF_017316185.1. Taxonomy (GTDB): domain Bacteria; phylum Bacillota; class Bacilli; order Lactobacillales; family Vagococcaceae; genus Vagococcus; species Vagococcus giribetii. The sequence goes on along the minus strand of NZ_JAFLVX010000012.1, from coordinate 31,398 downwards.
TTATATCATACAACATTTCGAAAACCAAGTCAACAACTTTTTAATAAAAAGTTTAACTTATCAAATCAATTTGTTGTTATTTAATATAAAGCTCTCTTAGCAACTAAATCAGTCTAACACAGTGAGAATGATAATTCAAGTGTTTTTTTGATTTTTATTTAAATGTTATTTTAACGTCGTATCTCTCGTAACGACATTTATTAATATATCAATTGTGATAAAAAAAAGCAAGCATAATTTTAAATTTTTTTAAAATAAAAAAAATAGACCTTATCGATCTATTTTTTTTGACAATCAGGACACAAACCATACATTTCTAAACGATGCTCTCTAACAATAAAACCAGTCAATCTTTCAGTAGCTGCTTCCACATCTTCAAGCCCTGGGTAATTAACATCAACTATTTTCCCGCACTCATCACAAATCGCATGATAATGTTTTGTTGATGTGAAATCAAAACGACTAGAAGAGTCCCCATACGCCATTTCAGTTACAAGTCCGATACCTGTAAACAATCTCAAATTGTTATAAACGGTAGCTACACTCATATTAGGAAAGCGATGCTCCAAATGTTTATAGATTTCATCTGCAGTTGGATGGCTTTTACTTTCTACCAAGTACTCTAATATAGCGTATCTTTGAGGTGTTATTCGAATGTTTGCTTCCTTCATTTCTTCAATTGCATGTTCAACAATATGATTAGACATTTTTATCATCCCTACATATTTTATATTAAGTTCATTTTACTACTATTTATAATTATTATCAAGAAAGATTAATTATCAAAACTATATAAATTAGTAGATAGGTATCTTTCCCCATTATCAGGTGCTAACGTTACGACGTTTTTATTAGGTCCTAATTCTTCGGCAAGTTGTCGAGCTGCAAAAATAACCGCTCCAGCTGAGCCACCAACTAAGATACCATCAGATTTCCCCATATATCTTGCTGTATCTAAAGCATCTTGGCTAGGAACTCCAATTACTCCATCGTAGACTTCTGTGTCTAATATTGTTGGTACAAATCCTGCACCTATCCCTTGAACTCTATGTGGAGCATGAACACCTCCGCGAAGAATTTCTGTTTCATTTGGTTCAACTGCATAAATTTTAATATCAGGATATACTTTTCTTAATTCATGACCCACACCTGTCAATGTTCCACCTGTTCCAACTCCAGCTATAAATGCGTCTATTTTTTCCCCTTCAAAAGCGTCAATGATTTCCTTAGCAGTTGTTTTTTCATGGGTAGCTGGATTAGCTGGATTGTCAAACTGGCGAGTTAAGTAGTAACCATTTTTCTCTGCTAACTCTTCAGCTAACTTGATAGATCCAGTCATCCCTTCTGCGCCTGGCGTCAACATAACTTCTGCACCATATGCCTTCATAAGCTTTTGTCTTTCAACAGTCATCGTATCAGGCATTACCAATATAACATGATAACCTTTTGTGGCACCAATCATTGCTAAACCAATACCTGTATTACCGCTAGTTGGTTCAATGATTGTTGCTCCTGGTTTTAATAGCCCTTTTTCTTCTGCATCTTCAATCATCCCTAAGGCAATTCTGTCTTTAACACTTCCTCCAGGGTTGAAAAATTCAAGTTTAACAAATACATTAGCTGATTCTTCAGGTCCTTTTAATTTTAGAATAGGTGTATTTCCGACTAATTGACTAACATTACTAATAATTTTACTCATCGCTCATTCTCCTAATTCTTTTTTATTTTCAAAAAATAAAATATAAATAAATATACAAGCTACTCCTACAACTAATGAAACATCTGCAAAATTAAAAATCGGAAAATTAAAAAGCTCAACTTGGAACATATCTACTACATAGTTGAGTCTCACTCGGTCAATAAAATTACCAATTGTTCCACCGATAATTAAACTTAAACCAATTGTTAGCCATTTACTTTCATTACGATGTTTATACAACATATAAGGTAAGATTGTTAAAGCTACTAATGTAATAACAACAAAGAACCACATTCTTCCTTCTAATATACTCCATGCTGCTCCGCTATTTCTAATATGGGTCAAAGAAAGGATCGGATTATTAAACACAGTTTCATAAAGTTCGACATTTTGAACAGTCCACCACTTGATCAACTGATCAATAACTACTGATAAGCCAGCAATAAAAACATATAAAAACATTTGATTCCAACTTTCTACTATTATATATTTAAAATATTTCATATTTTGTTAATTACTTTATACCTTTACTAGTATATAACAACTAGACTAAAAAAAGAATCAAAAAGTAGAATTTACCTACTATTAGTTAGTTATATAAAATCCTGACATGTGTTTGACGGAATAATCCATAAACCGTATAATAGTTAGTAGGTAGGCAAAAGACCACTAGGGGGTATTTAAAATGAAAATTGGTACTGTAAAATGGTTTGATGTAAAAAAAGGGTATGGTTTCCTTGTTTATGACGAAGATGAAGAGATTTTCGTACATTTTACTGGAATTAATCAAGAGGGATTTAAACTACTTTTTGAGGGACAAAAAGTGGAATTTTCAATTAAAGAAGGTGCCCGTGGTCTACAAGCAACAAACGTTATTGTGATTGAATAAAATTAAAAAGTGTTGACATATTAGTCAACACTTTTTTTAATCCCTGTAATGTTTCCTTGAAATGCTTTTTCTTCATTGATTTTTTCAACTAAGGCATTCTTAGAACGTGGAAACATAACGTAAGCATAATCTTTTTGATTAGTGGTTATTGTTATACCGTGGCTACCTATCGAAATCTTTTGAATTTTCTCTAAATCGATTTGGTATCGGTTTTTCTTCATAATGGCAAACACTTTTAATTGTTCATTTGTTAATATCATCTTTCTTCTTGTGCCCAAATAACCAAAGCCTAAAAAAATCAAGAAAGTTATGACACTAAACAAATTAATTCTTCCTTGTTCTTCCATTAGCCCTATCATGCTTAAAAAGAAGAAAACAAATGTCATCGACCAATAAATCACTGTATCAGGAAGATCTGGTTGATATCTAAAAACATGTATTTTATTTGTACTCATACTAGCCTCCTATTTACAACGACCCTACAATTACCTATCTTACCACAAGATAAAAAAATAAAAAATAAAAACGGAGAGTTGTCATGATAAAAATTTTTATTGATGCTGCTACCCACCAATCAAAAGCTTTAAGTGCTGGTGGTATGGTACTAATCAAAGATAATAAACAAGAACAAATTCATCAACCACTGTCAGCTTCTACTAATAATGAAGCCGAATTCGAAATGCTTGTATTTGCCTTAACTCATTTACGTAATCAGTCTCTAACTAATGAGATTATTTTTATTTATACAGATAGTAAGATTGTGATTGAATCTCTACAAAAAAAATATGCAAAAGATCCGCGTTTTTCAAAACACTTAGCAACCATTTTAGAGTTAAGTTCACAGTTTCCCACTCTTTTTATTGAATGGATTGACGAAAAAGATAACAAAGGTGCTGATAACTTAGCTAGACAAGGCCTTCAAAAAGCCCTAAAAAGTCATAGCTAAATATTTTTTTCTTTAGTTGACAAATCAAATCTTTTGATTTAGGATTATATCAACGTTAATAATATTTGTATTAGGACACAGTAGGACATTATCACTGTTTTATAGAAAGTCAATGGTTGCTGGAAATTGACACAAATAAATGTGCGAATTACACCTAATAAAGAAAACAAATAATCGACTTGTTCTCGTTACGAACATAGAGAGTGTGTTTTTAACACAAACTTGGGTGGTACCACGGAATCTATTATTTCGTCCCTATGAAGATAATCTTCATAGGGACTTTTTTTATTTATTTTAGAAAGGATGATAACAATGACAACAAACATTATCGATGAATTAACATGGCGTGACGCAATCAATCAACAAACAGACGCAGAAGGTTTGCGTGATTATGTAGAAAATAATAAAATTTCTTTATACTGTGGTGTGGACCCTACTGGAGATAGTATGCATATTGGACATTTAATTCCCTTTATGATGCTTAAACGTTTCCAACTCTTAGGTCATCACCCATACATTTTAATCGGTGGAGCTACTGGAACAATTGGGGATCCAAGTGGACGTACAAGTGAACGTCAATTACAAAGTATGGAACAAGTACAACATAACGTTGACTGCTTAACTAACCAAATGAAACGTTTATTCTTTGATGAGAACAATGACCAAGAATTAACAATGGTTAACAACTACGATTGGACAAAAGACTTAACTCTATTAGATTTTTTACGTGACTACGGAAAAAATTTCAACATTAACACAATGCTTGCTAAAGATATTGTATCAAGTCGTTTAGATACTGGTATTTCTTTCACTGAATTTACTTACCAAATTCTCCAATCAATGGACTACTTACATTTATTCCGTCATCATGATGTGCGTCTACAAATCGGTGGAGCTGATCAATGGGGTAATATCACCGCTGGTCTAGACTTAATCCGTAAAAAAGAAGGTGCTGAAGCTAAAGCTTTTGGATTAACAATTCCTTTAATGCTTAAAGCTGATGGAACTAAATTTGGTAAAACTGCTGGTGGAGCTGTATGGTTAGATCCTGAAAAAACATCTCCATACGAATTCTACCAATTCTGGTTAAACCAAGATGATCGTGATGTAGTTAAATACTTAAAATTCTTCACTTTCCTTACTCAAGAAGAAATCAATGCGTTAGCTGAAAAAGTAGAAACAGAACCTCACAAACGTGAAGCTCAAAAAACATTAGCTAGCGAAATGACATTATTTGTTCACGGTGAAGAAGCGTTAAATGATGCTTTAACAATTACTGCTGCTCTATTCTCAGGAGATGTGAAACAATTAACATCACATCAAATTGAAGATGGTTTCAAAAACATGCCAAATGCAACAATTGGTAAGGAGACACTATCAATTGTAGATTGGTTAGTTGAAACAAACATCGAACCATCAAAACGTCAAGCTCGTGAAGACGTTACAAACGGCGCTATTTCTATCAATGGTGAGCGTGTAACTGATGTAGCTACAGACATTACAGCTGAATTAGCAATTGATGGAAAATTCATCATCGTTAGAAAAGGTAAGAAAAAATACACACTAGTTAATCTAATTTAAATAAAAAAGAAGTTGACTCATTGAGCCAACTTCTTTTTTTAAACCAATTTTTTTACTGGTATTTTCTTCAACAATAAGAAAAGACTAGTTGCTAAACCATTGGCACTTGCCAACATCAATAGAGTCAAGGACGACATATCAAGATGACAAACATAAAGTATCAGACTATTAAACAACACTTGAGCAGCTATCCATAAGAAAACATCGTTCCCCTCTTTGTTTTCTAAACGACCTCTCTTTTGCCAAATAAATAAACTAATGACAATAAAGGCAATACTCTGAATTTGTAGTAAATTTAGCAACATATTCTCCCTCTCCCTTACTTACCTACAATATTACTTTTTGATCTCTTTGTCCTCCGTCGTTAGTCTGATTATGTTTTGTCTTTTTATTTTTATCTTGCTATACTTAAACTAGTAAATCAACTAAAGGAGCTCTTATGTTCAAAAGAAACTGGTCTGTTTTTAGAATCAAGCGAACTGGAAATCGATTTGTCAATCGGCACTTCTCTTCTATTCAACTGATTTTCTTATATTATGTCTTAATGACTTTCATTTCATTTATCTTACTCAGCTTGCCTTTCTTTCAGAAAGAAGGAGCTAATGTCTCACTTTTTGATACGTTGTTCATGGCTATCAGTACCATTAGCGTTACTGGTCTAAGTACTTTTAATATTAATGAAGTTTATAATGAGCGCGGTATCGTTCTATTAGAAATTCTATTTCAAGTTGGTGGTCTTGGTATCATGATGATCACTACCTTCTTCTTTATTCTTTCTAGAAAACGTATTTCCTTAAAGAGAAGACAATTAATCATGACTGATATGAATTCACCCAAATTAAGTGGTAGTGTGAAGCTAATAAAAAACACTGTTTACACGTTATTAGGGATTCAGTTGATTTTTGGGATTATCTTTTCTATTCGTTTTTATTTTTCAGATCATCACGAAACCTTAAGAGAAGCTATTTTTCAAGGCTTTTATCAATCCATCTCTGCTGTAACAAACTCAGGATTTGATGTCACTGGTATGTCTGCAACACCTTATGCCACAGACTATTTGTTTATCACTTTTCTTATTTTTCTTATAATGATCGGTGGAATCGGCTTTCCTGTCATCATGGAATTCAAAGAATGGCTCTTTCATAGACGAAAAAAACATGATATTCCATTTCGTTTTTCCCTATTTAGTAAACTAGCTATTAGCATCTATTTGATTTTATTTGTTTTCGGGACTGTTGCTGTTTACTTATTAGAGCGTAATCATTTGCTGGCAGATATGCCTGAGATTCAAAAGTGGATGACTTCTATGTTTTATTCAACTACTACTCGTAATGCGGGACTTCAAATGCATGACTTGAGTTCTTTTCAGACTCCGACACTCTTATTATTTTCTATGTTAATGTTTATTGGGTGTAGCCCTAGTTCTGTTGGTGGTGGAGTTCGTACCACAACAATCGCAATTATTGGTCTTTATATGTTGTCCTTCATCAAAGGTGAGGAAAACGTGACAATCTTTAGTCGCCGTATTGAAGATCGTGACATAAAAAAAGCTGTTGTTGTTTTTAATTTATCTCTAGCTATGTGTTTTTTAGCCGTTCTTATTTTATCTATCACAGAAAATCAAGATATGATTGCAATTATTGTTGAAGTTGCCTCTGCTTTTGGGACGACAGGACTTTCATTAGGCATCACACCCGACTTAACCTTTATTGGAAAAATCATTATTGCTATATTAATGTTTGTCGGACGTATTGGTATGCTTTATACATTGATGGTCTTTGTTCCTAAAGAACGCCAAGACCACGGCTACTTATTCCCAAGCGAAAAAATTATTATTGGTTAATCAAAAAAGAGGATGACACAATTGTCATCCTCTTTTCGTTTATATGTTTTTGATTAATTAAATACCACTGTTTCAATAACCTCAATGGCAGGATTTAAAGATTGAATCACTGGGCAATGTTTAGAAATTAATTTTAACCCTCGAGTCGCTCGTTCTTGTTTATCATCAGCAACACTAACAAAAAATTGTAACTCAATTTTTTTTACAGGTTCACTTTTAATTGCTTCATCACGTTCATAGACAATTTCGACTCTGTCAAACGTATAATCAATTCGAGAACTCTCTAAAATACTTTGATAGACATATGCCCCACATGCGCCTACAGCAGCAACCATGCTTTGAACAGGTGAGTAACCTTTTTCTCTAAGTAATACCCAATTACCTGATTCAACCGGTAACTCCATACCTTCTTTTCCTTGAACCAATTGTAGTTTATCCATTGTCATCTTTATCTCTCCTTTAAAACAAAATGATTTGGGCTAACTTCAACCCACTCTGTTTGTTGATCCAAATCAATCTCTTTGGTTAGTTGATTTGATGCATTTGCCATAGCCTCTCTTGCTTTTTTAGGATCAGGAATTGGCACAGCTTGTAACAATTTCTTTGTATAATCATGTTGCGGGTGACTGAATATTTCTTCAGTTGGTCCTAACTCCACAATTTTCCCTAAATACATAACCGCAATCCGATCTGAAATGTAGCGAACCATGGATAAATCATGGGAAATAAACAGATAGGTCAATCCAAGTTCTTTTTGAAGGTCAATTAATAAATTAATGACTTGAGCTTGAATGGAGACATCTAAGGCTGAGATAGGTTCATCACACAGAATAAATTCAGGTTCCGTGACAACTGCACGTGCAATACCAATTCGTTGTCTTTGTCCCCCACTAAATTCTTTAGGATACTTGGTAAACATCTCTTCTGTAAATCCAACTTTTTCAAGAATGGCCTCTGCTTTTTTACGAGCTTCAGTAGCATCAAATTGTAACAATAAAGGCTCTAAAACAAGTTCAATAGCTGTTAATCTAGGATTTAAAGAGGAATAAGGGTCTTGGAAGATGATTTGCATCTCTTTTAACCATTTGCTTTTATCCTTCTTCTTCAAAGAAGTTAAATCCGTTTCTTTGTAGTAAATAGCTCCTTCATCAATTGTTTCAAGTTGAAGAACACTTCGTCCGAGGGTAGTTTTGCCACTTCCAGACTCTCCAACTAAGCCCAAAGTTTCTCCTTGGTAAATACTTAATGACACATCATCAATTGCTTTAACAATGGTTTTCACTTGACCAAAATTATTCTTCACAGGGAAATATCGTTTAATATGATTGATGTTGATTAATTCCTTAGGCATTCTTATCACCTCGATTAGCAAGAATTTTATGGGTTGGAGATAACTCGATCATCTGAAGACCTTCTTGATTCACATCAATCACTTCTGATTTATTAAGTGAATACAATCGATCTCCTTTATCACCTGTTGGAATAGCTTTTAGCAACTCTTTTGTGTACGTATGACTTGGATTGTAAAAGACTTCATCAATTGTGCCTTCTTCTACAATTTTGCCATCATACATCACACGGATACTTTGACACATACCTGCTAGAACACCAAAATCATGGGTCACTAATACTACGGTTAGTTCCTCTTCTTTTTGAAGCTTACGAATAAGGTCTAAAATTTGAGCTTGGATAGTCACATCTAGTGCCGTTGTAGGTTCATCTGCAATCAAAAGTTTTGGTTTTGCTAAAAGAGCCATAGCAATCATGATTCGTTGTCTCATACCACCTGATAACTCGTGAGGATATTGCGTCATTCTTTTTTCAGGATAGGTAATGCCAACTTTTTCTAACTCTAAAATAGCTAATTCTCTCGCTTCTTTTTTTGACACTTTTTGATGTCTGACAACTACTTCAATCAGATGAAAACCAATAGTTCTTAAAGGATTAAGTGATGTCATTGGATCTTGAAAAATCATGGCAGCTGGTATTCTATCTTCTTTATTAATTACTTTGCCATCAAATAAAAAAGAATTATATGTCATCTTACTTCCTACTGGTAAGATGTTCATGATTCCTTTCATGGTCATACTTTTACCACTACCAGATTCTCCCACTACACCAACAATTTCTCCTTTAGGTATCGTTAAATCAATACCTTTAATAATAGGCTGAGTAATTTTATTTTTTTTAGCAATATCGATTTTTAAATTGGTTAAATCTATCATGTTTTCAGTCATATTATCCCTCCACACTGCTTAATTCACGTAAGTAGTTACCTAAACTATTAAATGAATAAACCGTTAGTATGATAAAAAGTCCTGGCAAAATGGCCATATAAGGAGCTTGTTGTAAACTAGCTTGTGCATTTTGCAGTAGACTTCCCCAAGAAGCAATCGGCGGTTGAATACCAATTCCTAAAAAGCTTAGAGCCGACTCCGTCATAATAGCAGATGAGATACTACCTGTTGCAGCGACGATTAAAGTTGGCATCACTGCTGGTAAGATATGTTTTCTAATGATTGTACTATTTTTGACACCGATAAATTGAGCATAGATTACATATTCTCTTTCTTTAACCGATAGTGTTTCTGCTCGGATTAAACGAGCAATGCTCATCCATGAAAAACATCCGATAACGAAAATAATAGTAACTAAGCCTGGTTTTAATAGAACACTCAATACGATAACTAACACTAGCCATGGAATAGATGACAAGATATCGACAAAACGCATGAGTAAACTATCAATAAAGCCGCCATAATAACCTGATACAACACCAACGACTGTCCCAATAAAGGTAGATGTTATCATGGCTAAAACACCAACTAACAAGGAAATACGTCCCCCATAAATCACTCGAATGAAATAATCTCGACCAACTTCATCTGTACCAAATAGATGACTTAGACTAGGAGAAGCCGACATTTGTGTGACGTCTGTTGCATTTGGATCGATTGGAAGTAGCGGTGCAATCAAAGCTAATACTGAAAGTAGGATTAAAAAAATCACAGGAAACAAGTAGCTTTTGTGTTCTTTCATTAATTGAATTGCTTTTTTTCGATTCATTTAGTTGTCCCCCTGACTAATCCGAGGATCCACAATAGTGTATAGAATATCAGATAATAAATTTCCTAAAATAACTAAAGTAGCCGATAATAGCATCACAGCCATAATAACAGGAAAATCTAATGCTTTAGTTGCTGACATTAGGTAAGGTCCAATCCCTGGCCAACCAAAAATGCTTTCTGTAATAATAGCCCCTGTTACAAGCATAGGTAGAGCTAACCCGATTTGAGTCACAATAGGTAGTAACACATTTTTACTGACGTGTTTTAAAAATATTTTTTTTTTTGTTGCCCCAAATGATTGTTGAACCATTACATAATCCTCAGATAACTGAAGAAGGGTTGATGACCTCACATAACGAGTCAAATCCGGGAAAAAAGCAACAACTAATACCAAGTAAGGCATAATAAAATGCTGAAGAAAATCACCTATGGAATCTTCTTTACCTACTGTATGCATACCTATAATAGGTAGTAAATCTAGTTTGTAACCTAATAAATAAATTAATAGCATAGCAAACCAAAATGTTGGCATCGAAATTCCTACTGAACAAATACCATCAATTAATTTATCAATCCATTTACCTTTGTTAGCTCCTGCTAATAAACCAAGTCCAATCGCAATAATCATAGCCGTTACATAAGCTGGTAAAATAAGTTTAATTGTATTTGGAATTCTAACAAGTAACTCTTGGCCGATACTTTGTTGACTAACTAGTGAATGACCAAAGTTTCCCTGAAGGATTTCTTTTAGCCACATAAAGTATTGAACTAAAAAAGGCTGATCCAATCCATATTTTTGTCGGAGTAATTCCACCGTATCGCTAGACATATTTGGTGTGGTAATCGAATCAATGGCATCATAAGGTGCTAATTGAATCAATGAAAACACGATAAATGACACGATTAATAACAACGGGATTACTTGTGCAATTCTTTTTAAGACATATTTGAGCATCGTCATCCATCCTTAATGTTTAATTGACAGAAAAAAACTTCGCAGACAGATTACTTGTTTGCGAAGTTTTTCCCCATTACTTGATCGTTAATTTTGAGACATCCTCAAATGTATAAATTGGAATCAAACCTGCTTTTTCGACATCTTTGATTTGCTTATTGACTGCTAGAACTTTTTTACTATCAACAATTGGATAAAAGACAGCATCATTAGCAATTTCTTTTTGTAAATCTCCGTAGATTTTTTCACGTTTACTTTGATCTAACTCAACAGCCCCCTCATTAAATAATTGGTCTGTTTTGTTACTTGAATAATGGAAATAATTAGCAGATCCACCTGTTTTAAATAGCGATGAATACAAATCAGGGTCATTCCCCATAATATAGCCACCCATGAACAAGTCATATTTTTGAGTTCCTTCTTTTTGCATCTCTGCAAAAATTGCAGTTGCATCTCCACCAGCTAACTCTAAAGTAATCCCTGCTTTTTGAAGTTGTTGTTGCATTAAAGTTGCTTGAATCGTTTGAACTGGATCATCCGACGAAAAGGCCAAATTGATTTTTAACTCTTTCACACCAACTTCTTTTAATAGCTCTTTGGATTTATCAACGTTTGTGTTGTAAGTCTCAACATCTTTTGTTGCAAACGGATTGTTTGGAGGTAAAATTGAGTCTGCGTTAGTGTAATATTTATCTGATAAATAAGCTGCCTTGTTTAACTCATTTTTATCTAAAGCATAAAAAACTGCTTGGCGAACCTTTTGATCTTTTAGCTTCTCTGAATTATTATTAACACCCATGTAACCGACTCTGTTTTCGCTATATTCATAGGTATTGATATCTGAATTTTTTATATCTTCTATATTATTAGGTAAAATATAAGACGCATCAATCTCACCTTTTTGAAGAGCTACTTTTGTTGTATCAGCATTTGCGATAATTCTAAACGTCACATTCTTAATATTGGGTTTACCACCATAATAAGAATCATTTGCTTCAAACTGTAAGTATTCACCACGTTTATAATTAGTTAATTTATAAGGTCCCGTTCCAACAGGGTCTGCTTTTAAGGCATTCCCAGAAAAATCTGGTTCATTTTTAAAGACATGCTCTGGCATAATATATGTTTCAGTGGCAATATTGTTCATTGCTGCTGCACTCACTGAAGGTAGATCAAATTTAACTGTGTAGTCATCTACTTTTTCTGCAGTTACAGGTTTATCACCTACCCACAGACTATCTGCGTTACCATTTTCTTTTTTTGCTTTTTCATTATAGGTAAAGACAACATCATCTGCAGTGAATTTCTCTCCATCAGACCAAGTCACGTTATCTTTTAGTTTAACTGTTACAGATTTACCGTCACTTGCTGGTTCTATCTCTTTAGCAAGCTCCATTTTTTGTGAACCGTCTCCTTCAATTCTAACAAGTGGTGAATAAATCATATTCACTGTTGTTAGTCCCCAACGATCACTGACCGTAATCGGGTTTAAAGAAGTTGGATCTCCACTTATACCATAAGTAAAAGTATCCGTGTCTTTCTTTTCTTTTGGTGCTTCTGTCTTATTAGAACCACAAGCACTAAGAGCTAAGCCCAATACTGCTGTCATTCCAAATAGCCATTTTTTTTCCATCAAATCTCTCCCTTTGAAAATGATTAATTGATTTAAAGGATCTTTTAACCACAAATTTTTTATATAGTTTCCTATATAATGGCATTAGTATAGTTAATGAACTAGTGAAGGTCAAACATTATTACTCGAAAATTCACTTTTATTTCATAATTTACTTAAATATCCATTTAGTTTGTGTCTTATTCTTTACTTTTATTAAAAAGATAAAATATAATATGGTATCATGTATTAGTTGATGTTGAATTAGGAGGAAGTTTTATATGAGTTTACGCAGTTCTTTTGCCACACTCGCTGGAAAAACGAGTCGTTGGTTTTTACAAACCTTTTTTAAAGGTGGTAGTAGTTTACCTGGAAAAATCGCTTTAACAATTGATCCAAATGTGTTAGATCAGCTAGCTAAGGATTATCATATTATTGTTGTCACTGGGACAAATGGTAAAACCTTAACAACTGCTTTAACAGTCAATATTTTAAAACAAGAATTTGGTGAAGTCTTAACTAATACAACTGGAGCAAATATGCTTCAAGGAATTGTTTCCACTTTCCTTTCTGCTAAAAAGAATAAAAATGGCAAAAATTTTGCTGTTCTTGAAATAGATGAAGCTAGTCTTAGTAAAGTAACTGAGTTTTTAACTCCTGAACTTTTCTTATTTACAAATATCTTTAGAGATCAAATGGATCGATACGGTGAAATTTATACAACTTATCAATTAATTGTCGATGGTGCCAAAAAAGCACCTGAAGCAACGATTTTAATGAATGGTGACCTACCTATTTTTAACTCGATTGATACTATTAACCCAAGACAATATTACGGATTCAATCACGAAGAAGATCAAGAACTACAAGCACACTACAATACTGATGGTGTCCTTTGTCCACATTGCCATCGTGTGCTTCAATATAAGATGATTACTTACAGTAACCTTGGTAAATACTATTGTCCAAATTGTGATTTCAAACGTCCAGAGTTAACTTATCAGTTAACTGACCTAAAAGAGACAACAAACGTCTCTGCTAAATTTGTCATTGATCAAGAAGAATATAGTATTGAAGTCGGTGGACTTTACAATGTCTACAATGCCCTAGCAGCAACAGCTGTAGCTGAGTATTACGGTATTTCTCCTGAAAAAATTAGATCTGGTCTTGCGTATGACGAAAAAGTATTTGGTCGTCAAGAAGTGATAACCATTGATGATAAAACTTGTACACTCGTCTTAGTTAAAAATCCAGTTGGTTTAAACCAAGTAATTGACACGATGAAGATGGCACCTTTTGATTTCTCTCTAGTTGCTCTTTTAAATGCCAATTATGCTGACGGGATTGATGTGAGTTGGATTTGGGATAGTCAGTTAGAGTTATTACAAGATATGGATATTCCTAAAGTCATCTCTGGTGGTGAACGAAAAGAAGACATGACATTACGCTTAAAAGTTGCTGGTATTAACGAGGAGCTCTTAACTGAAGTACCTGATTTAAAATCTGTTATTTCAGAAATCAAAACAGCTCCAACTGAGCATGTCTATATTTTAGCTACTTATACAGCCGTTCTAAATTTAAGAAAAGAATTAATTCAACAAGGTTATATTAAGGAGGCTAACTAGAATGGAAACTTATACATTAAAGGTTTGCCATCTTTACGGAAATTTATTAAATACCTATGGAGATAATGGAAACTTACTTATTCTAGATTATTATGCCAAACAACTTGGCATTCACTTAGAAACAGAGATTATTAGTATTCATGAAGAATTTAATGAATCAGATTTCGATTTTGTCTTTTTTGGTGGCGGACAAGATTTTGAACAATTTATTGTTTCTGAAGATATTCAAGCAAAAAAAGAAAACCTGATTAACTACATTGAAAATGATGGTGTGATGTTAGCTATTTGTGGTGGTTACCAATTACTGGGTGAGTACTACATTGGGGCAAAAGGTGAAAGAATCAATGGTATTCACGCCCTTCCTCATTACACCCTCAGCCAAGATAACAATCGTTTTATTGGCGATATTGAAATTTATAATGAGCAATTTAACGAAACTTATTACGGTTTTGAAAACCACAATGGTATCACTTTTTTAGGTGAAGGTGAAGAACCTCTTGGCGTTGTTAAACAAGGACACGGAAATAATGGAAAAGATGGTTCCGAAGGGGTTAGATACAAAAATGTTATCGGTTCATACTTCCATGGTCCTTTATTAGCAAGAAATAAAAACTTGGCTTTAAGAATTTTAAATATGGCCATGAAGAAAAAATACAACATTGAATTTGAATTAGAACAACTTCATTAAGCAAAAAGACGAGGCTAACTAGCTTCGTCTTTTTTCTAACTATTTTCTCATATTTTTCATAAAGTCTATAGTATCTTAATTTTTTAATGTGTATAATTAAAGGAGAGAGTTTTTTAACTCAATGATAGGAGGAATCTCAATGAAAATAGGGATACCAAAGGAAATATTGAATAATGAAAATCGTGTGGCATTAACACCACCCTTCGTCAAAACACTCGTAGCGAGTAATCACGAAGTTGTCGTTGAAACAAATGCCGGTCTAGGATCTGGATTTACTGATGAAGAGTACCAAGCAAGCGGTGCTAAGATTGTTAATACAGCACAAGAAGCTTGGGATGTAGCTTTAGTCTTAAAAGTAAAAGAACCTCAAGAATCTGAGTATGTCTTTTTTAAACCGGGTCTCATTCTATTTACCTATCTTCATTTAGCCCCTGTCCCTAAATTGACAGATGCTTTATTAGAACACCAAGTAACTGCGATTGCTTACGAATCAGTCCAATTAGCAGATGGTAGCTTACCTCTATTAACGCCTATGTCAGAAATTGCTGGACGCATGGCCCCACAAACAGGTGCTTTCTTTTTACAAAAAACCAATGGTGGATCAGGCGTGTTGCTCTCTTCTGTACCTGGTGTTGAAAAAGGAACTGTGGTTATTATCGGCGGTGGTGTGGCAGGTTCAAATGCTGCTAAAGTAGCAATTGGCTTAGGAGCCAAAGTCCGTATTTTAGATGTGAATCAAAAACGTCTAGCTCAATTAGAAGACATTTTTGGTAATTCCATTGAAACTGTTATGTCAAATCCCCATAATATTCATCAATCAGTGAAACAAGCTGACTTAGTCATTGGTGCTGTATTGATTCCTGGTCGTAAAGCACCTACTCTTGTTACTGAAGAAATGGTTAAAGACATGAAACCTGGATCTGTTATTATTGATATTGCAATCGATCAAGGAGGAATTTTCGAAACAACGGACCGAATCACCAATCATGACGAACCAGTTGTTGTTCATCATGGTGTCCTTCATTACGCTGTTCCAAATATGCCAGGAGCTGTTTCTAGAACTTCTACTCTAGCTTTGACAAACAACACGTTACCTTATATTCTTCAATTAGCAGATAAAGGATTTATTCAAACCGTAACAGACAATACTGCCCTAGCAACAGGTGTTAACACTTATAATGGTGTTTTAACTTACGAGCAGGTTGGTATCGATCAACAAAGATCTTTCCAACCACTAGTAGAATTAATTTAACTAAAAACAGGAAACTACAAGAGAGCTTATCTCTATAGTTTCCTGTTTTTTTAATGATTTGTTAGCTCTTTTGCTAAAGTTAAACATCCTAATGTGCCAGCATTATCCCCTAATTTAGGTAAAACAATGTACTCTTCAATTGCTGGATACGTCACATAACCATTCATTAATTCTTCAAAAAGATCTCTCACTTTTTCGATTAAGTGAGACTGATGCATCACACCACCACCTAAGATAATCACATTAGGTGACAACATTAAGGTAGTTTGATAAATACACTGAGCCAAATAGAGAGCTTCTGTCTCCCAAAATGGATCCTCTTCACTTAACCTATCACCTGTTTGACCTAATCGTTCTTCAATTGCAGGTCCAGAAGCCATCCCTTCAAGACAATTGTTATGAAAAGGACATTTTCCTTTAAAGTTATCTTTTGAGTGGGGCTTAACAAGCATGTGCCCCATCTCAGGATGACTAAATCCTTCAATAAATTGATCCTTTTGAATCGCCCCTCCGCCAATGCCTGTTCCTACTGTGTAATAAACCACATTAGATTTTCCTTTAGCACTTCCTAATCGATATTCCCCGTAGCAAGCCGCATTAACATCTGTCGTAAAAGCAATGGGTATATTAAAATGATTCTTCATCGTCCCTAACAAATCATAGTGTTGCCAAGCTAGTTTAGGTGTTGACGTGATATAACCATATGTCGGTGATTCTTTATTAATATCAATCGGACCAAATGAACCAGTCCCAATACTTGCTAATGAGTTCTCGTAACGACTAAAAAACGCAATCACCTGCTCCATTGTTTCCTCAGGAGTAGTTGTGGGAAAACTCACTCTTTCTATAATAGTTAAGTTCTCATCCGATACAGCACAAACAAATTTAGTCCCTCCAGCTTCAACTGATCCGTATCTCTTCATAAAAATCCCCTTTTCTTTTTTATCCATTAGGTTCATTTAAGCAACTGCTATTTCTAACCACTAACCGAACAGGTATTGTTTGGTGCTGAGGAACTTCCTCTTTAGTCGTTAAGGCATTTAAGACAACACCACAAGCCACTCGACCTATGTCGACAAAATTTTGTTCGATAGTTGTTAGCGTAGGATAGCTTAATGATGCTGCTTGAATATTGTCAAAACCAACAATTGCTACTTGGGAAGGAATAGCGATACCTCTAGCTTTTAAATAATTAATCAACTGAATCGCTAACACATCGTTTTCCATCACAATGGCAGTGATTTTCTCCTGAATAACTTGCTCTTTAATCTGCTCTAAAAATGCTTCTTTTCTGTCCTCTTTTTTTTGAACCAAATGAAAAGATTCATTAATCCCCGCTTCATGAAGTGTATTTAAATAGCCCAGATATCTGTCTCTTACAGAGGAGGCATTCATCTCTCTTTTTGAACTCCCAAAAGCTATTTTTTGATGACCTTGCTCAATTAAATGCTTTGTCGCCAGTTGACCTCCTAGTAAATTATCTGCCGATACGGCACTAAAAGGTAACCCATGAAAAAATTTATCCAAAATAATAATCGGCAGATTGTTTAAATGTAGCTGATACAATACGTCTAAACTATCAATACTACTTTTTGGGTAATAAATGATTCCAGCAAATTTTGTTGTTAACTCTTCAATAGAGCTATTTTGAAGAAAGTTCTCTGTCTGAACTAATAACTCAAAATCAGTTCCTTCTAAGGATTCTAAAATACCTTGGGTGTAATCTCCTAATCCCGTAATTTCTCCTGAAAGAAACGGATAAACAAGCAGTATATTATTAGGTACGTAAGACGAAGTAACCTTTTGTTCCCTTTCTTTTACAAAGCTACCTTTTCCTCGTTTTCTAAAAATTAATCCCGCATTTTCTAACTCTGTTAAGGCTCTTTTAGAAGTGATTCGACTCACTTGATAGGTTTCAGAAAGTTCCAACTCGGTTGGTAAACGCTCATTCGCCTGGTAAATAGCGTTATCTATATCTCTTCTTAAATCATCAACTATGATTTGATATAAAGGTTTTGTCACATTTTTCCAACCCTTCTCAAGCTTGATTAAAAGGTATAAGCATCTCTCAGACTATGCCTATACCTTTATTATTATCTATTCTTTAATCCTGGCTCAGAAGCAATAATGGTTAATTCTCCTTCTAAGCGAGCTTTTGTTACCTCGTTTGGTAAAATAAAATGTTGTCCTTTTTTAATTTCAATTCTATTGTCTTCATCATTTAAATAAATATAACCAAAACCATCTAAGACACTGACTAAAGTATAAGGTGCTGGTTGTTCAATTGAAATTATACCAGATACATCCCATTGATAGACATTAAAGTAATCAGATTCAATGTATTTTGTCACACTTGATTCATCATGATTTTCTTGTTTGATGGTTAAGATTGGGTCTTTGTGAGGCACATTAGTTACATCAAGTGATTCTTTTATGTGTAGCTCACGTGGGTTTCCCTCATCATCTGTTCTGTCATAATCATAAACACGATAAGTTGTATCAGAGCTTTGTTGCGTTTCTAAAATCATGATACCTTTTCCAATGGCATGAATAGTTCCACTTGGTACAAAATAAAAATCTCCCGCTTTAACAGGTACACGTCGTAACAAATGCTCCCAATCGCCACTTTCAATCATATCTTTTAATTCCTCTTTAGTCGTTGCATGATGCCCATAAATAATCTCTGCACCTGGCTCAGCACTAATGATATACCAACATTCTGTTTTTCCTAACTCTCCTGCATGCTCCTTACCATATAAATCATCTGGATGAACTTGAACAGATAAATCATCAGCAGCATCTAATATTTTAGTTAATAAAGGAAAGACTTTTTCCTTGGGATTACCAAATAACTCTGGGTATTTTTCCCAAACTGAATCTAATTTTTGACCTGCTAAAGGACCATTCTCAATGGTACAAACACCATGTGGATGGGCACTAATTGCCCAACATTCACCAACATGATCACTTTCTAGTGGATAATCAAAGACTTCTTTTAATTGAGTACCACCCCAAATTTTTTCTTGAAACACTGGTTTTAAAAATAAAGGTTCTAACATGTAATAGCCTCCTAGAATTGATTCTAAATGATATATCATTATAACATGTTTTAAATAGCCTGTCTTTCTTTTAAATAAATACTAATTAATTCATCTCTAACTGCCAAATACTCTTCTCTATTATCAACTGGATGAACACGATTGGATAAAAAAATGAAAGCTTCACTTGTCAAAACATCAATCAAAAGAAAAGTCCCTGTATAACCTGTATGGTATAGAATGGGATTTCTGGATCCTTGAATCAAATCCCAACCTAGAGACCTTGCTTTATCACTATTTGGCGCATAATTGGTTAGTAAAGACTGTATCGTATCAGCTTTTAAAAACTGCTTCTCTTTCACTTTGCCATTGTTCATCATCATATCAACAAACAACATCGTGTCTTCTACTGTCGAAAATAAACCAGCACTCCCACAATGTTCTTTTAAGACATAGGCTTTAGGATCATGGACCTCACCTTGAATCAAGCCTCTTAAAGCAGAATATTCAGTTGGAGCAATATTTTCTAAAGGTAGCTTATTAAAGCCACTAGAGAGCATACCTAGCGGTTGTATCACTTCTTCCATAAAAATAGTATGTACTGATTTCCCATAGATTTTTTCAATCATTAAGCCTAATAAAACAGTCCCTGTATCTGTATAAACTGTTTTTTTACCACGGCTGTCTCCCGATGTTAGTTTCAACAAGGCTTGTATCAATTCTTCTTGATTCAACTCATTTCGGTTAGGGATATATGGGTTAATGTCTGATGTATGAGTTAATAACTCTTTTATGGTTACTTTTTTATCTTCAAACTCTGGTAAATAAATTGCTAAGACTTGATTGATATCCACCTGTCCTGCTTCGACTAGTTTCAAAATAATAGTTGTCGTACAAATAACTTTTGTCAAAGAAGCCATGTCATAGAGAGTTCCTGGTGTTAATTTGACTGCTTTAGGAGTTAGTTGTTTGTAACCTAAATACCCGATTTCTTTTTTATCTTGAGAAATAAACCCATAAGAAACTCCTGGTAATTGACCTGATTTGACTAACTCTTCCATTTTTAATAGTGTTTTTGGATACATTTCTTTCTCCTTTGCGACTTTAGAGTAAAAAAGAGGCTGACTCAACTGTCAACCTCCTTCATTTTACATATGTGTTGTTAAAAAACCATGAACCAAAGCTGAATGCCGTTTGGATCATTCAAACCAATGATTTTTTTCCCATTATTAAAATAGAATGTTATTTCATTTTGTTCTAATTGCTCTTTTAACTCTATTAAGTTTTCAATTGAGTCAACTGAAAAAGTAACATGATCCACGCCTAAATCCGTCTCTTTTACTAGGGATTGATTAGAAGCTGGACTCCATTCATTTAAAGCAATTTGATGATGGTAATCATTGTTTGATAAGAATTTCGTACTGATAATTTCATTGTTAGTTAATTTAAAACCTAAGATATCACGGTAAAAGTGATAACTATCTGCCATATCAGCTACAGACAAATGAATATGACCTAATTTAGTCCCCTCAGAAATCTCTTCAAAGTCACCTTTTACTTTACATAAGAATGATTGAATATTTAATTCTTTTGTAACGCCATAAATTCTACCATCTTTGATTGGCCATTCTGATTTTGGTTTATCCCAACCAATGTTAATACGGTTACCTTCTGGGTCATTAATATAGACACATTCTGCATAACCATGGTCACTTTGACCTTCGATTGGGTAATTTAATGCGATTAAATGTTTGATAAATAAAGCAAATTCTTCTCTTGTTGGTAAAACAAATGCAACGTGATAAAGGCCAGTTAAGGTATTAGATCCTTCTTTGCCTTCTGGTTCTTTGATTAAACCTAACAATTTTTTTCTTTGACTACCAATTCCCATGATAGCCATATCATTTTCTTCATTGATTAAATGAAAGCCAAGAACACGGCGGTAAAACTCAATCATTTTGTCTAAATCTCTAACTTTTAATGCCACTGAAGCTAGTTCTGTTTGTCGATCTAAGGAAAAACTTCCCATACAACTAAATCCTCCTATTAACGTGTTATCCATTACTAATCCTGTGAAATAGATTCTTCGCTTCTCATTGTACCAATTTTTACAAAAACATACCAATAATATAGGTATGTTTTTAGTAAAAATCTTTTAATCAAATTGTTAGGAAATTTATATTGGCATTTCTTGGTTGAATTGGCTGTTGTAAAGTTCTGCATAGAAACCATTTTTTTCAATTAAATTGTCATGGTTTCCTGTTTCGACAATACTTCCTTGATTCATCACAATAATGTTATCCGCATCACGAATTGTTGATAATCGGTGAGCTACAACAAAGCTTGTTCTATTTTTTAGTAACTCATCCATTGCTTTTTGAATCAGGATCTCTGTTCGTGTATCAACACTTGAAGTCGCTTCATCTAAAATCAATACTTCTGGATTTGCTAAAAAGGCACGAGCAATCGTAATTAACTGACGTTGTCCTTGAGAAATATTAGATGCCTCTTCATTCAATACAGTTTGATACCCTTCAGGTAGAGTCCGAATAAAATCATCAGCTCTAGCTGCTTTTGCGGCTCTATAAATTTCCTCATCGCTTGCATCTAAATTACCGTATTTAATATTATCAAAAATAGTACCTGTAAATAACCAAGTATCTTGAAGAACCATTGAAAAATCAGATCTCAATGTTTCACGATCCATATTTCGAATATCTTGGTTTTTATATAGAATATGACCTCCAGAGACATCGTAGAAACGTTCTAATAAATTGATTAGTGTTGTTTTTCCTGCACCTGTTGGACCTACAATGGCTACTTTTTGGCCTTTTTCCACGTCTAAGTTGAAATCAGTCATTAGTAAGTCATCTTCAGCGTAACCAAATGCCACATGATTAAATGACACTTGAGACGCGGTTGAAATAGACTCTGGAACTTCTACTGTTTCATTAGTCATTTCAATTTCATCCAAAATTTCAAAAATACGTTCAGCAGAAGCAATCGTTGCTTGGATTGTATTAATTAAGTTAGCCATTTGACTTAATGGTTGAGCAAATTGATTCGTATATTGCATGAATGCTTGAACGTTACCAATCGTGATTTGTCCATTAGCAACTTGTAGACCACCAATCACAGCGACAAAAACATAACTAATATTCTTAATAAAGTTCATTAAAGGCATAATCATTGAAGAAATAAATTGAGCTTTCCAACTTGAATGAAATAATTCTTCATTTTTTTCTTGGAACATCTTAATGTTTTCTTCTTCATGATTAAAACTTTTAACAACTGTATGAGCACCATATGTTTCTTCAATTTGATTATTCAGTAAACCTAATGTTTTTTGTTGTTTAGCAAAATAACGTTGAGATTTTGGTGCAATAATTATCGTAACAATTAAACTTAATGGCACAGTGATGAATGCTACTAAAGTTAATTTCCAACTAATAGTTAGCATCATGAATAATACACCAAAGAACATCACAATACTGGTTACCATTTGAGTTAAACTTTGTTGCAATGTGCCTGAAATATTATCCATATCATTAATAGCACGAGACATAATGTCCCCGTTTGAATGAGTATCGTAGTAAGAAATCGGCACTCTGCCCATCTTATCTTTTAATTCTTTTCTTAAGTTATAAACAGTTTGTTGAGACACCTTAGTCATAATAACCTGTTGGATAAAACTGAAAATAGCTGATGCAACATACATCGCTAACACAATCATAATAATTGTGGCAATTTTATCAAAATCAATTGGCATCTTATCGACTTTTAGGCCTTGTTTCATTTGTTCTTTGGCTATCATTAAGCCTTTAAAAATTTCAGTGGTAGCTTCCCCTAAAATCTTAGGCGTTCTAATTTGAAAAACAGTTGAAGTAATAGCAAGAATGAATACTAATAAAATTAAGTAAACTTTCCCTGACATATAACTTAACAAACGTTTTAAGGTTTTACCAAAGTTTTTAGGTTTGTCTTTTTTCCCATGCCCTGGTCCATGTCCTGGTCTTCCACTCATGCTATTTGCTCCTCTCTCAATTGAGATGTCATAATCTCTTGATACGTTTCGTTGGTTTCTTTTAATTCTTGGTGACTTCCTTTACCAACCATTTTACCTTCATCTAACACAATGATTTGATTTGCTTCAACAACAGTACTAATGCGTTGAGCTACAATGATAATCATTGCATCCGTTACTTCTTCTTTTAATTTTTTTCGAAGAAGTGCATCTGTTTTGAAATCAAGAGCAGAGAAAGAATCATCGAAAATATACACATCTGCTGGTTTGATTAATGCTCTGGCAATACATAATCGTTGTTTTTGACCACCTGAAAAGTTGTCTCCACCTTGTTCAACTTTACTATCTAAACCATCAGACAACTCTTCCACAAAGCTTTTCGCTTGAGCGATTTCTAAAGCTTTCCACATATCTTCTTCAGTGGCGTCTGGGTAACCATACAGTAAATTTGAGCGAATAGTCCCTGTGAATAGAACTGCTTTTTGTGGGACAAAACCAATACGATCGCGCAAGTCTTTTTGAGGTACCTTACGAACATCTTGGCCATTCAAGCTAATCTCACCTGTTTCTATATCAAAAAAGCGTGGAATCAAATTAACTAAGGTTGATTTTCCTGAACCAGTCCCACCAATAATCGCTAATGTTTCACCTTTTTTCATTTCAAAGTCAACTTGATTAATCGCAGGATTTTCTGCTCCTTTGTATCTAAAAAGTACCTTGTTAAAGGCTAAGCTTGCTTGATTTGACCATTGTTGTGGTGTTTCAGGATCACTAATATCATTTTCCATATCTAGCACTTCATTAATACGAACTGCTGAAGCTTGAGCTCTTGGTACTAATACAAAAATCATAGTCATCATCATGAAACTCATTAAAATTTGCATGGCATACGTCATGAAAGCCATCATGTTCCCAACCTCTAAAGTACCGTTAGCAACATTATGACCTCCGTACCAAATAATAGAAACGTTAGTGATACTAATAATTAACGTAATCACTGGCATTAAGAAGCTCATAATAATATTTACTTTAATAGCTGTTTGCGTATAGTCTTTATTGGCTTCATCAAAACGATTTTCCTCAAATCCAGTTTGATTGAAGGCTCTAATAACTCTAACACCTGTTAGACCTTCTCTAAAAACTAAGTTTAGTTTATCAGTCTTTTTTTGTAGTCCTTTAAATAGTGGAATCGCTAAGTACATCACAATCCCGACAATAATAATCAAACTAGGAATAATATAGATGAATATCTTTGTTAATTCTGGGTCTCTCATATAAGCTAAAAAACTAGCTCCAATTAAAGTAATAGGGGCATTAATCATTAATCTTAAAAACAACTGAGTAACCATTTGAACTTGGTTCACATCGTTAGTTGTTCTAGTAATCAATGATGCTGTTCCTACTTTATCAAACCCTTGATTTGACGAATAAGACACTTTTTCATAAATTTCTGAACGTAATCGTCTTCCTAATTTTTGTCCCTCTCTTGTGGCAATCAAGGTATTAAAAACAGATGCTACAATACCTACTAAAGACACACCAATCATCATCATCCCAACTTGAAGGATATATTCAGTGTCTCCTTGTGTAACACCTTTATCAATGATGTTAGATGTAAGCGTCGGTAAGTATAAATCACTGATAATTTGAATAATCATGAAAAAGACTGCACCAAGCACTGCCCATAAGGACATTTTCTTAAACATTTTTATCATCGTCTCACTCCATTCCTATTTGGCTACACCATGTTGCAACCAACTTATTCTTAAATAATAATCTTCTTTTAATACGTCAAAATCTATTTTTCCAGTGAGTCGACGCATACGATAACCTTCATTGATTGTATGAAAAAGCATGGACCATAACTGGTGAAATAGCATATTAAACTCTCTTGGGCTCGCAATAGTTAGTTTATCTTTATCAATCAAATCGATGATTTTTTGATAGTTATCATCGGACCCTTGGTGACGCTTAATGTGCTCCTCATGAGCTTGTCTTTCTTCTTCAGTCATTTCTGTCATCATCATTTGGCTTGTACGCGTATAATTCATATGTAAAAAAATATTTTTAAAGAAATCCTGATTCTCTCCTTCAAGCACCTCTTTTGAAAAATCAATAAAAAAATAATTAAACGCTTGGAATAAATCTCCTTTGGTTTCTTCTAAGAATCTGATAAAAGTTTCTTCTGGTTCTTTTCTGATTTGTTCGAATAAATAATAAAAGACATCTTCCTTACCTGAAAAATATTGATAAAAACTCCCCCTTGGTATCTCAGCAGATTTAACAATATTGGCGATAGATGCTTCTTCTAGTGGAACCTTAGTAAATTCTTCTTTAGCAGCATTTAGTATTTTTGTTTGTTTATCTTGATCTAATCTAAAAAAAGTTGATGTAGGCATGACAACCCTCCTTTATTATGACACAGTGTCATTATATGTGACAGGGTGTCACTTGTCAATTTTAAGAGACTAACTAATCAAAAAAATATCAATTTTTCTCGTTGTCATTTATACTAAGTCAATGAGATTTAATTTGAAGGAGTAGATACAATTGACACAAGATATTTTTGATATAACCATAATTGGTGGTGGTCCTGCTGGACTTTTTGCTGCCTTTTATGCAGGAATGAGACAAGCAAAAACTAAAATAATTGAAAGCTTGCCTAATTTGGGTGGACAACTCTCTTTACTTTATCCAGAGAAAATTATTTATGATGTTGCTGGGTTCCCAAAAGTTAAAGCTCAAGATTTAGTCGATAATTTAGTTGAGCAAATCCAACCATTTAATCACGCTATTTTTTTAGAAGAAACAGTGATTTCTTTTGATAAAGAAGATGACTTATTTAAGATAGAAACAGATAAAAACATTCATTACTCTAAAACCATTATTATCGCTGCTGGAAACGGATCCTTCCAACCAAGACGACTTAATGTAGCAGACAACGAGCTATTTGAAGGCACACAACTTCATTACTACATTAAAAACATGAAGGATTTTACCAATCAAGATGTGGTCATTTGTGGTGGTGGTGACTCAGCAGTTGACTGGGCCCTTATGCTTGAATCAATTGCCAAATCAGTTACCTTAGTTCATCGTCGTCCTGAGTTTAGAGCACATGAACATAGTGTGAAGCAATTAAAAGACTCAAGTATTCATATTAAAACACCTTTTGTCATTGATGCATTGAATCATTCTAATGATTTACTTGAATCCGTAACACTGAAAAATCCAAAGGAAGATTTAATTGAGACAGTTTCTCTAGATCATTTAATTGTCAACTACGGCTTCTCTTCTTCACTTGGGCCTATCAAAAAATGGCCATTAACTTTTAAAGGCTCTTCTATTGTGACAGCAAGTGATACATCTACTTCTATTCCAGGTGTATTTGGAATTGGAGATATTACCACTTATGACGGAAAAGTAAAACTAATCGCTACAGGATTTGGAGAAGCTCCGACTGCTGTCAATAACGCGATTCACTTTTTAAATCCAAAAGAGCGCATCCAACCAATGCATAGTACAAGTTTATACGAACAATAATAATTCTTGTACTCTCTTACCAACTTTTGTATAATAAACTTTATTAAGAAGGTGAAAAAATGATTGTAAAAAAAGAAACGTTAAGAGAAAGCGCTAAATCACTGCTTCTTGAACGAGATGTCACATTAGATGATATTGCAGATTTAGTTTTCTTTTTACAAAAAGACTATGTGGAAGACTTAACACACCAACAGTGTTTGGATAATGTTGAAGCTGTTTTAGAAAAAAGAGAAGTACAAAATGCCATCATTACAGGGATTCAGTTAGATATATTAGCTGAGCAAGGTCAACTACTCCAACCTCTTCAAGAAATTGTTGAAACAGATGAAGGCCTTTACGGAATTGATGAAATCCTAGCATTAGGAATTGTCAATGTGTATGGATCGATTGGATTCACTAACTATGGCTATATCGATAAGGTAAAACCTGGTATTTTAGCTAAACTAAATGCTCATGATGGAGAAAAAGTTCATACATTCCTTGATGATTTAGTTGGTGCTATTGCAGCAGCTGCGGCTAGTCGTTTAGCACACTCTATTCCAAATTAAAAAAGATGAAGGGAACGAATTCAAACGTTCACTTCATCTTTTTATTTTCTTAATATTTTTAATTGTCTTTTTCCTAAAAGAATGACTAATACAATCAGTCCAACAAAAAAGACAAAAAATAACACAAAACAATGCATAAAATAATCCTGAGGCAATGCCATAATAATCGGATCTGTCCTTGGATCAAAAATCCATGCGTCATTGTTGAAAAAGACTTCATGGAATTTAATAAAAAATGTATCAAAGGCTGCTGCCATAAAAATAAGTAGCGCTGCTAATCCTGCTAAAACAAACGAAAAGGGACGAATGAATTGCCAAAATCTGCCTTCTTTATAGCTTTTATATAGAATCCATATACTCGGGATAACGGTCACTAACATAACAAGATAATTTAACTGGAATAAACGCTTCACCTCAAAGAAATGAAGGGCTCCGCTTTCTGAAACAGGAAAATCTGTCATCTGTAATGGATTTATCCAAAAAAGGTTTAAGTATCTCATTAACTCATCGTAATTTCTTAGCAACTCCCCTTTTGACACATCTACATAATCTAAAATAGACAGATGATTAATATCAAAAACATATAGCCATCTCGCATTAATAGTGAGGGTAATGGCTAAAGTAAGTAAAAACAAAAGAACGCAAGTCACCTTTCCTAGTTGCTTCACATTAGTCATGATTAAAAGACCACTCGTCTAAAGAATCTAGCACAACAGTTGGTGCTTTTGGTAAGTTGGGCACGTCTTCTTTCTTAGTAAAACCAGTTAATACTAATAAAGTATCGATTCCATTATTAATTCCCGCACAAATATCTGTTTCATAGTTATCTCCAACCATAATGGCTTCGTGCTTGTCTAAATTAATTTTTTCTAGGGCTTTTTCCATAATAATGGCTTCTGGTTTGCCCATGATTTTCGCTTTTTCTCCAGTTGCGATTTCAAGTAACCCAATAAAACTACCTGCTCCAGGAATTAATCCTTCATCAGTTGGTAAATTTTTATCTGGATTAGTCCCAATAAAATGAGCGCCTTTGCGAATCGCAAGTGTGGCAATCTTTAATTTGTCGTAGTCGATTGATTTATCCAAACCAACCACCACATAATCTGGATTCACTTCGTCCATGACAAATCCTGCATCTAAAATACCCGATTTTAAGCCTGATTCACCAATAATATATACTTTATTACCTAAATTCATGTCCTTCATGTAGTCAACGGTTGCTAAGGTAGCAGTATATACTGATTGTTCTGAAACATGAATATCAAATTTTTCAGCTAATTCTTGTTTCACGTGACCTGGTGTTTTGGTTGTATTGTTGGTCACAAATAGAAAAGGCAAATTGTTTTCTTGAAGACGATTAATAAATCGACGACCTGCTTCAATGGGTTCACTACCGAGATACATTGTGCCATCTAAATCAATTAAATATCCTTTATAACTCACACGTGTCGCTCCTTACTCAGACTCTTTTTTTCGAATTGTAAACTGATGTTTTCCACTTGCCGAATTTGACTTTTGGCTAGTTTCTTGTTTCGTTTGTTTTACTGGCGTCTTTTTTTGAGGGGCATTGGTATTCTTTCGACTCTTAAAGTTAGGCTTTTTCTTATTTTTATTTTGTGGGTATTTCTTTTCTTCAGTGAATGGTTTATTCTTAGGCTTATTATTTTTCTTACCATTACCGCCTGAAGATGTACGCCCTCTACGTTTAAATTCGCCAGTTTGTTGAATAACAAAATAAGCACAACCAAAATTACAATACTCGTATAAGTAATCTTCTAATGTACTGATTTTCGCATCAATTGGAGCACTCTTAAAGTCATCTAAAAAGAATCCTTTTAATCGAAGTTGATCATAGCCCCAATCACCAACGATAAAATCATATTTTTCTAATACATCGTTATAGCGCTTGATAGTTGCTTCATAATCAAACCCATCACGGTAATTTTTAACTAATTTATACGTACCTTGACCTAGTGTGAAATGCTCAGGAGAAAAGCTATCTAACAAAGCTTGCAATGCTTCATCGACTTGTTCTACTTCTACTTCTTGGTCTTCAGTTGTTTCAACTTTTTCTTTATTGTCAGTCATATTAACACCTCTGATTTCTTTTAAACATTTTTTTCAATGTAACTTCCTAAGATAGTTCTTAGAAAATCAGAGCTTAAAATGTTAATTTCTCCTGCAATCTCAAAGGTTGGGAAAAACGGTAAGAAAGATAAATGATCGACTGTGGCTAGTTCATAAACTGCCTCATCATCAATTTCTTTTCCACACCAAGTAACATTTTTAGTCTCTTTTTCATAAGCAAGACCATCATAACACATTTTTCCAAAGAATTTTCCTCTAAATTTCATTCCAACAATAGGGAATCTAAATAAAAAGGCTCTGTTTTTCTCTATTTCATAAACTAAACGTTTCACATCTCGACCAATAAGTCTTACTTTAATTAAATTCATCGGATGAGGCAAACAATCATGTAAATCTTTTTTTGTGACATTTCCAGCTAATAAATCAGTTAAAATAATCCCTGTATTAAGTAAAGAGACATCTACTTTGGCATAATCTTTAATGGCTTCTAAGGTCATCTCCATCAGAGTTGTTTCTTTTTCTAAAGTCTTAGGCAAAGAACCAACCACTTGATTGTTTAAAAGCGTCTCTCCTTCAAGTTTGTAATTAGCAATTTCTACAAGATCTCTGGTCTTCTCTTCTAGCTCAGACGTTTTGATGGCTATAGCCTTTTTTGATATAATTCGATGATTTTCAAGTTCTAGAGCCACTTCTCCTGAGTATTCTCCAAAGCGTCCAGCAGCAGCAAATAAACATTCATTCCATACAAAACCATTTTCAAACAAGTGATGAGTATGGGATTCAATAATGACATCAATTTCTGGAAATGTTTCTGCCAGTACTTTATCATCTGGTAAACCTAAGTGGGATAAAATCACAATCATATCACATGTTTGTTGCATCTCAGGTAGTAGTTCTTTTAAACACTCAATGGGATCTAATGCGTGCCAACCAAACGGCTCATAAGTTAATTCGATTGGGGCTGTTAAGCCAATCAAACCAATTTTTGTACCAGCTGGTGTTTGACTAATCGCATACTTTTTAGCCCAATCAGGACGAGACATGGTGTCTTTATCGATTAAATTTGCTAACAAAACGGTAAAATTAGCATCTTCATATAGCTGATTGAGTTCATGTTTACTATTAGTAATCCCTTCATTATTGCCGATGGTTGCATAATCATACACCACTTGATTCATAATCTCTACACTTGCTTTGCCATCAGTCACATCTGTTAAGGGGTGGAAACGGTCCATAAAATCACCTAAATCAACTGTCAGATAGCTGATACCTTCTTTAGATAAAGCCGCTTGTCTTTCTGAAAGATGTCTTCTAATTTTTGGCCAATTTTCAAAATGAGAATGTAAATCGTTTGTATGTAAAAAATGAATTGTTTCCTTCATATATATCTTCTTACCTTTCCATGTTTAGGGTCAATTTAATACTACCATAACTTTCAAAAATCGGATATTATGTTGCTATAAGGATGTGAAAATATGTACGTTGAATATGGTCCGATTAAATTAGTCATTATAGCTGACGATAAAGGTATTACACACATTGATTATGTAAAAGAACAACCCATGGAAGAAAACAATGAGTCGATACAAGCTAAAGCTCATCTCACTCTTGCTAAAAATGAACTACAAGCTTATTTTTCTAACCAGTTGGTTTCTTTTACAGTTCCTATTCATTTGACTACTGGTACAGCATTTCAACAAAAAGTATGGCATGCACTACAAGAGATTCCCTACGGAACTGTAGTAAGTTACCAAGATGTTGCAAAAATGATTGATTCACCTAAAGCACAGCAAGCAGTTGGGCAAGCGAACAAAAGAAATCCTCTGCCCATTATTATTCCCTGTCACCGTGTTATTGGGAAGAACAACCAATTAGTCGGTTATTCAGGAAGCAGAGATGAAGGTTTAGTCATTAAACAGTTTTTACTAGATATTGAAAACAAATAAAGAAGAGTGTGACTAAGTATTGTTGAAGCGACCCCCAAAAGTTAGACCAAAAATCT
>NZ_JAFLVX010000011.1 GCF_017316185.1 Candidatus Vagococcus giribetii | reverse complement strand
TTTAATTGGCAAAGAAAAAATGCACATGAAAATTGGGCTTACTTTTACATGCCTCAACATCAAAAAATTAGCAAAAATGCTAAAATCAAGAGACCTGGAGGGCTCTATTTTTTTGTCTATTTTTGATTTTTCATCAAAATTAATGATGAAATACAAAAAAACAAACCAATTACCCTTTATGAGTAACTAGTTTGTCTTCAATCTGAGAGAAAGATCGTGATGATCTTTCTCTTTTTTAATCTCTAAATAACGTAAATCCTTTACCGTAAACTTCATTCGCACTTGAAACAACCATAAATGCTTCAGGGTCGATTTCAAGAATAGTTTGTTTAATGTTGGTGTAGTTACTTTCACGAATTGTTGTCATAATCATTTTCTTTTGATCTAGACGATGACCACCTTCAACAGGTAAGAAGGTCACACCAGAGTCAAGTTCTTTCATTAGTAATTCAGCGATTCGTTCATTTTTGGGAGAGATGATAAATAGGTTTTTAGATAAATCTGGACCTACTTGAACCATATCTACCACACGACTTGTAATAAACAATGAAATTAAAGCATATAATACTTGTTGAATATCAAAGATGAATAAAGCAGATAAAATAACTAAACCATCACAGAAACCAACTAAAATTCCTAGTTTAATATTAGTGAATTTTTGAATCATTTTAGCGATTAAAGTCGTTCCACCTGTAGAACCATTTCCGACAAATACAAGTCCTACACCAATCCCGATACATAGACCACCAAAGATAGCAGCTAAAATAGGCTCGTGTGTTGCAGGTGTTAGTGTGTGCAGTAATGAGATAAACATAGGAACAAGTAAACTTCCTAAAATACTCTTCATAAAAATTTCTTTGCCTAAAATTAGGAAGCAAGCAATCAGTAAGACGATGTTGACCACATAGAGCACAATACTAGGTGACCAGTTAAACATTTCATGTAAAATAATCGTTAAGCCGTTGATACCGCCAGAAACGATTCGATTAGGAAGTAAAAAAGCATTAAAGCCAACAGCTACCATAAATGAGCCAATGGTAATTAGTATTATTTCAACAACTCTTTTCCCTAAAAGTTGATTTAATTTTTGTACGATCAAAACAATTCCTCCTTAAAAAAGTATAGTAACTTACTTTCTCTTAATTAGCAATGAAGGAAAGCGTTTACGCATGATTTATTCTGTTTGACGTGGATTTTTTAGTATGTTATATTGCATTTAATACAATTAAGGGTGAGTAAAATGGTCTTGATTAGACGAATTTGCTCTGAACAAATGAAAAAAGATGAAGCATATGTTCAGAGCTTAAAGTAAATTTCTTCATCACTATTAGGAATAGGTTACTAAAAAAAGACTAGTCGATTAGTCTTATTTTGTGTTTCTTCTATTCTAGTAGTGAGGTTGAGAGGGCGATTGAAGTATGTCAGTGTTTCAGTTGCCTTCTCTATTTTCGTCTAGGATAGAAATAGAGAGGTTAACCATTATTCTAGGTTAACCTCTTTTCATGTGTAGAAAGAAGGAGTAAATATGAGTATATTAACCATTACAGATTTAAATTATGAATTACCAGATAAAGTTTTATATAAAGACAGTTCCCTACGTTTAAACAAAGGAGAGCATCTTGGTTTAACAGGTAAAAACGGAGCAGGAAAATCAACCTTATTAAAAATGATTCAAGGAGAAATATTGCCAGA
This sequence comes from Candidatus Vagococcus giribetii, assembly GCF_017316185.1. Classification (GTDB taxonomy): domain Bacteria; phylum Bacillota; class Bacilli; order Lactobacillales; family Vagococcaceae; genus Vagococcus; species Vagococcus giribetii. The sequence goes on along the minus strand of NZ_JAFLVX010000011.1, from coordinate 150,872 downwards.
CAGTGGTCAAATTATTTGGCAAAATAACTTACGCATCTCGTATTTAGAGCAACAATTAACATACGATGATGGAGATACAATTTTTGATTACTTAAAGCGTGCTTTTAAACATTTATACGAAATGAACGATAAAATTCAGGAATTGTATATGGAATATGCTGAAACTTATGATGATGCGTTACTAGAAGAGATTGGTCAGTACCAAGATGTGTTAGAAAATAATGACTTTTACAATATTGAAACAGAAATTGAGCGAGTAGCAACTGGTCTAGGGATTACTGCCTTAGGTCTTGACCGTGAAGTTCATGCCTTAAGTGGGGGACAACGTTCTAAAGTATCATTAGCTAAATTGTTACTTGAAAAAGCTGATGTTTTCCTTTTAGATGAGCCAACGAACTACCTTGATGTTGAGCACATTGAGTGGTTATCTGATTACTTAAATCAATTAGAGGATAGCTATATTGTTATTTCCCATGACCGTGATTTTCTTAATCGCGTGACGAACTGTATTTGTGACATTGAGTTTCAAGTCTTGTCAAAATACATGGGGAATTTTGAGAAAGCGATGAAGCAAAAAGAAGCGCAACAAGAACACTTACATCGTGAGTTTGAGAAGCAACAAAAAGAGATTGACCGTTTAGAAACGTATATCAGAAAATACAAAGCAGGAAGTCGTTCTGCCATGGCTAAAAGTCGTGAAAAACAATTGAATCGTATGGACCGCTTAACACCACCAGTTGCACCAAAACCAGGTCACTTCCATTTTCCTTATGTGGCTTCCCATGGGAATTTAGTTGTTGAAGTGAAACAATTAGAGATTGGTTATGGTAAAAAAGCTTTATTACCACCAATTAATTTATTGGTCCAAAATGGAGAAAAAATTGCTATTAGTGGTTTTAACGGAATTGGTAAATCAACTCTTCTAAAAACCTTAATCAATGAGATTCCAGTAATATCTGGTGATATTGAACTATCAAGAGAAGCGAAAATTAGTTACTTCTCTCAAGATTTAGTGTGGGATAATCCGCATCAATCTGCTTTTGATTGGATTAAAGAAATTTATCCTAAATTAAACAATAAAGAAGTTCGTCGTTACTTATCAAGAAGTGGTATTGTTGATGATAATGTGACGAAAGCGTTAGACCAATTAAGTGGTGGGGAACAAACTAAAGTGAAACTTTGTGCGTTGACTTTGAAAAAAGCTAACTTCTTAATCCTAGACGAGCCAACAAACCATTTAGATCAAGGAACAAAAGATGGCTTGAAGCGAGCATTAAAAGACTTTGAGGGTACGTTAATTGTCGTATCCCATGAACCTGAATTCTTCGAAGGATTAGTGGATAAACAATTTGATGTTGAAAGTAACACAATGAAATTTGTCTAAAATAGAGAGAAGTTATGACATAAAGTAGTCATAGCTTCTTTTTTGTGTTGTTGTTTGAAGTGAATTAGTGTACGCTAACACTATAAAAACAGAAACATGAGGAAGAGAGCATGATCAATCGGTTATTTCACGAGAATTTGGTGACAAGAATACATGTGACCAATTTAGTTTATATATTATTAGGCCTATTTGTACTGGGGCTATTATTAGTTACCAGTAGTTTATTTATAAAAAAGATAGTCAAAAAAGCAACTAGACTGACAAAAAACACAGCAGTTTACGTATGTCGTTACTTTGGAACTAACCTTATTTTTTTGAGTGGTGGAGCCTTATTTGTCACATTGATTTTACTAATGACCATTGAACAAGAGATTAACTTAGTGGACTATAGTATTTTAGTGATACTAACTTATGTGTTTGCTTCTTTACTGTCATTTAGTTTAATTGCTGTCTTAAATAAACAAATGTATCGACCTAAGAGAAAAAGGAAAAGGAAGACGTCTCAAAAAGGTTTAACTTTTCAACGTATCTTGCTTCTTAGTTGTTGTTTGCAAGTGATTCTCTATGTTGGAAGCCTTATATTATTTCACAAGCATTTTATTGTATTGTGGTGGAGCTATCTGATTGCAACACTTTTAATTTATTCCATTGGTTATCTAATTCAAGTCCTAAGGTTGCCTAGTTATCAAAAACAAAAAAAGAAAAAACGTAAAAAAACTGTACCTAAATAGTAGGTGCAGTTTTTTTCGGTCAAAAGTATCGTAAGAGGAAACTTTTTCTACTTTTGTTGTATTTAAATCCATTGTGTATTTTGATGTTTCACTTTATGATAGAGACAAGAAGAGGTGATACGAATGAATCAATTTAATATGGGACAAGTGATTCAGCAAAAACGAAAAGAAAAAGGCTTAACTCAAGAAGAGTTAGCCTCAGCAATGGGTGTGTCCAAATCCTCAGTGTCTAAATGGGAGACAGGTCAAACCTATCCAGACATTTATCTCTTACCAGAGTTAGCCACTTTTTTTAGTATCACAATTGATACCCTAATGGCTTATCAACCCAACTTAACAAAACAAGAGATTAATAGTATTTATAGCGAATTGAGTCTCAGATTTGGGAGTGAAGATTTTGAAACTGTGTTTGAGGATTATGAAAAACTTGTGAAAAAATACTACGCAAGTCAACCATTCCTACTTCAGATGGCAGTGTTATTAATTAATTATTTTCATCTCGTTGATCCCATGCATCATCAAGAAATGTATGAGTATATAATCAACCTGACGAAACGAGTGAAAGAAGAAACAACAGAAGCTAGTTTAATGAGTCAAGCCAATATTTTAGAAGCATTTTGTCAGCTACAATCAGGGAACATTGATGAAGCATTGAGCTTACTTAACTACGATGTGACTATCTATATGGGTGAAGAACAAATCCTCTCAAAAGCCTATGCTGCTAAGGGAGATATTAGAAAAGCTCAGGAAGTGTTACAAGTTACACAGTATCAGTATCTAATGGCATTAATTATTACTAGTAGCGATGAACTTCTTTATGAAGTGAATCAGCCAGATAAGTTTAATGAAATTATTCGTCGGGTTAGAGAATTAGTGCGTACTTTTGAGCTAGAAAGACTACATCCTTTTCTTGTATTAACCTTTTTAAATAGTGTCTTTCTAGGTTACACGCAACAGTTTAGGTACAAAGAAGCACTAGATGTGATGGAAGAAATTGTTGATTTGATGGTTAAACAGGTTTTTCCAATCGAGCTTCATGGAGATGACTATTTTTACTTACTAGAGAACTGGATGAAAGAACAACTTCACTTTAACAATAATATGCCAAGAGATGAAAAAACCATTAAAGAAAGTTTGATTCAATTTTTTGAGACTCATCCTGGCATTGTAACAGCCTATCAAGGCAATCAACGATACGAACAACTTATCAAACAACTGAAAGAAAATAAAGGTGATTAATCATGAATACGATGACAATGGCACAATTTAAAGAAATATTACCTATCTTGCTACCAATTATCCTGATTCAGCTAGGATTGATGGTCTACGCTTTATTAAAAGTAGTCAAACAACAACAGTTCAAGTATCTTAATAAACCAATGTGGGTATTAATTGTGATGTTTTTACAATTATTTGGCCCAATTGCCTACTTAATATTAGAAAGAGGGGACCATGAATGAGCGTGTTACAAGTGAATCAAATAAAAAAAGCATTTGGTTCTCAAGAAGTGTTAAAAGGAGTTAGTTTTGAGGTGGCTGAAAACAGTGTCCTCGGCTTTATAGGACAAAATGGTGCAGGTAAAACAACCCTAATGAAGATGATTGTGGGGCTCTTAAAACAAGATGAAGGTCAGATCAAAGTATGTGGTGAAGAAGTCACGTATGGGGAAAATCAAACCAATCAGTGGATAGGCTATTTACCTGATGTCCCTGAATACTACGGTTTTATGACAGCTACATCTTATCTAACTTTATGTGGTAACGTGACAAATTATCCAAAATCAGATCTGGCTGGAAGGATAGAAGAGTTATTAGTTCTGGTTGGGCTAAAAAACAATAAGAAAAAAATAAAAACCTATTCCAGAGGTATGAAGCAACGATTAGGTATTGCTCAAGCACTTCTAAATAAACCTAAATTGTTGATTTGTGATGAGCCAACATCTGCCTTAGATCCTGTTGGAAGAAAAGAGATTTTATCAATTCTTCAACAAGTTAAAGAAGAAACTACAGTTATCTTTTCGACTCATGTGTTGTCTGACGTGGAAAAAATTTGTGATCACATTGTACTACTTCACGAAGGTTATATTAAGTTAGATGTGACACCAGAACAATTTAGAGAATCTTATCAAGTTAACAAAATTCAGTTAGTCCTCTCTAGTCAAAAAGAGATGGATCAATTAAAGACACGATTTGATGTGGAAGTAATTGATACGCACAAAGAGTGCTTTGTATTGTCTTCAGATATTGAAGCAACACAAGCTGAACTCTACGCTTTTTTACTAGAGAAAAAGATTTATCCACGTAAAATAGCCATATATCAACCAACTTTAGAAGATATATTTACCGAGGTGGTCTCATGAGAAGTTTAATGGCATTTGTAAAAAAAGAATGGCAAGAATCAATTGCAAGTTATCGCTTAGTGATCTTAGTCATTTTATTCTCCCTTTTTGGTTTAATGAATGTATTTGTCGCTAAATATACACCAGAAATTATTGCTAATTTTGTATCAGAAGAGTTTGCTAAAGCAATACCAACACCAACGTTAATTGATGCATGGATTCAGTTCTTTAAAAACATTGGACAAGTTGGTATGATTGTTGCTGTTATCTTGTTTAGCGGTACCTTGACCTCAGAATACACAAAAGGCACATTAACTCTTTTAGTAACTAAAGGCTTATCAAGATGGAAGATAGTTGTTGCTAAGTCTTTTATCCAGACACTTGTATTTACCTTAGCTTATGTTAGCAGTATTCTTTTAACGGGTATCTATGGTTGGATTTATTTTGAGCCAATGGTTATTCCGAACTTAGTAATGGCAATAAGCATTTTATGGTTATTTATGTGGTTCTTGATAGGATTGATTGGTTTAGGTTCTGTCCTCTTTAGAACTAATTACTTTGTCCTTCTCTTTGTAGGAGGTATTAATGTCATATTGATCGTTCTTAATATGATACCCAAAGTGGTTAAGTACAATCCGATTAGTTTAGGGACCTCTAGTACAGCTTTGATACAAGGGACTCTAGTAGTTAATGACTTAAAAATGACCATTTCCGTGACAATTGGTCTAGTTATCTTAATAAAAACTTTAACAATTATTTTATTTAATAAAAAAGCTTTATGAACACTGTAAACTAAAGAGGTTAATCACCTTTTTAGTTTATTTTTTTGCCTTAAAAAAGTTAGGTTTTATAAAAAGATATAAGATGTTCTATTGAAATTATATAATACGTCATATATAATCGAATCATACTTAAATAAGATATTTGGAGGTCTATTCATGACAAAGCGTGTGTATCGTTTTAAAGAAGGAAATGCAGAAATGAAAGAAATTTTAGGAGGTAAAGGAGCAAATTTGGCAGAAATGACGCGACTTGGTTTGCCAGTTCCTGATGGTTTTACTATTTCGACAGAAGCCTGTATGGACTATTTAAACAACGGTCAAGCTTTTACATCTGAGCTAAAAAAAGAGATTGAAACCTATTTAGAACAGCTAGAATTAAGCTCTGGAAAATCATTTGATGACCCAGAAAATATCATGTTATTGTCAGTGCGAAGTGGAGCGAAGTTCTCGATGCCTGGTATGATGGATACCGTTTTAAACTTAGGATTAAATGATGAAAATGTAAAACATTTAGCAACTATTACTCAAGATGAGTCTTTTGCTTATGACTGCTATCGTCGTTTATTACAAATGTTTGGTGACGTTGTATTTGGTATTGATACGTCGCATTTCGAAGGCTACTTAGATTTTTACAAGCAAAAACACAGTGTTTTAGTAGATTCAGATTTAACAGCTGAACAATTAAAAGAAATCGTGACTGAATATAAACGTATTTACTTAGAAATTAAAAAATTAGAGTTTCCACAAGACCCAAGAGAACAACTATTTGCAGCTGTTGAGGCAGTATTTAGTTCTTGGAACAATGAACGAGCAAAAATTTATCGCCAATTACACCGTATTCCTGATAATTTAGGAACTGCTGTTAATATTCAATTAATGGTTTTTGGTAATAGTGGCAATCAAAGTGGTACAGGAGTTGCTTTTACGAGAAACCCATCTACAGGTGAAAATAAACTGTTTGGTGAGTACTTAATTAATGCGCAAGGTGAGGACGTTGTTGCTGGTATTAGAACGCCATTACCAATTGCTAACTTAAAAGAAGCAATGCCAGAAGTTTACCAACAATTTGTAGAGATGTCAGAGTTACTTGAAAAACATTACCGTGACATGCAAGATATTGAATTTACGATTGAAAACAAAAAATTGTACTTATTGCAAACGCGTAATGGTAAGAGAACAGCTCATTCTGCGTTTAAAATTGCAGTAGATTTAGTAGAAGAAGGCTTGAAAACAAAAGAAGAGGGCATTATGAGCTTAGATCCACAATCAGTGAATCAATTACTTCACCCAGTATTTGTAGAAGAAGCCTTAAAGGAAGCTGACTTAGTTTCAAAAGCTGGCCTACCTGCAAGTCCAGGATCAGCAACAGGACGTATTTGTTTTGATGCGGCAACGGCTAAAGAATGGGTTGATAGAGGAGAGAAAGTTGTCTTGGTTCGTCAAGAGACATCTCCAGAAGATATTGGTGGTATGGTTGTTAGTGAAGCTATTGTGACAAGTCGTGGTGGTATGACATCTCACGCAGCTGTTGTAGCTCGTGGTATGGGAACATGTTGTGTGGCAGGTTGTAGTGAACTAGAAATTGATGAATTCCTAAAAGTGGTGAAATACCCTAACGGAACGTTAACAGAGGGGGATGTGATTTCTGTTGATGGGACAAATGGTGATATCTATGTCGGACATGTGGAATTGACTTTATCAGAAAAAAATGAATACTTTGAACAAATAATGGCTTGGTCAAAAGAATTTGCTCGCTTAGAAATCAGAATGAATGCTGAAACAGAGAATGATATCAAAACAGGAATAGCATTTGATGCTAATGGTATCGGACTTGCCAGAACTGAGCACATGTTCTTTGCACCAGAACGCTTAATTGAGATGCGACGTTTTATTTTATCTGACAGCACATTAGCTAGAAAAGAAGCACTGGAAACTATTTTAGAGTATCAAATTGAAGATTTTAAAACAATTTTTTCAACAACTCAAGAAAAAGCTGTGGTTGTTCGTCTACTTGACCCACCATTACATGAATTTGTTCCAAGTAAACAGGCCGATGTGGAACGAGTGGCAAAAGAGATGGATATTCGTTACGAAGTTTTACAACAACGTATTAATGAGTTACATGAAATCAACCCAATGTTAGGTCATCGTGGTTGTCGTTTAGCAATTACCTATCCAGAATTATACTTAATGCAAGCAGAAGCGATTATTAGAAGTGCCATCAGCTTGCAAAGAGAAATGAAGTTGGACGTTAACCCTGAAATTATGATACCATTGGTAGGTATGACAGGTGAGTTAACGATACTAAAAGAAAAGATTAACCAACATATTCAACATATTTTAGAAGAAGAAAAAGCAACAATTGCTTATACATTAGGGACAATGATTGAATTACCTCGGGCTTGTCTGATTGCAGATGAATTAGTGAAAGACGCTGATTTCTTTAGTTTTGGTACCAATGATTTAACTCAAATGACCTATGGATTTTCACGTGATGATGCCGCTAAATACATCAATCAATACATAACAGATGGTATCCTTCCAGTGGATCCATTCCAAACGATTGATGAAGAAGGTGTCGGTGAGTTAATTCGCATCGCTGTTAAAAAAGCTAGAACCATTAAACCAAAAATGAAAATCGGTGTGTGTGGTGAGCTAGGTGGAGATCCAGAATCAATTGCCTTCTTTGATAAATTAGGTTTAGATTATGTATCTTGTTCACCTTATCGTGTCCCTGTTGCTTACATTGCAGCAGCACAAAGCGCTATTCAATCAAAATAACTGTTAAAATGAGGGGTAAAAATGGAGTTAAGTGAACGTCAAAAAACAATCGTTGAGATTGTCAAAGCAAATGAACCCATTAGTGGAGATAAAATCGCTGAGGCTCTTGGTTTAACGAAGCCAACCTTAAGAAGTGATTTAGCTGTCTTAACCATGACAGGTGTATTAGACGCCCGTCCTAAAGTTGGCTACATCTACTCAGGGCTCTCATTTGAACCCTTACTTCATGAGCAACTATTTGAAACGAAGATTGGAGAGATAATGACCTCTAGTATCATTGTCTTTCCAAATACAACTGTGAGGGACGCAACAACGTCATTATTTATGTATGACAGTGGTTCTTTATATGTGACAGATGAAGAAACTGGTGATTTAATTGGACTAGTTTCAAGAAAAGATTTATTAAGAAGTTTATTAAACAATCAAGGAAATGAATTATCTGTGGCGATTATCATGACGAGAATGCCAAATATTTTTGTGGCCTATCCAGAAATGACAGTCCTAGAAGCAGGTAAATTATTGACAAAACATGAAGTGGATTCCTTACCAGTGGTTGAGAGCAAAGGCTCAAAAAAAGTAATTGGTAAAATTTCTAAAACACGCATTATGGAACACTTTATTAAAATGGGGAGCGAAGGAAACAAATGAACAAATTAAGAGAAAGACATTACCGACAAGTTAGACTATTTGTTGTATCAGACTCAATAGGAGAAACCGCACAAAGAGTGATTAACGCTGTCTTGGCACAGTTTCCAGACTTGAATAACTATGAAATAAAGAAATTTCCGTTTGTGGATTCAAAAGAAGTTTTAACCAATATTTTATCAGATGCCTTACAAGAAAAAGCGATTGTTGTAACGACTTTAGTTAATGAAGAGCTAAATGAATTGTGTCGTGATTTTTCACAACGAACAGGATTAGAGTATGTGGACTACATGTCACCACTAGTTAAAATTGTTTCAGAAAGAACTCAAATGGTTCCTTCTTATCAGAGCGGTTCTCTTTATTTAATGGATGAAGATTACTTTAATCGTGTGGAAGCCATTGAGTTTTCAGTACGTTATGATGACGGAAAAGATCCAAAAGGGTTTGCTAAATCTGATTTAGTTATTCTAGGTATTTCAAGAACATCTAAGACACCTTTAAGTATGTACTTGGCTAACAGATCTTACAAAGTATCTAATTTACCTTTAATTCCAGAAGTACCTGTACCTAAAGAATTATTCCAAATTGATTCAAAACGTATTATTGGTTTAACAGCTGATCCTGAGTACATTCGAAAAGTACGTCAGTCTCGTTTAGTTTCATTAGGTTTAACAGGTAGTTCATCTTATGTGTCACTAGACCGAATTAAAGAAGAACTAAAATACTCACAAAATCTTTATGAAAAGTTAGGAGCTACGATTATTAATGTGGAGAATAAATCCATTGAAGAGTCAGCTCAACTTATTGAAGAACATAGTAAAACAATCTAAAAAAAGGATGACTTAGTGGTCATCCTTTTTTTCTTTCAATTGATTTAAGTAATCTAAGGTTTTTAATATTTTTTTACGAGGAGGAATATAGATACCACTGCCTTCTTGTTTAGTCGCTTTTAAATCGAGTATTCCAATCTCTGAAATGCGACTTAAGGTTTCGATAGAGACCTGTAGCTCCTCTGAAAGCTCCCACATCTGATGAATATCTTTAAGCTGTTTCTTCTGGAAAGAATTCTGGGTAGGATAAATAATTAAAATAAAAGATAAGTAAACCATAAAGGACGAGAACGAATTTAAATAAAAGGTCCAAAGGCCCGTAAAAAGAATCAAAACAATAACAGTGTAGATTTTTTTCTTATCATTAGAAGAAAGTCTTTGCCATTTATTTATCATGTGAAGCCTCCTTATCAATTGTTATTTTCTTTCTTTATTATACACGAACCTACTAAACATAACTATTATTATATAACAAAGAGAGAAAGACACTAATAATGCTAGTTTGATGGTATGACAAAAGAGGTTAATAACACATAATAATAAGTGAATTAGATAACGAAGTGTCTTTTATTAAAGTTTGTGAGATAATTACATTTTATATGTAAACGGTTTCATGTTAAGTGATAAACTAGTTATGTTAGACGTTTTGATTATTAGTAAGAAATAGGGAGGGGAAAAGTTACATTGACACTGTGTTCACGTATGGAGAGGATTGCTAAATTTTAAGGAGGAGAAGAAGAATGATGGATTTTTCTAGACGTCGGGTACTAAAAGGGTTACTAATTTGTGTAGGGGCACTAGGCATAGGATCAGCTGTAGCAATGGCTGAGGGTGAGACAATCACATTTAACAATCAAAATAACAAGGAACCAAATATTATTTCATTAACAGACAAACGCTCTTTTGAAGCTGTGGTTGATCTGCCAGGTAAATCAACTAAAGAGCTAGAAGATATGGCTAAAAACGTGACTTGGAAATTAACCAGAGAAAAAGGAAAAATGGATGAAAAAGATTTTCCTTATCAATATAAAGGGGACGACTTAAAAGAATGGAAGACATTTCCTAGTACTGTTAGTGAAGAAGTGAGCTACCCGGAAGCACCATTTTTTAAAGATATTAAAACAGAAGTGAAGGGTGAAAAAATAGTTTTAACCTTCAACAACGAATATATGTATGGAGTTAATGGAATTGATGGACGAGCAAGAGCTCAAGTCCGTAATTCAATTAGTGATTTTACAGGTGAGTATCAATTAGAGATGATGGATAAAGACAAAGTCGTGGCTAAAACAGAAGTTGAAGTGAAACCATATGATAACTATCATTTATATTCGGTAATTGATGAGTCTTTAGTTGATTTTGCTAAAACTGCGAACGAAAAAGGGATTTATGCTGAAGTCAAAGAATTTGGTAAGTCTTCAAATGGTCGACCAATGCAAGCCTTATTTGTAGCTAGTAACAAGCAAGTCTTAGAAGACTACGAAAAACTAAATGAACGTGCTATGAAAGACCCAGAAGGCGTATTAAAAGAAGTTGAATCAGGTAAACTAGATTATAAAGTACCAATTGTCTATAGTAATATTCACTCAGATGAAAACCCTGGTGTGGATTCAGTGATGGAATTTACTAAAGCACTTGTAGATAATGCCGATGGTAGCATTCCTTACCGCGTGATTGATTCAATGACTGAAGAAGGTAAAAAACAAGTTGAAAAAGAAAAAGAAGAACGTGGTATTAAATGGTCTGAACTTGTCAAAGACCAAGTAACAGGTGTCGGCTATATTCGTGATGGGGTTGAAAGTAAAGAATACCCAGGAGATACAGATGCAGCAGCTGACTTAAGTGACGAGCAGATGAATAAGTTTTACAACATTAAAGACACATCAGTTGATGTGAAAGATATGTTAGAAGATGTGTTCTTTATTTTAGTGCCATCTGAAAACGTAGATGCCCATGCTGCTAATGTAAGAACTAATGGTAACGGTTTTGACTTAAATCGAGACAATACTTACCAAACTCAAGCTGAAACTCAAGCAATGACAGAAATGATTGCTCATTGGAATCCTGTAAACTTATATGAGATTCACGGATTTTACAGTCAATTCCAAGTAGAGCCATGTTCTCCAACTCATGATCCTAACGTTGAATATGATTTGTTTATTGAAAATGCGATTCAACAAGGGGAAGCATTTGGTTCAACAGCGATTGTTAATAATAAATCTATTAATAGTTTCCAAATGCCTGCTAGAGATTACTTGAAGAAAAATGATAAAGGTGAGTTTGAGTGGGAACCTTTTGATGATATGTCAACAAGTTATACTCCTCAATATTCATTCTTACACGGCACACTTGCTTATACAGTTGAAGTGCCAGTCGGTAACGAAGATGCCACGCAAGCTGTTAAATATGCCTTGGTTAATAACGGGAAATACGTTGGCGACAACAAACAAGCGATTTATTCAAACCAACTAAAGGGTTGGGTTCGTGGTATGAAAAATGAAGATGCTGAAGCAATCCGTCCGTATTATGTTAGTCAAAAAGATGAAATTGGAAAAGAAGCAGATGTTTTCCGTGAAAAACACAAAGAAAACAATAACTTCTTCCCAGAGTATTATGTGATTCCAATGGAAAATGACAAACAGTTTAATAAAGAAGCGACTTCTGAGATTGTTACTTATTTAATGAGAAATGATGTCATTGTGTCGACATTAAGCAAAGAAACAAAAATTAAAGACGTAACTTATCCAGAAGGCACTCTTGTAGTGGATATGCACCAAGCTAAAAGAAATATGGCAAATGCTGTTCTTTATGACAATATTGTGATTGATAGCTGGACATCTCTATACTCAGAACCATTAACAGCCTTTTCTGATTTACGTGGTTTTTCAATGGACGTGATTACAGAGCCAGGAGCCTTCAAAAAAGAAGAGTTAAAAGCAATCGAAACCTTCGAGCCTCTGACAACAGAAGTGGTTGGAAAAGGAAAACAAGTGGTTTTATCTAATAACTCTCTAGCAGCTGTTTCTGCGGTTAATGAATTATTAAAAGCAAAAGAAACTGTTAGCATGATTGAAGAGGGCGACTACACAGGAGACTTCTTAATTACAGAAAAAGGATTAGACAAAGTTAAGGATAAATATATTTTACAAGTTACTAAAATCGAAGAGGAACCAAAAGTAAATGAAATCACTAAATCACCTACGCTTTATATTCCGGGTAGAGTTGAAGAATTTATGGTGAAGGAAGGCACTGAGGAGCCATTTGGTTATGATGGTTACTTTAACCGATTAAATACAAACTTAAATTGGGATTACTTTGTGTATGGTCAACAACTCAACTTTGATTTGACTGATGATTTGGAAAAAGCTGATGTGATTGTGGGTAACCAAGCTTTAAATGAAAAAGAACAAAAAGCTGTATTAGCAGGTAAACCGTATATTGCTCATGGATCTGATGCTATTGGTAGTGTCAAAGAACTAAACTTAGGGTTTGAATTTGACCGTAATGAAGATTTTGAATACGACGCGTTAACAACAGTTGTTTATGAAGAAAAGAGCCCTGTGACTGATAAGTACAAACAAGTAGATGATACGATTATGTATGGTTTTGGTGGTAATATGATTTCTAAAGTGCCTGAAGGAGCTAAGATATTAGTGAAAACCACTAAAGATGACTTGATTGAAGGCTTTATGTCTAAAGAACATATTGAAAAATACAAAGGTTCAACGCAAGTCGTTTCTTATCAAAAAGATAAAGTGAACTTACTAGTTTTTGCGAACTCAATTACAAACAAAGCGCATCAACAAGACGATTACCGTTATGTAACCAATGCGTTGTTTGCTGATAGTACAAAAGCAGTAGGAGAAAAAGCAGGACAAAAAGAAGCATCTTCTAACAATAATACTGCCATTGCAATCGTGATTGGTGTTGTGGTTGTTGGTGGAGGATTCTTAATGTATCGAGGAAATAAAAATAAAGTTGGCAATAAAGAAGAGTAACTGTCAATGAATAGAATAAAGGACTGTCGTGTAAGTAATCGCTTATACGACAGTCCTTTTGTTATTTAGATGACAAAAAATAGTGTTATTTAACTGATGGATTCTTTTTTAATTTTTTTGACCAAAAACCACCAGAAATATATTTTGGTTCATGGGAAATAATAAATGCTCTCTCATCTAGTTCTTTAATCAGCCGATAGAGAGCTCTCTCGCTTTTACGTGAGGACAAAATTTCTAAAATCACACGTTCACCATCACGACCCTCACCGTAACTTTGAGTCACACCGTAACCGGCTTCTCTGATAGTTGAAGCAAGATTTGATTTTAAGTCATCATGAGGCAGAATCACGGTAACCATGATGTAGCCAAGCGCTAGATAATCCTCAATCCGAATTCCCACACTTATTCCAACCGCATAGCCCAGTGCGTAAACAAAAATGTTAATTGGACTATCTATGTGATCTAGCACAAGAGACAGCCCTACGATATAAATCGTAATCTCAACCATACTCACAAGTGGTGCAACTAATCGGTAACCTTTCATGGTTAACATGAAGCGTAATGTATTTAAGGTAACGTAAGAAAAATTAATAAAAAAGATTTGTATTAAGATGGACCAGTCCAAAAAAATCCCCTCCCCGTAAATGGTATATCTCTATCTTTATGCTATCACATCTATCTGTTTTGTAAACTCTAGAGTAAAAAAAGAACCATAAGTTTATAAAATGTGGTAAAATAATAGAAGTAAACGCTTGTAATAAAAAAACGTCTAGGAGGAGATTTCGTGTTATTTTCAAATAAAGAGAGAATAAAAAATCTAGAAGCAATGTCAGAAAAAGAATTAGATGTTTTAGTTATTGGTGGAGGCATTACCGGAGCAGGAATCGCTTTAGACGGCACACTTCGCCAATTAAACATGGGGCTAGTCGAAATGAGAGATTTTTCTTCAGGAACGTCAAGCCGTTCAACGAAATTAGTACATGGTGGCTTACGCTATTTAGCTCAATTTGATGTGAAGACTGTGGCAGAAGTAGGACAAGAACGTGCAGTTGTTTATGAAAATGCGCCTCACGTTACAACTCCACTAAAAATGGTCTTACCTTTTTATTCAAAAGGAACTTATGGTTCTTTCACAACTTCTGTAGGACTTGAAATTTACGACCGTTTGGCACGAGTGAAGAAAGATGAGCGTAAGTTCATGTTAAGTCCAGAAGACTCGCTTCAAAGGGAACCATACTTGAAAAAAGCTGGCTTAAAAGGAACAGGAGTTTATGTGGAGTATCGGACAGACGACAGTCGCTTGACTCTTGAAACAATCAAAAAAGCAAGTGAAAAAGGAAGCTTGGTTGCTAACTATGCTAAGGTAACTAAATTATTATATAGCAATGAAACAGGAAAAATAATCGGTGTCGCTGTGATGGACATGATTAATCGCAAAGAATATACGATTTACGCAAAACGTGTTGTTAATGCGGCAGGTCCTTGGGTAGACAAAATTAGAGAGATGGATAACTCTAAGAAAGGTAAATACCTTCATTTAACAAAAGGAGTTCACGTGGTAGTTGACGGGGCTAAATTCCCAATTAGCAATTCCATTTATTTTGATACACCTTTTAATGATGGCCGTATGATGTTTGCTATTCCAAGAGAAGGTAAAGTTTATATTGGTACAACGGATACTTTTTATGAAAAAAATCCAGCAGAACCAGAAATTAAGCGCGAAGATGTGCTTTATATAATCAATGGTATCAATCAAATGTTTGACATTAGTCCGATTACTTTAGAAGACGTAGAATCAGCATGGGCAGGAGTTAGACCTTTGATTCATGAAGAAGGAAAGGACCCATCAGAAATCTCAAGACGAGATGAAATTTTTGTATCTGAAAGAGGCCTTTATTCGATTGCTGGCGGGAAACTGACGGGTTACCGCAAAATGGCAGAAGAAATAGTGAATAAAGTCTTAAAAGACATGGATCATGATTTTGAAGCAACTTTTGTTCCTTGTCAAACAAAAGAACAAGTACTTTCTGGTGGCGATGTAGGCGGAAGTGAAGGGTTTGATCGATTTATTACTAAAGGAATTCGTATCGGGACGGATAACTTTAATTTAGAAGAAGATGTGGCAGAGAAGTTAACACATCGTTATGGAAGCAATGTTGAGCGTGTATATGATTACTTAATGGAAGACAATCAAACGGGATTAGATGACATGACTTATGCGATGTTGCGTTATGGATTAGAAGAAGAGATGGTGATTCATCCTATTGACTTCTTATTGCGACGTAGTAGTATGATGTTGTTTAACATTGATAAATGTCTTGAAGTTAAAGATGGTGTGATTGATTATATGGCTGGCTACTTTGACTGGAGTGAAGAAGTCAAAGAGGAAATGATAGCTGACGTGGCAAAAGAAATTGAGCACCATACTGTATACACTTATTAGTAGATATGATTAAAGGGGAGAGCCTAATGGTGATTTTTCGAGGTAGCTTCTTGATATAGCTGATGATTGATAGGCGCTGTATCAAGATGGTTGTATTCCTATCAAATTAGCTATATCAGTCTCATGATGATAAGAGATGAATAGGAGCTAATTAAAATGACAAACGAACAATTAAAAAAAGAGTGGTTAAAAAGCCAAGAAAGACAAAAATCTTTTGAGGGCTGGGATTTTTCAAGTATCTATGAGGACTTTTGGCAAGAGGAACTTTCTTGGTCTTATGAAAGAATTGTTAATCAGTATTTGACTAAAGACATGTCCCTTTTAGATATGGGAACAGGTGGAGGTGAATTATTAGAAAGCTTCCAACACCCTGAATCTTTTACCTCAGTTACTGAAGGGTGGGAAACTAACTACCATTTACTTTTAAATAAATGGTCGGAAAATGAGATTACCATCAAATTTGTCAAAGAAGATGATCAATTAGATTATCTTGATAACTCATTTGATATTGTATTGAACTCCCATGAGTCTTTTGATTTAAACGAAGTGAAAAGAGTATTAAAACCAGGAGGGATATTCATCTCTCAACAGGTTGGGGATTTAAACGGGGTTAATTTAGCATCAAGATTAATTCCTAATTTTAGCAAGAAAGACTTTTCTCTCCATCTTTCCTCAGTCAAGAAGGAACTTATGTTACTTGGATTTGAAGTGTTAGCAGAATTTGAAGAGTACCCTGCTCAAAAATTTTTTAGTATGGATGCCTTGATTTATTATGTCCGAACTATCTCGTGGGAATTTCCTGATTTTGAAGTAAACACTCATTTTGATGAATTATTGTTTTTACTAGAAGAATTAAAGAGACAAGGTTTCATTTACAACCAGGAACATCGATTTCTGTTTGTAGCTAAAAAGCCAAATCAATAAAAAATCACGGAAAACGTCAATCGTTTTCCGTGATTTTTTTAATTGTTATGTTTCTCTAAAAAATCTAAGCTTAATTGGTTTAATTCAGTTGCTTTAATACGAGGCACTGAATGGCCACAGCGCTTGATTACTGATAGATTACCTAGTGGGAGATGCTTAACAAATGAAGCCATTTTATCAGGTGACACAATATCGTGGTCACCGATGACAACCAAAGTAGGTATCATCAAACTGTTCATTTTATCCTCTGAGATAGGCAAATCTTCTCTGGCCAGTTGTAACACACGTTCTTTCTTTTTAGACCGTAGAATGTATTTTGCTGCCCAGTGTAATTTATTAGAAATAAATTGTTGCATTGGTTTTAGTTGATTGAAAGTAATATTAGGTGATACTAAAATCATTTGTGAGACTTTTTGTTGAAATTGAGACGCAAAGGTTAAAGCAATATTTGCTCCGTCACTAAAGCCAAAGAGTGAAATATGCTCAATCTTCTCATGAGTTAAAATAACATTCATGTCTGAAACGATTTGCTCAAAACTTAAATGTTCTTTTTTATTACCAGAATAGCCGTGGTCTCTTGTATCCATTAAAATTAATTGAAAACGGTCTTTAAAAAAGTCAATTTGCTTTTTAAAATACCCATGACTGCCGCTATTTCCATGAATGAAAAATAGTGGAGGTCCTTGGCCAATAGTTCGATAGAAAATATGTGACCCATCTGCAGTAGAAACAATTTTTTTCATAATAGATCGCCTCTGATATTAGAATTAAAAATGTAATTCGTAGATTTTTGAAGGTCGACCAACACCCATGGGTTTTTCACCGATTTCTTTAAAGTAAGGCAGCATAGCCTTCTTAAAGTTAGAATGATCAATCTCACGGTAGTCTACCCCTAAAAATTTTGCGTAAACTTTTCTTGCTTCTGTAATTGTAAACTCATTACCTAAAACACGCAAGACTTGAGGCTCGTGGTACATTTTATTGCATACGCGGTTAAAAGCTTTAATAATAATTTGCGAGTGGTCAAAGGCCAAACTCTCGCTTCCTAATGATTCACCTGTTTCAAGATTAAGAATAATTTCACCTTGTTCTTCAGGAGCTGTCAAGTGTAGTAATTCATCTGTTCGCTTAATTGAGAACCAAGAAGCATCTGTTGCTTGATCTCCTGCTTTTAGAGGTTCTTCACCAATAAAGGCTAAATAACTCACCGTAATCACCCAACCACGAGGGTCCCTGTTTGGGGTACTAAAGGTATGGAGTTGTTCCACATGGTCATGAGTAATAGAGACATTGGTTTCTTCTTTGGTTTCTCTAATACAACTATCTGAGGTTGCTTCACCGTTTCTAACAAATCCCCCAGGTAACGCCCAAGAATTTTGAAAAGGGTGGGTTTTACGTTTAATTAAGAGAACTTTTAAATCCTCGTTTTCTTTATTGTAACAAAATAAAACCATATCGACGGTCACCGATGGCATATCTTGAGTTGGAAAATGCTGTTGTTTATACCATTCTAAGAATTCGCTTTCTGAAACCTGAGTTTCGAAATAATGGCGTTCTTCAGCTCTTGATGTAAATGAAGACATTTATGTACATCCTTTCTTCACGTGCGTGCATATGTTTAACATTCTTATTTTAACAAATAAACAGAACGAATCAAGGGAATATGATTGAAATTGAAGAATAAGTTTGTTACTATGAGGATAATTATAAGAAAGGGATAGGTAATTAAGACTATGTTAAATTCATTCGCTAACTAATTTTTTTAATCAAATTAAAAATGACGAGTGGATGAGTGTGTCTAAATTTACCTATACAACAGTTGAACCAAGAAATAACTTAGTTTATTTCTGTGGCTTATTTTGAGTATATCAAAAGACCAACATCCATTCCCATGCGAAAGGATGTTTTTTTATGTTTATTAAATTCGAACAAGTAAAGTACTACATTGGAGAAAGATTATTGTTAGATATACCTGACTTAGTGATTCCTGCAAGAGGAAGAATTGGGATTGTTGGAAAAAATGGAAGTGGTAAAACAACTCTCTTAAAACTAATTGAAGGGGTATTGCCAGTTGAGGAAGGCTCAATTAATTACCAAGGAGAAGTCGCAGTTATTGATCAATTTATATCAGCTAGTGACACAAAAAGTGGTGGTGAGCAGACAAAAGAAAAAATACGCCAAAGTGTCCGTCAAGACGCGAGTATTATCTTAGCAGATGAACCAACTAATCACTTAGACTTAGAGGGTAGAAAATATCTAATGAAGGCATTGAAACAGTACAATGGGACCTTACTAATGGTCTCACATGACCGTGATTTCCTAAATAAAATGTGTGAAGAAATCATTGAAATCAGCGAAGGAAAAGTCACTCGTTATCCTGGTAATTATGATAATTATTTGGGTCAAAAAGAAATTGAAGAAAAAGAACAGGGTAGAAAATACGATGCCTACACTAAAGAAAGAGCACGATTAAGTAAATCAATTAATGACCTTCATGACAAGAGTGCAGGTATCAGAAAAGCCCCAAAACGTATGGGTAATTCAGAAGCTCGGCTTCATACCAGAGGCAAAGGAACGCTAGCGCAAGGGACGATTTCAAAACAAGCCGAAACGATGGAAACTAGGCTTAATCAATTAGAAGTGGTAGAAAAACCTTGGAAACAAAAAGAGTTGGTCATTCCTTTTTCAGAGGGGCAACAAATACACAAGCAACTAGTGATTGAGAGTGATAGATTTAACCTTTCAGCAGGTGAGAAAGTCCTGTTAAAAGAGGCACAACTACAAATTAAAACAGGAAAAAGAACGGCGTTGATTGGTAAAAATGGTTCAGGGAAAACGACTTTACTACAAGCTATTTTAGCTAAGGATAGTCAGTTAGTTATCAGTCAAAAAGCCAAATTTGCCTATTTTAGTCAGTCTTTTAATCAACTAGAAGAAGATAAAAGTTTGCTAGAAAACGTTCAGAGCACATCAATTCATGACCAGCAAGTTGCTAGAGACTTGCTCGCTCACTTACTTTTTAGAGGAAATAGTGTGACTAAACCCGTTAAGGTATTAAGTGGTGGAGAAAGAACTAAAGTTGCGATTGCTAAAATGATTCTAGGTGAGAGCAATGTCTTAATTTTAGATGAACCAACAAACCATCTAGACATTGATTCTCTTGAAGTATTAGAAGAGTCGTTAAAAGCATATCAAGGAACCATCATCTTAGTTAGTCATGACCCTTATTTTGTCAAACATGTGGCAGAAGAAGTCATTGAGATTAAAGGTAAACAATTAATCAATGCTAAGGACAAACCAAAGCAAAAGAAACGCGATACGAAAAAAGAAGATAAATGGGTATTGGAAATGAGAAAAACAACGATATTATCCCAATTATCCTTTAGTCTCACAGAAGACGAGAAGCTAAAGTTAGAGCAAGAATTAAGTGAGATAGGGCGACGATTAAGAGAAATGTAAACAAATAGAGGCTGACTAAAATGTCAGTCTCTATTTGTTTGAGCATTTAACTTTATTTTTTATAGGGTAGGGGGTATATTGAGTATGTTGAAACAACTTATTTTGAGAAAAGGCAGGTAGTGTCATGAAAAGAACAGTTATTATTGGTGGCGTTGCAGGAGGTATGTCTGCAGCGACAAGATTAAGACGATTAGATGAACAACAAGAGATTATTATTATTGAAAAAGGACCTTATGTTTCATTTGCAAATTGTGGGTTACCTTACTATGTATCTGGTGAAATCAGTGATAGACAACAGTTATTAGTCCAAACACCAGAATCATTAAAAGCCAGATTTAATTTAGATGTTCGTCCGTTTTCTGAAGCAACGAAAATCGACGCTTCAAATAAACAAGTGACTATTAAACATAAAGAAGAAACTTATGCGTTAAGCTATGACCACCTTATTTTATCTCCAGGAGCGAAGCCATTTGTACCACCGTTGAAAGGTTTAGAAGAAGCGGAGAATGTTTTCACTTTAAGAAATGTGCCTGATGTGGATCAAATTATGGCAACTCTTGATGAACAACAACCGAAAAAAGCCGTTGTTGTAGGAGCTGGTTTCATTGGGCTCGAAATGGCAGAAAATTTAGCTAAAAAAGGTTTAGAAGTAACGATTGTTGAAATGGCTTCGCATGTATTACCAACCGTGGACGAAGAGATGGCAGCCTTTATTCACAATGAATTAGTGGCTAATGGATTAACTGTTTATACGGAAAAAGGTGTGGTTGAGATGACTGATAAAGGTCGTACCTTGATTCTTAACACAGGTGAAACCATTGAAACAGATATGGTGATTTTATCAGTTGGTGTGCGTCCTGAAAATGGCCTAGCAGAATCTGCGGGTATTCAATTAGGTATGCGTGGGGGGATTTTAGTTGATGACAACTATGAAACATCTGTTAAAGATATTTACGCTGTGGGAGATGCGATTATTGTCACCAATCAAATTACTAATGAGGACACAATGATTGCACTAGCGTCACCAGCCAATCGTCAAGGTCGTCAAGTAGCTGACGTTATTGCCGGAATGAATCGTAAAAATAAAGGAAGCATCGGAACAGCTATTGTCCGTGTCTTTAATCAATCTATTGCTTCGACAGGCTTAACTGAAAAACAGCTAACTGATTTAGGGTATGAGTTTTCGATTGTTCACATTGATGGAAAAAACCATGCGGGGTACTACCCAAATGCATCAATGGTCTTCTTGAAACTATTATTTAATGCCAAAACAGGTGAGATTTACGGAGCTCAAGCAGTAGGAGCTGATGGTGTGGACAAGCGAATTGATATTCTAGCAACAGCTATTAAAGGTCAATTAGGCGTGGAAGACTTACCTGAGCTTGAGTTAACTTACGCACCACCATTTGGTTCAGCAAAAGACGTTGTGAATATGGCAGGGTATGCAGCTCTTAATATTATGGAGGGTGTTGCTGAAAACATTCAACTCCATGAGTTAGATAGTGTCAGAGAATCTGGTGCCTTATTAGTTGATGTTAGGACTGAAGCGGAGTTTAATCGTGGAAATATTACAGGATTTATTAACTTACCACTAAACGACTTACGTGAGAGAATGACTGAATTACCTAAAGACAAAGAGATTGTTCTAAGTTGTCACAGTGGTCAAAGAAGCTATATTGCAGCCAGAATGTTAACCCAATATGGATACAAGATTAAAAATTTAGATGGTTCTTATTTGCTTTACCAAACAGTGAACGGGTAAAATAGTAACAGGCAATCTAATCGTGTTAGGGGGAAAGTAAATGTCTGGATCAGATGAAACAAAAAAGAAAATTGAAAATCGCTTAAAGCGAAGTGAAGGCCAAATTCGGGGTGTCTTAAAGATGCTTGATGAGGACAAAAGTTGTCGTGAAGTCGTGACACAATTATCAGCGATTCGCTCAAGTATTGACCGAGCTATTGGAGTGATTGTGGCAGATAACTTGAAAGAATGCTTGGCTATGGAAGATATTAGCGAAGAAGAAAAAGAAGAAAAAATTCAAGAGGCCATCTCCCTAGTTGTTAAAAAATAAATATTAGCTTGGTATTGAAATAGAGTCAAAAAAATCCCACTCCAGTCTGTTTTATGACTGAAGTGGGATTTTTTAATGGATTAATAACCTGAGAACTCGCCTTCGCCACTAACTAAAGTAACGCCAGAACTTGTTCCTAAACGATCAGCACCAGCTGCAATCATGTTTTTAGCATCTTCTAGTGAACGAACGCCACCTGAGGCTTTAACGAATGCTTTGTCTCCAACTGTTTCTTTCATTAGTTTAACATCTTCAACAGTTGCGCCACCTGTTGAAAAACCAGTTGATGTTTTAACAAAGTCAGCACTAGCTGCAACAGATAATTCGCAAGCTTTAACGATTTCTTCTTTTGTTAATAAGCATGTTTCGATAATGACTTTAACAATTGCTTCTGGATGACTTGCTTTCACAACAGCTGCAATATCTGCTTCAACAGCATCGTAATTTTTAGATTTTAATTCACCAACATTGATAACCATATCGATTTCATTGGCACCATTGTCGATGGCATTTTTTGCTTCAAAGAATTTTGTAGCAGTAGATGTGGCACCAAGAGGGAAACCAATTACTGTACATACTTTTACATCAGAGTCACTTAATAAGTCACTGGCATAGCTTACCCAGTATGGATTAACGCAAACAGAGGCAAAGTCATGTTGACTTGCTTCCTCACATAAGACTTTGATTTGTTCTTTCGTTGCCTCAGGTTTTAGTAGCGTGTGGTCAACATATTTAGCTAAATTCATTAAAAAAACTCCTTTATATTTTAAGATTGATAGATAAAATCACTACGCTTTCATTTTAACACAAAACTTGATTTATTTAAGTATCTTTTACTTAAATAAGTTTATTTTACCTAAATTAATCTGACACAATTCTTTTTCGTGGGTATTGACAAACATTTTTTTGTTTGCTAATATACACTCAATTAATAAAACAAGCGTTGAGAAGGAAAGTATGTTTTAAGAAAGTTTAAAGAGACCTCGGATGGTGTGAAAGAGGAACTGGGAGAAAACAGAAAATGGCCTTTGAGCTAAAAAGAGTGAGCCATATGGTGCAAACTTTTTTCGGGAGTTCCCGTTACCGGACAACAGTATTCAGAGACTATTCTTGCGTACTGGGTGAGGTGATTGCTGTGAGGCAATGACAAAAAAAGGTGGTAACACGATTAATGCTTTCGTCCTTTGTTTACTTTTTCATTAAAGTAAATAGAGGAGGGAAGCTTTTTTGTTTTCATCTGATTAGTGAATGAAACGAGGAGAAAAATAATGAGTCTAATTAAACTACAGAATATAACTAAAAAATACCAAACAAAAGAAAAAGACGTGTTAGCAGTTGATCAGGTTGATTTAACCATTGAAACAGGTGAGATTTATGGGATTATTGGTTACTCAGGAGCTGGGAAAAGTTCTTTGATTCGTCTACTAAACAATTTAGAAACCCCGACAACAGGCGAAGTGATTATTCATGATAAAAACATCAGTCAATTGAAGGGTAAAGAATTAAGAGAGTTTCGAAAAAAAATTGGCATGATTTTCCAACATTTTAATTTATTATGGTCACGAACTGTTATGGAAAACATTATGCTACCACTTGAATTAAGTAAAGTACCAAAAGAAAAGCGACAAAAACGTGCTCAAGAGCTAATTGAATTAGTAGGACTAAGTGGCAGAGAAAATGCTTATCCAAGCGAATTATCCGGTGGACAAAAACAACGTGTAGGAATTGCACGAGCTTTAGCTAATGAGCCTGAGATTTTATTATGTGATGAGGCCACAAGTGCTCTTGATCCCCAAACGACTAACGAAGTCTTAGATTTACTACTAGATATCAATAAGAAACTTGGTTTAACCATTGTTTTGATTACTCATGAGATGAATGTTATCCGAAAAATTTGCCACAAAGTAGCTGTCATGGAGCAAGGAAAAGTAGTGGAGTCAGGGGAGGTTTTATCACTCTTTAGACACCCACAACATGAAGTAACTGAGCGTTTTGTGAGACAAGATACATTGATTGACCGAGAAGAAAACGAAGAGGCCGTTGAATACTTACTAGAAGCTTATCCAGATGGAATTATTGTGAGACTTCTTTTTGAAGGAGAAAAAGCTAATGAAGCTATTATCTCCCAAGCTGTAAGGAAACTTGATGTGGATGTTAACGTGTTACAAGCAAATATCAAAAACAGTAATCAAGCCTCATTTGGTAACATGCTGATTCAACTAACAGGACAACAATCAGTACTTGATCAGTGTTTAATATTCTTCCAAGAAAATGGC
Source organism: Candidatus Vagococcus giribetii (assembly GCF_017316185.1). Taxonomy (GTDB): domain Bacteria; phylum Bacillota; class Bacilli; order Lactobacillales; family Vagococcaceae; genus Vagococcus; species Vagococcus giribetii. The sequence goes on along the minus strand of NZ_JAFLVX010000011.1, from coordinate 126,212 downwards.
GTAGAAATTGAGGTGATGCAACATGGATAAAGGATTTTTTGCTACATATTTTGATTTTAGTCAGATTAAACCAGAGAGTTTTATCACTGCGACGAAAGAAACACTTTACATGACCTTTGTTTCCATGTTTTTTGTCATCATTATTGGTTTACTGCTAGGGTTATTACTATTTTACTTTGGAAAGAGTGAGAAGAAACTATATCGTTTTGGTTATGAAGTTGTATCCCTCGTGAGCAACACGTTTCGCTCGATTCCTTTCATTATCTTAATGATTCTGTTGTTCCCTGTTGTTAAAGCACTTATTGGTACGATGTTAGGACCAAGTGCAGCAATTCCTGCTTTAGTGTTATCGGCAGCTCCCTTTTATGCAAGGCTCGTTGATATTGCCTTTCGTGAAGTGGATTCCGGAGTTTTAGAAGCTAGTACAGCAATGGGAGCGACTCAGTTCCAAATGATTTACAAAGTATTAATTCCTGAAAGTTTACCAGCGCTGATCTCTGGTGTGACAGTCACAACTATTACAATGATTGGCTTTACGGCTATGGCTGGAGCTGTTGGGGCAGGAGGACTTGGAACTTTGGCTTATCAAGCAGGTTTCATGGGAAATGACTACCCAGTCATTATGCTTTCAACTTTATTGATTTTAGCTATTGTGTTTATTATTCAAGGTATTGGTGATTTATGCGTTAAATTATTAGATAAAAGATAATCAACTTAAATAGGAGGAAAAGAAAATGAAGAAAAAATTACTAGGATTAGGATTAGTTACAGCGTTAGTATTTGGTTTAGCAGCATGTGGAGGCAGTAAAGATTCAGATAAAAAGGCAGATTCTGCTAAAGAAGATAAAACAATTGTCGTTGGTGCTTCTCCAACGCCTCACGCGGAGATTTTAGAAGAAGCTAAGCCATTGTTAAAAGAAAAAGGTTATGATTTAGAAATTAAAGTGTTCCAAGATTATGTGTTACCGAATAAAGCTCTAGCTGAAAAAGAACTAGATGCTAACTATTTCCAACACATTCCTTACTTAGAAAAAGAAATTCTAGATAAAGGATATGATTTTGCTAATGCGGGTTCAATCCATTTAGAGAAAATGGCTTTTTATTCTAAATCAGTTAAAGACGTGAAAGATGTAAAAGACGGAGCAACTGTCTTAGTAAGTAACTCTCAATCTGACTGGGGACGAGTGATTACCATTCTTCAAGATGCTGGTTTAGTTAAAGTAAAAGATGGTGTGGAATTATCAAAAGCAACGTTTGATGATATTGAAGAAAACCCAAAAAACTTGAAATTCAAGTATGACGTTGACCCAGCGATCTTAACAACTGCTTACCAAAATGACGAAGCTGAGTTAATTGCTATCAATGCTAACTTTGCTGAGAATATTGGCTTAAATCCTGAAAAAGATGGTGTCTTTGTTGAGAAAGATAACTCACCTTATGCCAATGTGATTGCAACAAGAACTTCAGATAAAGATAGTCCTAAAATTAAAGCATTGATTGAAGTGCTACACTCAAAAGAAATTAAAGACTTTATTCAAGATAAATGGAATGGAACAATTTCAGTTGTAGAGTAAAATAAGAGAAACGTTTTAAGAGATGAAAGTCATCAAATCTTGAAACGTTTTCTTTTTTTTATCATTTTCATAAAACTATCGTTATTTATGTGTTATAATAGAGATGAGAGGTAAAAACGAGAAAAGGAGTTGGATGAGAATGAAGAAAGTAATAGTGAGTTGTTTACTGTGTTCTACCTTGGCCCTAGTTAGTTTGTCACCTGTTCATGCTGAAGATGTTAATGATAAAATAGAGACAACTAAAGCCGAAAAAGAAGAAACGAAAAAGAATGATGCCTTATTTTCTATAGAAACAAAGGATATCACGGTTGGTGAGACTAGAGAGATTAAAATGAATAAATACCAAGACGTGACACTTGAGGGAAAATTTGAAGCTGTTAAGAGTGATGCGTATGACTTAACAGAAGATGGGCGATTAACGGTTAAAAAAGCAGGTAAGTTAAAAGTAGAGCCAGTATTTAAGTTAACTGATGACTCTTACAAAGCTTTAAAAGAAGTTATAGACAAAGAAAAAACAAAATCAGTAAATCTCCTAAATAAAAACATTAAACTAGATCCAATAAATCTAGAGATTAAAGAAAGAAAACAAGAAACAATCAAGGTTTCAAGTGGTTATGTGTTGTCGCAAGAAACCTTAACGATGGGCAAATCAGGAAAAATTAGTCGTGAGTCTTATAAAGGCATTCTAATGGAAGGGCAGTTTGTTCCTAAAAAGACTGATGTTGTGGAGCTTAAAGCAGACGGCACATTAGCTCCTTCAAAAGCAGGTAAAGAAACAATCGAAGTCACTTATAACTTATCGGAAAAAACGATTGAAGCAATTAAAAAGAATTACTTAGATGAGAATAAAGATAACGGCTTAACCATGGAAGATTTAGTGGTTGTAGATGATAGTAAGACAGCAAATGTCTCTATTGAAGTGAAAAAAGCACCTGTCAAAGAAAAAGTGGAAGTTAGATACTCTGTTGGTTTTAATTTAGACAATACTCAGATTAAGATGGGTTCATCGGCTAAGTTAAGTGTCCAACAAGTGAATGGCGTTGATTTAAAAGGTGAATACAGTTCTGTTTCAAATGCATTTGTTAGCATTGATAAAACAGGAAAAGTAACACCGAAAAAAGTAGGTTCAACAACGATTACACCTAAATTTGTCGTATCTGAACAAAGTAAAAAAGAACTAAAAGAATCCTACATTAAATCATCGAATAAGCCTGAATTAACAGTAGATGATATCAAACTTGTTGAGGAAAAACAAACACAAGCTTTTGATATTAAAGTCCTTGAAAAAGACGTACCTAAGAAAGAAAAACTTCAAATAGATGTGACAACTCATTTTAAAGCGAGTAGTCACAATCTAAGGATTGGCGCACCTGGTGGAAAAGTAACAGTAGATCCAATCCATGGAGTAGCTGTTAAAGGTAGCTTTAAAGCGATTAAAAATCCAGTGATTGATTTTAAAGAAGATGGTAGCTTTATTGGTCTTCAAGCTGGAAGCGTGGAGTTAGTACCTCATTTTGAGTTATCAAAAGAAAGTTTAGATGCGATTGCAGATGTTGTCTTAAAAGAAAAAGGCAATGAAGCGTTCACTAGAAGCGATGTAGAGTTTATTCAAAAGGATATCGCTCAAATGATTCCAATTACGTTCACCTCAACTGCCAATAATAACAATAATTCAGGTGGTTCAGGAAACAATAAACAATACGTTCCAGCGACTCAGAGAAAAACACTTCCACAAACAGATGAAGCAAGCACAACTTTAGTTGCCTTGTTTGGTTTATTATTAATGGTAGGAAGTGGCATCTTTTTCAAAAAAGCGCGTCAACGTTCTTAAGTAGAGCATTTAATTAGTGAAAGAATAAAAAGAGTAAACCGTTTGAATGATAAACGGTTTACTCTTTTCTTTTTTACACTTATTATAAATAAAGAGAAAAGTTTCTCGATGCTTATTATTGTTTTCTCAAGGGATTGTGGAAACTAATTGAAGTTCATTCTCAATTGAGCTAAAATAATAAGCAGAGCTACAAAAATTTTATCAAACAAATGGAGGAAGAGAAATGTCCGTTTTAGAAATAAAAAACCTACATGTGTCGATTGAAGACAAACAAATTTTAAAAGGTGTTAACCTAACCATGAAAACTGGTGAAATTCATGCCATCATGGGACCAAATGGAACAGGTAAATCAACCCTTTCAGCAGCAATCATGGGAAATCCTAACTATGAAGTAACAGAAGGAGAAATCCTTTTAGATGGGGAAAATGTTTTAGAGATGGAAGTTGACGAGCGTGCTCGTGCAGGGCTATTTTTAGCGGTTCAATACCCAAGTGAAATCCCAGGAATCACAAACGCTGAATTTATGCGTGCTGCAATCAACTCAAAACGCGATGAAGATGACAAAATTTCTGTTATGGACTTTTTAGATAAATTAGATGAAAAAATGGCACTTTTAGATATGCCAGAAGAAATGGCAGAACGTTATTTAAATGAAGGTTTCTCTGGTGGAGAGAAAAAACGTAATGAAATCCTTCAATTATTAATGTTAGAACCAACATTTGCTATTTTAGATGAGATTGACTCAGGACTTGATATTGATGCGCTTCAAGTAGTATCAAAAGGAATTAACGCCATGCGTGGTGAAGGATTTGGTTCATTAATTATTACTCACTACCAACGTCTACTTAACTATATCGTGCCAGATATCGTGCATATCATGATGGATGGTCGCGTAGTCAAAACAGGTGGAGCAGATTTAGCTAAACGCTTAGAAGCTGAAGGATACAAAGGTATCAGTGAAGAATTAGGCATTACATTTGAAGAAGAGGAATAATGGAAAGGAAGACAAGATAAATGAAAAAGATTGAATTAAACGATTATCTTGAGGACATGACATTATTTTCTGCTAGTCAGGAAGAGCCACAATGGATGCTTGATTTACGTTTGAAAGCTCTAGAAAAAATCAGTGAACTTGAGCTACCTCAAATTGAGCGTGTTAAAATTCACCGTTGGCCATTAATGAATGTCGGTAACCTCAACGAAGAAATATTAGGGAACCCAGTGTTACCTGAATTTGACAAAATTGAAGATAATCCTATGATTATTCAAGGAAGAACGACAACTCTTTACGAACAAATGCCAGTTGAATTATCTGAGCAAGGTGTTATTTTTACAGACATTTTTACGGCGATGAGAGAGCATAGTGATTTAGTTAAAGAATACTTTATGACAAAAGCAGTTCCTATGGATGAAGATAAATTAACAGCTTTCCACGTTGCTATGTTAAATGGTGGGGTATTTTTATACGTACCTAAAAATGTAGTCGTTAAAGATGTATTTGAATCACTTTTCTTCCAAAATATGGAAGATAGTAGCGCTTGGGTGAAACACGTCTTAATCGTTGCTGATGAAAACAGTGAGGTAACTTATCTTGAAAGACTTCAATCAGAAGGCGAATCAAGTGAAAAAGTATCTGCCAATATGGTTGTTGAAGTCATTGCTAAAAAAGGTGCCAAAGTCAAATTTGCTGCAATTGACCGATTAGGTAAAGATGTTTCAACTTATATGAACCGTCGTGCGCATATTTTACGTGACGCTAGTGTGGATTGGGCATTAGGTATTATGAATGAAGGTGACGTTGTTGCTGACTTTGACTCTGACTTAGTAGGCATTGGTTCTCACTCAGAAGTAAAAGTTGTTGCCATCAGCTCAGGCAGACAAACACAAGGAATTGATACACGTGTGACAAATATGGCCTCTCATTCAGTGGGACATATCTTACAACACGGTGTGATTCGTGAAAAAGGAACACTAACCTTCAACGGAATCGGCCATATCCTAAAAGGAGCAAAAGGAGCAGATGCACAACAAGAGAGTCGTGTCTTAATGCTTTCAGATAAAGCTCGTGGAGATGCCAACCCAATTCTTTTAATTGATGAATTTGAAGTAACTGCAGGACACGCAGCAAGTGCAGGTCGTTTAGATCCAGATGAGTTGTACTACTTAATGAGTCGTGGTTTGCCTCAAAAAGAAGCAGAACGTTTAGTAACAAGAGGCTTTTTAGGATCTGTCATTACGGCTATTCCTATTAAAAAAGTCCAAGAAGAATTAATAGAAGTGATTGATAGAAAGCTGGTTGATTAACATGCTTGATGACAAAATCAAACAAGATTTTCCCATTCTTTTTCAAGAAGTCAATGACGAGCCATTGGTTTATTTAGACAACGCTGCAACTAGTCAAAAACCAAAAGCTGTGACTGATTCTCTCGTTCATTTTTATGAGCATGACAATGCCAATGTGCATCGTGGTGTTCACACATTAGCTGAAAGAGCCACTTCTTCTTACGAAGGAGCAAGAGAAAAGGTTCGTGCCTTTATTCATGCGAAAAGTACGAAAGAAGTCTTATTTACCCGTGGGACAACAACAGGGATTAATTGGCTAGCTAGAAGTTACGGTGAAGCGGTAGTTGGTTCAGGAGATGAGATTTTAATTTCTCAAATGGAGCATCACTCAAATATTGTAGCTTGGCAAGAATTAGCTAAGCGAAAAGGTGCAACCTTAGTTTATGTGGATTTAACAGAAGAAGGCATGTTAGATATGGCAGACTTCAAGTCTAAGTTGAGCACAAAAACCAAGATTGTCTCAATCGCTCATATCTCTAATGTTCTTGGTGTGGTGAACCCAATCAAAGAATTAAGTGCTCTAGCTCACGAAGTTGGAGCAACGATGATTGTTGACGGGGCACAAGCGGCTCCTCATATGTCGATTGATGTCCGTGACTTAGATGCAGACTTTTATGCCTTTAGTGGTCATAAAATGTGTGGACCAACTGGTATCGGTGTGTTGTATGGCAAAGAAAGCTTACTTGAAAAGATGGACCCCATTGAATTTGGGGGAGAAATGATTGATTTTGTCTATCATGACAGAAGTACCTGGACAGAATTACCTTGGAAATTTGAAGCAGGAACACCTAATATTGCTGGAGCTATTGGATTAGGAGCAGCAGTTGATTACTTAACAGAAATTGGCATGGAAGAAATTCACGCTCATGAACAAGAGCTAGTGGCTTATGTGTTACCAAAACTGCAACAAATTGAAGGATTGACTATCTATGGTCCTAAAGACCCAAGTCAACACACAGGAGTAATCGCCTTTAATTTAGACGGTATTCACCCACATGACACCTCAACTGCCCTTGATATGGAAGGTGTAGCAGTTAGAGCAGGTCATCACTGTGTGCAACCTTTACTAAGTTACTTAGGTGTCCAATCAACAGCAAGAGCGAGCTTTTACTTTTACAATACCAAAGAAGATGCCGATCGATTAGTGGAAGCAATTATTGCGACAAAGGAGTTTTTCAGCCATGGCTTTATCTAAATTAGAAAACCTATACCGCCAAGTGATTTTAGATCATACAAATCATCCTCATAATAAGGGAGTTCTTGAAGGAGCTACTAGCCAAATTGAACTAAATAACCCAACGTGTGGTGATGTGATTCAATTACAATTAGCGATTAAAGATGATGTGATTGAAGATGTTAAATTTGAAGGATCTGGCTGCTCAATCAGTATGGCTAGTGCCAGTATGATGACGGTTGCTATAAAAGGCAAAACCGAAAAAGAAGCTATTGAGATTATTGGTAGTTTTTTAGAGCTAGTCCAAGGTGAAACAGTTGAAAATCCTAAACCACTAGGAGACGCTAGAATGCTTTCAGGAGTCGCTAAGTTCCCTGCCCGTATAAAGTGTGCAACCTTAGCATGGAAAGCCTTAGAGCGAGGTATTATCGAAGAAAACGACACAACAGTCGAAGGACAATTACATACTGAAGAATAAGGAGTGGAAAAACGATGAGTGAAGTACCACAGTTAGAAGAATATAAATTTGGATTCCATGACGATGTGAAACCCATCTTCAGTACCGGAGAAGGATTAACAGAAGAGGTTGTTCGAGAAATTTCTGCTCAAAAACAAGAGCCAGAATGGATGCTAGAATTCCGCTTGAAATCTCTTGAAGTCTTTAACAAATTCCCAATGCAAAAATGGGGACCAGATTTATCTGATATTGATTTTGATAAAATCAAATATTACCAAAAAACAAGTGATAAACCAGCTCGTGACTGGGACGATGTACCAGATAAAATCAAAGAAACCTTTGAGCGTATCGGTATTCCAGAAGCTGAAAGAAAATACTTAGCTGGAGCCTCTGCTCAATACGAATCAGAAGTGGTTTACCACAACATGAAAGAAGAGTTTGAAAAATTAGGGATTGTCTTTACAGATACTGATACAGCTCTGAAAGAATACCCAGACATTTTCAAACAATACTTCTCAAAATTAGTCCCACCAACTGATAACAAATTAGCAGCTTTAAACTCTGCTGTATGGTCAGGTGGAACATTTATCTACGTACCAAAAGGTGTACGAGTTGACGTGCCACTACAAACTTATTTCCGTATTAACGCAGAAAATACAGGACAATTTGAAAGAACTTTAATCGTTGTCGACGAAGGAGCAAGTGTGCATTACGTTGAGGGATGTACAGCACCAACGTATTCAAGTAACAGTTTGCATGCTGCCATCGTTGAAATCTATACTCTAAAAGATGCTTATTGTCGTTACACAACCATCCAAAACTGGTCAGATAACGTGTATAACTTAGTGACTAAACGTGCTAAAGCAGAAGCTGGCGCAACAGTTGAGTGGATTGATGGTAACTTGGGAGCTAAAACAACGATGAAATACCCAAGTGTTTACCTTGACGGTGAAGGTGCTCGTGGAACTATGTTATCAGTAGCCTTTGCTGGAGCAAATCAAATCCAAGACACAGGGGCTAAAATGATTCATAATGCACCGAACACATCAAGTTCAATTGTGTCCAAATCAATTGCTAAAGACGGTGGAGAAGTTAACTACCGTGGGCAAGTGACATTTGCCAAAAACAGCGCTGGCTCAATCTCACATATTGAATGTGATACGATTATTATGGATGAATTATCTAAGAGTGATACGATTCCGTTTAACGAAATTCACAATAGCCATGTGGCATTAGAACATGAAGCGAAAGTATCAAAAATATCAGAAGAGCAGTTATACTACTTGATGAGTCGTGGTTTAAGCGAAGAACAAGCAACAGAGATGATTGTTATGGGATTTGTTGAACCATTTACGAAAGAACTTCCAATGGAGTATGCAGTTGAGTTAAATCGATTGATTAGTTATGAAATGGAAGGGTCGGTTGGATAAGTTAATAAGATGTGCTAGGAACGTTTATATTACAACATTCCTAGCCTTTTTATTTTGTCTTAAATAGGTGAGGTCTGTGAAAAGGTCTGTGCATTGTTGTTATTCTTTTAGCTTTCTATCATATTCATCCATAAATCCTAAACCTATAATGATGATACCAGTAATAACAGGCGCGAACACATACGACATAGCTTTATCAATAAAGATATCTATAAAACTTCCAGGGAAAAAATAATTTAGCATGGTTGAGGCGAGTGTACAGAATATACCTAAAAATATCCATGGCCAAAAAAATTTTTTTGCTAATCTCTTAATTCTTCTCATGGGATAAACCTCCTTTTTTAAAAACCAACAAAGTTAGCGAACTTGCTAGCCGTTTTTTCTGCTTCTTCAGGCATTACATGAGAATAAATTTCTAAAGTAATCTTAATATCTTTGTGTCCTAGTCGTTCACTCACTTCTTTTACAGGTATGCCTGCTTGTAATAATAAGCTTGCGTGTGTGTGCCTGAAGTTGTGAGGTGTGATTTTAGGGAGCTTATACTTTTTTATTAAGTATTTTAACCAGTCATTTACAACTTGTGGGTAATATAATTCATTTCGTTTATTGGTAAATACAAATTGCTTATCACTTGTTGTGTTAAATCCCATTTGAAAATATTCCTCACGTTGAATACTACGCCACCTAGACAGTATCTTGATTGTTTCATCATCTAGGCTTATTTCTCGTATACTAGAGCTTGTTTTAGGTGTTTGAATTATAATATGAAGGTTTTCATCTATTGCTAGCGTTTTACCTATAGACACCGTTTTATTGAATAAATCAATATCCTCCCATTGAAGAGATAATATCTCACTCTTACGACATCCAGTGAAGGCCAACGCCCTAAAGAAAGCTAGTTGTTTATAGTTTCCAAATTGTTCCAGGCACTTAAAGAAGTGTTGTAATTCTTCTTTGGTGTAATATTGTAATTTCTTTTCCTCTTCCTTCTTACGTGGAAGAATCGTCTTAGCCATTGGATTACTTTTCATAATCTCCATAGCTTCGCCATACCTCATAATTTGAGCCGTAACCTTACGAAAGTATGGATATTGCTTATATTCCTCATACCACTCATTAACAAGCTTCTGACAGTAGACAACAGTTATATCATCTAATTTCATATCGCCTAAATGAGGCAGTACATGACCTTCTACAAAGCGCCTATTGGTTGCTATGGTAGAGGGTTTTACATTTAAACGGTGTTGCTTTAACCACATATCATATAAATCTTTAAACGTCATGACTTTAGTTTCATTGAACAAGCCATTTTCCTCTATATCTTTTAATAGATCAGCTAGAGCAATTTGAGCTTGCTTCTTAGTTTTAAATCCTTGTCGCTTACGGTAAACATTCTTACCAGTCTTTGGGTTACGTCCTACATAAACGTTAAAGAAGTAACGTGTTAAATTGTCTTTTGTTTTATATGGTTTAATTTGTGTCATTGTTTTCTCCTATCTACCACCACGCCAATAGGGGTAATAGGGTTGTTTAGTTATTTTAATTGACGTCAAGAAAAAGATCTAAAACTTTTATTATCTTTCTTACGTCTTCTGAAGATAAGTTTTTACCTCGATAATTTATAGGAGTGAAACCTATTTCTTTTAGTTCGTTCTTATCTACAACATTCATTTGGTATCTATTAGCAATGATTCTATGGATATCAAAGTATTCTTCTTTTGAGTAACATTGATACCTATATGAAAATTCTTTTCCTTCAGCATCTTTATAAAAGTTCATGAATTCATTTTTTTTAAGAGGTGTTCCTAAATCTTTTGTTAATTCAGAAACAAAAGATTCTAAAGTCTTAACGTTTTCTTTTTCCTCCATAGCAAAATCTTCATATCCTGCTAATGTTAAAAGTTCATTTTCTAATCTGAGCCATTCATATTGATTATCAGCAATTTTATTCGCAATTTTTTTTAGAACATCAATCCTCGGATTAACCTTTTTCCCATTCTCTAAATCGGAAATATAACTTTGGGCTACACCAGCGGCACTAGCGATTTCAGCACTAGAGTATCCATTATGTACCCTATTATTTCTAATTGTTTTTCCAAGTTTTATTAAATCTTTTTTCATAAATTTCACACCCTTTCGTTTAAGCAACACAATTATATCTTATATTAGATTGATAATCAAAATATATTTATCTAAAATTATATATTGACTTTTATCTAAAATTAGATATCATGTATATTATAAACTTCTTATTTTAGAAGTTGGAAAGGAGATAAAGAATGAAGATTGTCGCTAAAACTAATAAATTAAAAATAGCGTTACTTATTAAGGGTTACAGTCAAAAAGATTTTTCAGAATTAATACCCATGAATCAAGCATCATTTTCAAATTTTTTAAATAAAAGATCTGGAATTTCTTCACCAAAATCAAAAAAAATAACTGAGATATTAGGTGTTGAGTTCGAAGAAATTTTTGACATTGAAGAAAAAGGTGAGTAAATGAAACAAATGGAGCAACTACAAATCGAAGTATCACACGTTCTATCTGATGAACAATTAAGTCAGATAGGTAACCAAGTTACTACAGTGCTTATTGATGCGATTCGAAAGGCTAGGAAAGATACAGGACTAGATAATGATCTCATGTATTCCAAAGCAGAACTAAGAAGATTCCTTAATGATTGTTCTGATGGATATGTTGAGGAGTTACTAGCCAAAGGTTTACCTAAAGGACGTTCTTTGTCAGAAAGAAAAACAGTATTTAGTAAGAATCAAGTCAGAGCTTGGATGCTCGAAAATGAAGAAGAAAATTAAAGAATCACCACGCCAATACAGACTGATTGAACAGACATAAAAGCCCAAAGTAGTCACAAATTGTATTTTAACAATGTTTTCAATGTATTAATGATGAAGTCGTTAAATTTAGTAGGTTAAATTTTTAAGGAGGTGAGCGAGTGTGTAAAAGTCGTAGGCAAGCAGTTTTATTAGCAACTTATTTAATTGGTTTAGGAGTAGCAGCATTAAGTTTAAAGATTGCTATATCAATAGGAATCGTATTATCAATATTATGGTTATTCAATCATGACATTGTGAGTTTTAACCAAAATAATATGAAAAGAGGAAATTAACATGAGTAAAATGATTGATCTAGGTACAGAAAAAGATCCAACATTTGGAGATTTAGAAAATAAAGTTTATGACTACTATTCAAGATGGGACGAACTAATCAAAGGGCAAATTTCTATTCTAGAAATTGTAACGGATGAAGGAAGCGTATTACTTGATAAAAAGGGTAATGTTCAAGCTTATTCAACAAGTAAAAAACTAGGTGAAGTTATTAAAGAGTTAGAAGCTATCAAAAAAGAAGTAGAAGGAATTGAAAGAGTCCAGGATTTTTTATATGAATAAAAATAGCACACTAGAATTGGCGTTCTAAGCGTGCTGAGGTAAATAGAATTTGTACAGACTATTTACCTCATTCTATCACAAAATACTACAGAATGGGGAATTTGAATGAATGTTGAAGAAATAAAAGAATTATCTAAAGAATTAAATCAAGTATCTAGGAATCTAGAACTTCAAAAGGGTTATTTCAGTTTACTAAGAACACTTTTATCTAAAGAAAAAAGTGTTCAAGAAAAAGCTATGGTTTTCTATTTAGCTTTAGAAAATGATGGAGTGTTATCGGTTATTCAGAATGATTTAGAGGATATGGTTATCATCACGAATAAAGCTGATGATTTTATTTTTAAAGTTGCTGAAGAGTTGGAAGATAAAACTATGATAAGAGCTTCAAGGGGTACAAAAGATGAAAAATAAGAAAAATGATGTTGATTTAATAACGGCAGATGCTAATCAATTGAGTAATGCTATTAAGGCTTTAGAGACGTATATTTATTGTCAATTCAATAGTTCTGATATTACTGTTGAAGATATCAATAAAATTAATGGATTAATAGCTTCAATAAAATTATTAGCTGAAAAACATGCTGATGAAATGGTTGATTTTTCAATAGGAGGGAATTAATGAGATTACTAAAGTTTAAAGATACTCATAATAATAACGTTACTATTCCTTTGCTTAAATCATTCTTTAAAAGTGTTTCTTATCCATTGTCTGATGAATTATATTCAGCTCAATTAATTACAAATGACAATAAAACTATTCATGTACTTGGTACAAATTTTGAACTCTCAACTTATGGAGGTGCTGCTATTGAATAAAAAAGAACTATCAGTAATCGAATCGTCTGTTTTATCAATGATTCCAAGAGGAACAGGTAAGAAAGTGACTTTAAACGATATATGCCAGTTAACGAGTCTTAATTTAAGAGAAGTCCAAAGCGTTATTAGCAGCCTTGTATTCAAGTATAAAATACCGATTGTAGCTAACAGAGGTCTGGGAGGTATATTTATACCATTAACCAATGAACAACGCTCACAAGGCTTAAATGGCATTAAAAACCAAGTTATTGATTTGAACAAACGAATTGAAATTGTTGAATCTGCTGATTTAATTGATTGGAATAAAAATATTAACTTATCCTATCAAGAAAGGTTGGAGGTTTAAATATGAGTAAGTTACTTATAGATGACTATCCAATACAAGTTTTACCGAAGCTTGCTAAAGAAATTGGACTAAATGAAGCAATATTCCTACAGCAGTTACATTATTGGCTTAATAGTAAAAGTGCTAAAAAAATTAATGACAGAAAATGGATATATAACACCTACGAGGATTGGAATAAGCAATTTCCCTTTTGGAGTATAGCGACGATTAAGAGGACAATTACATCATTGGCAAAAAAAGAATTGATAATGAAAGGCAATTTTAATAGAGCTGGATTCGATAAAACAGTCTGGTATTCTGTGAATTATGACTTTTTAGAAGAGGTGAGCCAACGATTGGGTCAAAATGACCTTACGAGTGGTTCAAATTGCACCAATGGAGAAGGTCAAAATGAACCAACCAATACCATAGACTACTCAGAGACTTCTTCAGAGACTACAAATAATAATAAGTCACCTTCTAAGGAAGCTGCCAAAGTCAGTCTTAAAAATAGATTCGATGAGCTTTGGGACCAATATCCAACTGGACGGAAGCAAGGTAAGGACAAAGCATTTAACTCTTACAAGAAAGCTATAAAAGACGGTGTAGAGGACTCAACTATTTTAAACGGTATAAATGCATACAAGAAACAAATTAATTTTCAAAAGACAGATATACAATTTATTAAACAAGGTTCAACTTGGTTCAACGGAAAATGTTGGAATGATGAATATATTACTACTAACAATATTTCAAATGCTAAACCAGATTATGTAGTTGTTCCACCAGAATGGCGAGAAATGTATGAAGATGTCGGAAAGATGCCAGAGCCGAAAGAGGACTACGATTTGGATAGTTTACCATTTTAGGAGGGATTAGATGGCAATGAAAATGGGGAGTGTCAAAATACCTGATGAACAAATAGAACGTACTGGATATATCGAATTATCTGAATGCTGCGATGTGAAAGGTCATGAGAAAGTTAATATGATTCATTTTCACAGTGAGATTATCTGTCCTAGATGTTTCTTAATAGATAGAGGTCAAGAGTTCGCCTATAAAAAGACAATGGAACATTTTGATAACACGGCAGAAGGCAGAAGATCATTCTTTTATAAAAATAGTATCGTTCACAATAAAAATATTTTAGATGATGGTATTAAGAATTACGTCAACAAAGACGAGAAAGAAAGTTTTATCAAGAGACAAGCTAATCAAGTGGCTCATGATGTAATTGCTGATAGTAGAAATGTATTCATGTACGGTGGAGCTGGAACTGGTAAAAGTCATTTGTTGGTAGGAATCTTAAAAAATGTCAATGAGTTAAGTACTGAAAAGCGTTGTTTGTTCGTCTCAGTCCCTAAGTTGCTAAGCAATATCAAGAAATCTTTTAATGATCCAACTGAATTAAAAGGTGAAGCTTACTATATGAAATTATTAAGTGACGCAGATGTTTTAGGACTAGATGATATCGGAGCAGAGTTATCCATGAATACTACTAAACAGGCGACAGACTTCACTATAAACACACTCTATAATGTTTTAAATGCTAGGGAAGGTAAATCTACATTATTCACTAGTAACTTAACCATAGAGCAATTAGGTAACCTTATGGATGAACGTATTATTTCTAGAATTAAGACAAATGTTATTTACATGGATTTTAACCATATTAGTGACAAAAGACCAATAGCTTATAAATTAAAACAATAGCCAAAAGGAGAATAAAAGATGTTTGATGAATTGGAAGTAGTAAAAAAATACTTTAACCTTAACGAGTCGATTAATCGGCTGATTAGATACAAAAAACAGGCTGATAACATCTTTTATTCTCAAAATATGGCTACAAGAACAGACTACACAGAGCTAGGCGTTCAGGCTAGAGCATTCAGAGTTGATAAGATGGCAATAGAACATATCATGGCTATAGAATTGATTGACAAGCGTATAGAACGCTTTGAATTAAGGAGACGATACTTTAATCAGTATTTGAGCGAATTGCCTCATAGCGATTATAACGAGCTTATGATGAAGTTTAAGCAAAATTATAATATGGAATTATCTGAAAAATTAAAAGACAATCTTCTGGACGAAATAGAAGAAATCGAGATCATGATTTGTTTAAGGGAAGGAATAGAAGTACCTGAGAAATTGCCATGTATTAAACTATCAAAGGATTTTGATAGTAATTTGAATGTTTTGTCTAATTTATTCGCAATATAGGAGGGATAGAGTGGGTAGAGATTATAAGAGCGTTCGCTCACAATATTACTTAAGACGTTGGAAGATGTTAGAAACAAATAGAAGTATTTTAAGTTTAAGAGAAGTTGAAAATGCAAAATTATTATTTAATAGCCTACCTAAATTACCAAAAGAGAGCTTGGATATTTTAAAAGCTAAGTATTATGACACTCCAAATTTAGGGAACTTTGACCACAAAAGGGGAGTATACACTAGTAATATTCCTATTAGTGATAAGGCGATGGCTTTCAAGCTGAACATGGAACCAGCTGATTACTCAAAAGAGAGGCGACTTGCTGAGATTGAACTTGAAAAAATCATGATAGAAGTCGGTCAATTAATTTTAAAACGAGAAGAAATGATTTATCTAAAAATAAACCAATTCTTATACGTAAAAGAAGTGGATATTGTGCCAAGTATTTATGATTCTACTTGGATAACAATAGATGATGTCACTTTAAGTATCGGCATGACATCAGACAAAAAGAAAGTGTTTGATATGAGGGACGAAACAACTCGATTAGGTGTTGAGAAATTAGAAAGATACGGATTTCTTCGTGAGGCGTTAAATCAGTACGAATTAGAAGAATGGCAAATGAGATACTAGTGAGGTTTTGGCTAGGTTAGAAAAAGGAGGAACATCATGTTTAAAATAATGTATGTACCGAAGCATTTAAGAAAAATCAGTTATGCTGAGTTACTTGAAAAGCAAGATGATTTAATAAAGAAAGCTGAGGATGCATTAACTGAAGCTATTGAGGTGAAAAAAGAAAATGAAAAGATTCAAGCTGATCTGTTAATGACATTAGGCAATTTAAACAAGTGTAGCGATGAAGATTTAAAAGTCATGCAGACTATAGCAACCAATTATATGAAAGTTTCAATTAATAAAGAGAAATTAAAGTGATATCGACCAGGTACTAGTTATCGATGGCGGCAATATCTAGTATCATCACTATAAAATAAAAACATAAAAATAGGCTTCTAAAATTGAACGAGCGAAAGAAGGTAAATAAATGGATAAAATTTATATTGATTCAAAAGGGAAAAATACAACGGTGGAAGTGCCTAAATATGGTGAAATAACTCTAGTCATTCAAGATGGAAAAGTGATGAGATTGGAAACAAAAACAACTCAAAAATTAGTGTAAAAAGAGTACGGAAATGCTTATAAAAGTAGTATAAAATGCTATGAAATGGTATAATATAGGTAACATATTGATACAAGTCTGACTGGAAAACCAGAGGACAAACTAATGATTCTTAATTGAATTTTTAGTTTGTCCTCTTTTTTATTTGAAAATCTAGGGAGGTTTTGGGGAGGTAAGAATGACTAGTTTTTATAAAAGATCATTAGCGAATCGGATTACTAAAGTAGAAAAAATACTTATAAAACCTAAAAATCCAGTGCTAATTACTGATTTAAACAATGACGGAACTTTTGGTCCATGGAAGTTTAATGAGCAACAACTAGATCAATATGCAAACGAGAATGGTTATGACGTAGTTTTTATTGATGATATCGACTAAGTAGACGATTAATGTCTAAACGCTACGAATTAATCAGAAAGGAGCGCTTTATGTTAAATCAAAGACAGGATAAATTTTTAAAAGCATTGTTAGAAACATCTTCTATTGAACATGCGTGTGAGAAGGCTGGAATTGCTAAAACAACGGCTTATAGGTATCTAAAGGACGAAAATTTTATGAAAGAGTATAGATCTATCAGACGTGAATTAATGCAAGATGTAACGGCTAAATTACAAAAGAGTTCAATAGATGCCGTCAATACACTGAATGAAGTCATGCTTGATGATACTGCTACGCCAAGTTCTAGGGTACAGGCTGCTAAGAATGTGTTAGATGTGGCGTATCGTTCGATTGAGATTGATGATACACAAGAACGTATTGAAGAATTAGAAAAAGCGGTAGGTGTAGAAGATGGCTATTAATAATAGTTTGTTAGCAAGAATCAAAAAAATGGAAGAAATTATAGGACCAGATATTATACCTATTCCACGAGATAAAAGAAAAGTTACAAAGATTGAAGAAGGTAAATGGAAAGTGTTTCATTTAACTTTTGAGGTAGAGCAAGATGCTGTCGATTTTTCTAAACGATTAACAGAACAGGGGTTAACTGCCTATTTAGATGAAATACTAAACCAATTAGCTAAAGATTGTTGGGATGTTTATGAGGAATAAGAACGTATTAAACAGAATAAAAGCGTTAGAGGAAAAAGCAAATGATAAAGAGAATGATGGTTTTATAAGATATGTTTATTCTAAATTAGTATTTAGCGATATGTCAGATCAAAGGTTAAGAGAAATAATTAATTTAGATAAATCAGATTTAGATGAAGTATCGAAAGAAATCGATGTATTGATTGATGAAAAAATGAAAAAAGTAAAGTTTAAAGATATAGATAAAAAATTAGTTGAAGGTTTAAAGAGAACTTATTTTATCTAACAATAAAAGAAAGTAGGAATTAATAATGACAGAATCAATTGAGCAAACATCAAAAGAATTACAACAAGTAAGACAGGCGGACTTGCTTACTAGAAAGCATGAGTTAAGTGAAACTCAGAATAAAATTTTACAGGTAACAGATTACGATACTCAAGAAGTATTTGCTACGGAATTCGCAGAAAGCAACAAGGCGAAAAGACAACAAAAAGATAAAAGTAATTCTGATGACTATTTAACTACTCTAGTCAAAAGTTCTGCAGAATCTAATAATGAAAGAGATCTAAAAAGCAGAAACTGTACACTATGGAATTAAGGGAGGGATTACAGTGATAACTAATGAATCAAAGGAATTAATTAACCAAGAGATACAGAAATATACTGATTTAAAAGATGTTCACGCTAAGTACAAGAACTTAGCTTCAGTTACTAAAGTTGATTTTACAACTAAAAAAGAGCAATTAGCTCAAGAGCCTAGTTTAGAGTTATCACAAGAAGTTACTAGCTTAGAAAGACTCTTAGAAGCTTATGAGAACAAAGTTGATTCTTCTAAACAAGAATATGATGAATTTGTTAAAAATAATAATGCTAGTTTAAGACGTCTTGGTAATAACATCATGGAGCATGAGATACGAGATATGAATCCTATGTTTAAAGAAATGAAACAGTTAAGCGACTGTTTAAGTAATGCGTTGGAACTATCTGAGGTTATTTCAACAAAGATCCATCAACACGAAAATGACATAAGAAACGAAGTTAATCGATTGTCTGACTATAAAGATTCAGATGACTTTTCAATATTTCCCAAATGGCCATGGATCAATTTTTTATTTACTGAAGCGGGAAGAAGTAAGTTAGAGACTATGAAAAAGAACATTGATGATGAGTTGGAGAGTCATAATAAATAGTTTGAGTTGACGTAGGGAGTATATGAAAATGGAATATCATGAAAATATAAAAAAGATGAATAAAGCTATGGATAAAATTTTACTTAATACAGTGCTTAAATCTATAGAAGTGAATAATGAGTTAGATTTTATATTAAAAAACAAGTTAGAGTCTAATCTTATTGGATCTGCTGCAAAAATTAATAAAGAAATAGAACGATTATATCGTAGCAAAGCTTCAGTTAAAGAATTTAATAATGTCTATGCAGCAACTATGACTAAAGAGGTCAATAGAGCATTAAGATTAATTGGTTTTAATGGCGCTAAGTGGTGTAAGGCGATAACCAAAGAAATAACTAGAACATCAGAAATTGATGGATACGTTAACCAATATATCGAATTCCTAAAAGCTATCGATGAATTAGATAATAAGGAGGTGGTTTAGTTTTAAGTTTTGTAAGATTAAAAAATAAAAGAAAATAGGAGGTGAATTAGATGGAACTAGAAACACTTGAAATTTTTATCGAAGCCAATACAGAGAAAATCCAAGCTCAGTTAGAACCTTTGGCGCCTTTTTTTGATAAGGTATTTAACAATATCGAACGTATTACGGGCCAGTCAATCAATAAAACAGAAAAGAACATGGACGTAGGTAGTGGTGTCAATAACGTTAATAAACAGTTTGAACAAATGACCAAGATGATTCAGAAGCAAACTGACATGATGGAGAAAATTACAACATCATCAACTAACAACATCAACAAGGGTTTATCTAAAGGTTTTCAACAATCACGTAAAACAGTAGGTAAAGAAGTTGATGCATTAGTTAAGGATATTAACGCTAAAATGGGGCGTGCTAAAGCGGAACAAGAGAAGTTAGCATTCTTACAGGCTCAAAGACAAGATGCTTCTTCTAAAGGCGATACAAAGAACGTTGTTAAATACGATAGTCAGATAGCACGAGCGCAAGAAATGATGGATAAGTATCATAGTTCAGCTAAACAGATGGCTGATGGCATAAAAAGCGAGTTTAAAACATTGCCTGGTAGTTTAGATGCTATTAGTACTGAAATGCGTAAGAATGAATCTGTAATTGAAGGCCAAAAGGCTAAAGTTAGAGAGTTAACTGCTTTGTATGAAACACAAGCTAAGAAAGTAAGTAACTTTTCTAAAGAACAAAGAAATGCAATGGCTGCAAACTACTCAGATGGAGTGTTTAATCCGAATGTAAAAAGGGCTGAAGAAAAAGCTGGATTTAAGTTTGAAGATACAAAAGCTTCTAAGAAAACTAATGCTGAGATCATCAGAGCTAACAAAGAAATTCAGAAATTAATTTCTAAAAATGAAGCATTACAACAATCATACTCACAAGCAGAAGATAGGACTAAATCACTACGTTCTGCAGTAAAAGGCTTGAATACTGAGTTAGGTAAGTCATCAATGGCTACTGGTAATGCTGCTTTAGGTATGAAGAAAGTTGGTAAAGGTGCCGATGATTCAAAAGGGCTATTCTCTAAGTTTGGTGGAGTATTTAACAGAACATCTAATAATATAGCGCACGGTTCACGGCGTATGACAACTGGAATTAGCGGCTTTACACATCGCTTAAATCAAATGATTAAACAAGCATTTATTTTTAGTGTTATCTACAAAGGTTTAAACATGATTACACGTGGTGTAGGTTCAGCTTTGATGGCAAATGATGAGTTTAGTAACTCGTTAAATCAAATCAAAGTTAATCTACTAACTGCGTTCTATCCAATTTATACGGCGATATTACCTGCTATCAATGCGCTTATGAGAGCTTTAACAGTGGTTACAGGTCAAGTAGCTCACTTTACTGCTAGTTTATTTGGCACAAGCTACGGAGCAGCTAAACAAGGTGCACAAGGATTATACCAAAATGTCCAAGCTATGAACGACACAGGTAATTCAGCTGATAAGAACCGTGAGAAAGTCAAAAAACTTCAACGATCATTAATGGGATTTGATGAAATTAATCGAATTGGACTTGATGATAAAGAAGATGACAAGTTGGATAACAATAAAAATAAAGTTAACTTTAATACGCCTATCCCGACTAGGCCAGATTGGATAGATGGGGCTACCAGCGTATTAAGAGACTTCTTCAAGCCGTTTCAAGATTCATGGGCTAAACATGGTCAATCAGTTATAAAAGCATGGAAATACGCTTTAGGTGAGATTGGTGGTTTAGTCACTTCAATCGGTAGAAGTTTCATGGAAGTTTGGACTAACGGAACCGGTGAACAGTTTATCAGTAATATATTAATACTGGTTTCCAATCTACTTGGATTAGTTGGCGATGTTGCTAAAGCATTTAAAAATGCTTGGGACGAAAATGAACGTGGAACTAAACTAATTCAGTCAATTTTCGATATGTTTAATTCTATTTTAGGTTTAACTAATGAAATTATTAAGTCATTCAGAGATGCCTGGAATGAAAACAAAATCGGTGAGTCTATCATAGGTAATATTTTAGAGATATTCACCAATTTAAACGATGCAGTTGGCCTATTAGGTGAAGGTCTAAAAAAAGCTTGGAAAGAGGGAGAAGTTGGTACTTCAATTTTCAGTACAATCTTAGGCTTCTTTGATGACATTTTAGGCCTATTGAATGATGCTTCTAAAACAACTAAAGAATGGGCTAAAGAGCTTGATTTCACGCCATTGCTTAAATCTATTGATAAGTTGCTGAAACCTATTAAAAAGATAAGCAAAGACGTGTTTACTGTTCTTGAGTGGGCCTATTCTAACGTCTTACTACCTCTAGCTAAATTAATTATTGAAGATGGATTACCAACATTCTTTAATTTATTAGGAAATGCTTTAGAAATTGTATCTAAGGTAATTGAAGGCGGTAAACCTTTCTTCAAATGGTTTACCGACAAACTAATCAAACCGCTAATCGATTTCACATTAGGAGCGGTTAGCGATTGGTTAACATTCTTAGGTAAGTTCGGACAAGCGCTAGAGGATTTACTAGTAATAGATGTATCAAGTTTTAGTGATGTTGTTGAACGCTTTAAACAATTTGGTATTGATATTTGGGAAGGCCTAAAAGAAGGGTTATCAAGCATTGGTGATGGAATAGGTACTTTTATTAAAGAGTCTATGTTTGATCCAATCATCAATTGGTTTAAGGACCTATTCGGTATCCACTCACCATCAAAAGTATTCTTTGAATTTGGTACATTCCTAGTTCAAGGATTATTCGATGGTATCAAGTCATTAATGTCTAAACCTGTAGAACTAGTTAAAAAACTTTGGGACGACATGAGCGGAGCCGTTGTAACTAAAGGTTCTGTGATTTGGGATTCGTCTAAAAAAACATGGGACGATGTATCTACAAAAGTAAAAACTAGAGCTGGTGAAGCTTGGACTAACACCAAAGAAAATTGGGAAGGTATTAAAAAGTCTACTGGAGAAAACTTTGAAACTGTCAGAAGTTGGACTGTTGACAAGTGGGATAAAGTAAAAGACAAGGTAACAACTGCTTCAAGTAACGCTAAAAATGATGCTTCAACTGCTTGGAGCGTTATGAAAACAAACGTGTCAACTTATAACGGTATTATTAAAACAAATACTGAAAAAGCATTTAATGCAGTTGTTGATTGGGCTTCTGGTCTTGGTGATCGTATTAAAGGTGGTTTAAAAGCTGGAGTTAAATTTGTTAAAGAAGGGGCTAAAGCTATTGCAACTGGTTTCCATGAATTCCCTTTAAAAGCAGTAAACGCAATAAAAAATGGTGTTTCATGGATTCTTGAAAAAGTAGGTGCTGGTAAAGATAGTTTGGGTGCTGATTATGCAGCTCCTAATTACAACTATGCCCAAGGTACTGGCTATCACCCAGGAGGAATGGCACTAGTTAACGATGGTTATGGTTCTAGTTTCCGTGAAGCTTATCGCTTACCAAACGGCGAAACTGGACTTTTCCCTAACAAACGAAACTTAATGGTCGATTTGCCAGCAGGTTCTTCAGTGTTAAGTGGTCCGCGTACTGCTTCAATGTATGGCAATATGCCGGCATACGCAGGCGGTGTAGGTAAGTGGTTCAACGAGAAATGGAACGGATTCAAAGAATGGACTGGTGATGTTTGGGATTACATGTCCAATCCTGGTAAGTTGGTAGAGGTCGGTATCAGTAAGTTTGTTGACTTAAAAGGAGCTTTAGAGCCATCACTATCTATTGCTCAAGGAGCTATCGGAACATCGATGAGTGCAGCTACTTCATTTGTTAAAGAGAAAATGGAAGAGTTCTTTGATTCTGGCGATGCCGATACTTCCACAACAGGTATGATGGGCGTTATGCAATACTTATCAAATATTGCTTCTGATGTCATGAGTAAGTTCCCTGGTATGGTAGCAACAAGCGGTTATCGACATGGTGACCCTTATTCTCATGGTAAAGGGCAAGCTATTGATATTGCTTATCCATCTAATATGAACGGTTCGAGAGCATATTTTGATCCAGCTGATTATGTATTTAATAAGTTTAGGGACAAAGTAGCGTACGTGATTACTCAAGGTATGGTTAGGGATAGAAGTGGAATGAGCGGTCAAGGTTCAAGCGGTCAATGGACTAAATGGCCAGACAACGACCACTACGATCATTTACATATCAATGGTTCTATTGCACAAGGACAAGGCGGTTCAGGTGGAAGCGGAGGTTCTGGCGTTGAGCGTTGGAGAAGTAAAATTCTCAAAGCTGCTAAATTCATGAATCAAAGTATATCACCTAGCCAAGTTAACGGTATTTTAGCTCAGATTGCTCTTGAATCAGCTGGTAATGATAAAGCTATTCAAGGTGCCGGTGTGTGGGATATAAACATGGCTAATGGTAATCCTGCAAGAGGATTATTACAATATATCCCTAGTACATTCAACGCCTTCTCAGTACGTGGATATAGCAACATTATGGACGGATTCCATCAATTGATGGCGTTCTTCAATAATTCAAATTGGAGAAATGATATTCAGTATGGACTTAGCGGTTGGGGGCCTCGTGGTCATCGTATTCAACCATACGCAAAAGGAACACCTTACCTACCGGAAGACCAGTTAGCTATGATTCACAAAGGCGAGATGATTGTACCAGCAGACTTCAATCCTTATAACAATATGGCGGATTACCAAACGTTACAATTGCCGGATTTGTTTAGGGAGAATTCTAAACCGATTAATTACACTTACACACCTGAGCCAAAAGATGTCGGTGGTGGTATGAGCGGAGCAACTGAAGGCATTGTTAATGCAGTTATGATGGCTCTTAGTATGCGTGACACTAGTTCTGATAAAGGTGGAGATATCAATATCACGCTTGAAGTTGATGGAAGTAATATGGCTAATGTCGTAGTAAAAGAAATCAACAAAAGAACTAGGCAGCAAGGTGTTAATCCAATTTTATTCTAGGAGGTGGTTATAACGAGTAACCTGTTAATCAACGGGGTGGAAGTTAAACCACCCCAAGATTTTAATGTAACTTATAACACTATTGATGCGGATTCTAGTGGTAGAAATGCCAACGGAGATATGGTTCGTGATGTTATTACTCAAAAAGTTAAATTAGAGCTTAAATGGGGCCCATTGAATGATTCAGAGGCTTCGAATATACTTACAGCAGTAAAGAAGGCATTCTTTACAGTAAATTATCCGGACCCGGAATCTGGAAAACAGGAAACTAAAACTTTTTACTGTGGTGATAGATCACTACCAGCTTATTCATGGAATAAGAAGTTTAAGCAAATCAAATGGCAAAATTTATCATTAAATTTAATTGAGAGATAAGAGTCCACTTTAATCAGTGGGCTTTTTATTTCTGTTCTTTTAACTGGTATGATGAGATTAGTAGAAGGAGGTGAAAGAATGTCATTAAATATATCAGAAATGCTTGAAAAAATAGCAACTGATCCAGATATGGAAGATATTATTTACGCAAATAAAAGTGTAATATGTAAAAAATTTTCTATGAAGTTGCCGACTTTAGACAAGTGGATTAAAGAAATACATAACGATTTCCCTGTGAAGCATACAGTTATAAATCCAGGCGGACTGTGTTTGATCAACATTAAAAAATTTGAAGAGTTTTTGATTTGGAAATCTGACAAAAAATTTAGAAAGTAGCTTATTTAAAACGCTTCTTTTGAGGTGTTTTTGTTTTTTGAATAAAAGAGGTGAACTTATGAAGTTTGAAGTACCTGATGAGTTAATAGCAGAACAACTTAGCGATCAGATTATTAGTATTGTGGTTAAGGAAATAGACAAACGGTTATCGCTTATTACTAAAACAAATGAATTACCACCATATCCAAACAAATCACAAGTTAAAAAAATACTGGTGATTGGTACCGATAAGCTAGAAAGTTGGATTTCAGAAGGTTTAGAAGTTCAAATTTGGAGTAACAAAGACCACAGGATTGAAAGAGAGGCCCTTCAAGTGTTTTTGAGAACACATAAAACTATAAATTGATTTATAGAACACACTCTTAACAGGGTGTGTTTTATTGTGTATAATTCGTATAAAAGGTAGGAGATTACATGGTACTTAAAGGCGCACCAATTATTGATAATAAAATTTTTTTGAAGGAAAAAGGTTATGAAGATTATTCAGAAATAAGTATTTGTATTGATATATTCTTAAATATGTGTAGTCTAAAAGATAATCCTGATGCAACTATAGATAATTTAAAAGATTTCGTTAACTACTTTCAAAATCTAAATAAAGATGAGCGAAATGACTTATGTGAGTATATAAAAAAAGAAGAGAACGCTTGTATTGAAAGAAATCCAGACTTATTAAAAGAAAGATTTTGTATCTATCTAAGTAGGTATATAGGTACGCTAACTTATTATGAAAGAAATCAAAAACAAATCGTAAGTGAAATAATGAAAAAAATATCCAGTGCCAACCTGTGAAACTCGCCCGTGGTAATGAAGATTTTTGAATATATAAATATTGGCGTGGTGGGTTTAATTAGTCTGTGCAAAGGTCTGTATATGTCTGTAAAACTAGATTAATCTATGTTAATAAATTTATTTGAAAACATTGTATTATAAAGGTTAAATCAACTTATCGCTACTTATCAAAATCATTTAAATTAAGTGGAAGGGTCAGTAGGATAAGTTCAAAAAGAGTCTCTTGATCATTGTTAATTCAATGTTCAAGAGACTCTTTTTTGTTGCTACTATTTATTATTGTCTTCCTAGAAGATTGACAAGTCATTTGGAAAATGTTTGGCAAGTAAATTAAGTTCTAATAAAAAAATCGACATGAATAATTAAAAACGGAATCAATTAAAGTCTTTTTAGTGAATCTGGTTCCTTCAAATCAGGTGTACATCTTGATAAGATATACCTGAAATAGAAAGGAGAAAAGATATGAAACTTAATGAACAATTAGAAGTTGAAAGAAAGAAAAAAGGACTTTCTAAAAGGCAATTAACAAAAATAATTGAAGACGAGATAGGGAAAAAAATTCACGTTGATACAATTCGTAGGTGGGAGGTTGGAGAGACTACAATTGAGACTAGAGTATTAGTTTTTTTGAGTGAATTATATGATGTTACGATAGAGGATTTAGTTTTTGAGGACGTAGAACCAGTTATTGACGATAAAGAAGTACATTACAAATTTGGGAAGGAAATAAGCGACTATTGTTCGGTAGAAAATATAACGGAATTTGTAAGAAAATACGAAATAGTCAATGGTAATCATTGGGTTGTAGCACCAAAATATGATTTAATCATGCGTTGCTATGAAGATTTCTTAAAAACTGACCAAGTAAGCCACTCTAGTTGTTATAGTGCGTACGAATCTTGTAGAAGCTGGCTCACTAATAAAAGAGCATCGTGTAAAGATGAAGATAGATTGAGTACTAGAATATATGATGATGCAGCAGGTTATGTTGGGATTAAAGACAAGAGAGACCCAGTTGACCATATAGACTTATTAGAAGAATTAGAAACAGTTATAGATGATATTGAAGGATACCTGGAATTATTTGAAAAAGAAGGGTTTAATAGATGGGAATTCATTTAAAAATAATAGAGGAAAGAAAAAAGAAAAAAATGACCCAAGATCATTTAGCAGAAAAAATAATGGTTTCTACTAGAACTATTGTTAAATGGGAAAATGAGGAAGTTTTGCCATCATTGGAAAATTGTAAAAAATTAAGAACAGTATTTGGAGTTACTCTAGATTACCTATTAAAAGACAGTATAGAATTAAAAAGCAAATATGATGAATGCGTTAAACTAGGTGAAAAAGTACTCGAATTAGCTAATGAAGACTATCCTATTGACTTTGTTCAAAATTATTTTATTTGTTCTAGGGAGCCGAGCATGATAATTCCTAAAAAAATAGCTGAAGAATTCTTAAAAAACGTAAAAGAAAAAATAAGTAATATGGATCATTACGATAAAGAAGGATATGAATCAATACATCATGAAATGAAAGATTTTTTATTATTTTGGTATAAGTACAATAAGGGTAAATGTTTACTTTCAAAAAACTTAAAAGCAAAATTTTTGTATTTGAACAGTGTTTCATATACTGATCAAGAGTTAGAAGCACAGTTGAATAATGTACTAGTTAAGGAAAAGCCAATTTTGCTATTACGAAATTTAATGATCGGTAGACTAATAAAAGAATTTAATCTTTTAGAATATAAAATAGATGACAATATAGATGAAGAGCTAGATTATGATGGTGCTATCATGTGGCCTTTAGATAAATATAAACCGTAATTTTTTTCATCAGATAATCTTTGTTTGAGTAATGAAAGAAGATAGTCATGTTCAGATGTTTTTCCTCCAAGCAACAACATCATATATTTTTTCCAATACATTCTACACAGTAGACTTTAGCATTATTTTTGACTTCATCACGAATATCTATCCGTAAGCCTATCTTGGGGTGCTTGTAGCTGGATGTAGAGCTATTTGTATTCAGGTATTAATTTATGGCAAAGATCACAATAAATTTCTTTATTTTCATACATGTTTTTTTAACATAGGTATCTAAATGCCTCCAATGATGTCCAAAGATTATCCCAACAAAAACTCCTATTTTTTGTTGGGATAGTTATGAAAGATAGATTATGATGAACTGTTTTAAATAAGTAGTAGTAGCTTAATGATATTATCAGAAAGTAAATAATTTAAAGGTTAAGTCATTAAAAAATCTTGAGCTATTCAAGATTCAAGATATATTCTTTTAGACTTTCTGCTGCTGGTGATAAGGTATTGTGACGTAATTCGGCTAAAACGAGTCGACTTTTTATGGTTTGTTTGAGAGGAATAATAACAAACTCTTCATCAATAAAAGGACGAACCGATTTTTCCATCATTAATGTCGCGTATTCAGACTCTCTTAAAAGTGATAGGATTGTTTCAATCCTAGTATTTGTCATTCTGATACGAGGAGTAAAACCAACTTTTTCGCATTCATCAGTGATTAATTGAAATAAGCCAGATTCAGGTACAAGAGATATGAATTCTATAGAGTCAAGATCTGCTAAGTCAACACAGGGTTCTTTAGCAAGAGGATGATGCTTGTCAACGACTAATACCAGATGATCTTCAGCTAATAAGTAATTATTGGTAAGGTCATCTGGTAAAAATTCTTCTCTTAGAATCGCTAAGTCAATCGAATTATCTTTGATTTGCTTAACAATAAAATCGTTTTCTATTTCGAAAAAATGAACGTCAATTAGAGGGTGAGAGGAGATAAAGTCGATGAGTGCTGAGCTCAATGAAAATTGAGATAAGACAGGAATTGTTGCTAAAGTGACAGTTCCTTTTTCTAATTTACTATGCTTTTTCATTTTTAGTAACATATTTTTGTTTAAGTCAATCATTTGTTTGGCGTAGATAGCAAATTCATCTCCTGCATAGGTCGGAACAATCATTCTTCGATGTTGTCTATCAAAAAGTTGTATATCTAATTCGTCTTCTAAATTTTTGATTTGTTTTGATAACGCTGATTGAGAAATAGATAACTTTACAGCTGCAATAGAGAAACTTTTTTCTTTGTAAACAGCCATAAAATAGTTTAGCTGATCGAACATCATCGTTGTTTCCTCCTAAGCCTAATCATTTTCTAAATATCTTTTCCCTTCGATATGAATACCCACTTGATCTAATAATTTCATCACATGATGATCAATTAAATCTTCTATATCCTTTGGTTCGTTATAAAAAGCTGGCATTGGTGGTACGATACGAACTCCTAATCTGGATAATTTCAACATGTTTTCTAAATGTATTGTGTTTAGAGGTGTTTCTCTAGGTGATAAGATGAGTGGACGATGTTCTTTTAAACAAATATCAGCAGCTCGAGATATCAAAGTATCTGAAAAACCATTTGCAATACTACTTAATGTTTTCATACTAGTTGGCACGATGAACATGGCATCATAAAGTCTAGAACCGCTAGCTATCGGGGCAGACAAATCATGATTGCTATACGTAAAATCAGCTAGTTCTTTTGTTCTTTCTAAATTAATTTTATCTTCAAGTACTAAATTTTTTTTAGCCCACATAGACATAACAACATGAGTTTCAATATTGTGTTGTATAAGTTGTTCAATGAGTTTTTTTCCATAAATAGCTCCTGAAGCCCCTGAAATACCTACAATCATTTTTCGTTTAGGTATCATTTTTTAAGCCACTCCTCTACTTGAGAATATACATTATCAATTTTTGAAGTCAACACTTTTAGTTGTTCATTAGTTATTTGACTATAATGAACCCCACTATAAATCAAGATATTTCCAGAAAATTTTTTTCTTAGCCTAATGAGCCATTCTTCTGTGAAATAGAATTCTTTGTGGATGTCAAATACAATTGATTGTGTCTGATGTTTATAGTTTCCCGCAGTGATAGCACCAATATGAGGGCGATCACCTCCAATTATTTCAATGATTAAATCAGTATCTATTCGTTTAGCAGTGATGTGTATTTTTTTATGAAATACAGTTATGTCCTCAATAAAAGAATTTTCCAAATTTTAACACCCTTTCAGTTGTTGTTTATCCAAAGAATGCTGTCCAATAATTTGAAATAAACATGACGATGAGTAAGGCGGGGAGCATGTTTGCTATAGGGAAGGCTTTAATCCCACTGATTCTTAAACCTGTAACAAACATAATAATACCGCCACAAGCAGAAAAGTCAGCAATCATTTCTGGTGTTGTTAATGGCATAATAATTCCTGCAAGGAAAAATAAACCAAATAAAATAACGAACTGTGGGATAACTGTCGTTGTTACGATGTAACCCAATGCAGTTGCAAAAATGGCAGCAGTGAAGAAATCTAAAAAACTTTTAGAAATAAGGATAGATGGGTCTCCAGTAATTCCTTCATTTAAGGCACCAAAAATACCAGTTCCACTAGCACTAAAAAGAACAACAATACCAACAAATTGTTGCATGAAGTTTTCTTGAGAACCGACAATACTATTATCTGAAGGGAATATTTTTTGAATAGGCCCTCTTACTTTTTGAGCACACCACTCAATGCCTTTTTCTAATTTAAGCAGCTCACCAATGGCACTACCAAGTAACAAAGATAAGATAACAGGTGGGAGCATGTGAACTTTAACAACCATTGAAATCCCCATTCCCATTGAAGCTGCTCCAAAAGTTAAAGGTAAATTTAGTCTGAGTCGTTCGGGTATTTTTTTACCTAAAAAAGCGCCAATTAGTGCTCCTAAAAGTGTGCTTAAACAATTAATAAATGGTCCAACAGGCATAACTAATTCCTCCTAAAAAGGGAAGGACATTATAGTCACATCCCCTAGTTTTGTTATATTAATAGACTGTTTATATGATGATTTTATTTTTCTGTTAGAGGTATTTTTCATAATCCATTTCTTTAAACGTAGCTCGTTTAAATCGGTCTTTTTGGTCAAAAGGAACAGTACAGTCAAATATTGTTTTACAAGAAAGCCCTTTGTCACGCAATTGATTATTGTACTCAGGGCTTTGTGAAGGATCTAAGGGGTGACATCTAATTCCTGGAATAAAAATAGTATCAATATCGCCTTGGTATCGTGTGTTTAGAGCCCAAAGGACGTCATTGGTGTCAAAAATATCAACATCTTCGTCAACAATAATAATGTGTTTTAGTTCTGAAAAAGCAGAGAAGGCCAGAAGAGCTGCTTGTCTTTGACGTCCTTCATCACTAGGAATCGACTTTTTAAATTGTAAAATTGCCATGTATTTCCCACCACCAGATGAATGAGAATAAACATTTAATAATTTACCAGGCATTGCACGACTAACCATTTGTAAAATACTTGCTTCCGTTGGAATACCTGCCATATTGACATGTTCTTCACTAGGACCGATGACAGTTTGTAGGATAGGATTTTTACGATGAGTAATGGCTTTAATCTTAATGACTTGAATTTCTTGTTGAGCTGGTCCAGTATATCCAGGAAACTCAGGCATTGCTTTACCAGTATTAGTATTTTGATCTTCTCTAACTCGAACTTTAGGTAAAATTTCTCCTTCAATAACAAATTCAGCATTAGCGATTGCTTTTCCATCAATACTTAGGCAATCTACCAGTTCAACAGGCTCATTTCTAATACTTCCTGCAACCCCTAATTCATCATATCCAAGTGGAGTAGTTGGTGGTTCAAAACAAGCGCCAATTTCAATAGCTGGGTCAACACCAATGCTTATTGAGACAGGCATTGGTTCATTAGCTGCTTCATATTTTTCTAAAAATGCTCCTAAATGACGACCACCAGGAACAAAATACATGGTGAGTTCATCTTTTCCTTGAACACATAGTCGATGAATTGTGATATCTGTTTCATGAGTTTCTAAGTCATGTCCATAAATAAGTCCCATCGTAATATAAGGTCCTGCATCTTCTTCGGTATTTGTTGGTGCGGGAACAATTTTTCTAATGTCGAAATCTGAATCAGTTGCTAAGTGAATAACTTCCTGGCATTTTGCATCTTTTTTTGCTATTGTGATAGGATTAATTGGGTTTTTAACTGCTTCGTTTAACAGAAAACCTAATTTTTTTGATTCTACATTTAACATACTTGCGACTCTTGAACGACTTGCGAGTAGACCAATTAAAACCTGTACGTCTGGATAGCCAGTGACATTTCTAAAAATCATAGCGGGTCCTTCTTTAGTTGGTCTCATTACAGTACCACCTGCTCCGATATAACGATAAACGCCAGAAATTTCTGCTTGGGCATCAATGGGTTCGTCAGTGTAATGTAATTGATTAGGGATTGTTTCCAACAAAGCTAAGGCACTTCTTAAATCATTTATTTGTGTCATAAGACATTCCTCCTATACTTAGAATTATAGACTCCATGTGATGAGTTAAACAATTCGAGTTAGGCCGAGGGCTATGACAAAACGGAATAGTGACTTAATTAAATATGACTTTAACATTATGATGTCTGTTGAAATTTTTTTTGGTTGAAAGAATGAAGTCACAGACTTATTATTAATAATCTTTAATTGAATCTTTTTAAGTTTTTTTAATATAAGAAGATACACCAAAAATATAGTATTCGAGAAAATACTATTACTAAGACAATAATCCACGGCTCCTTTATAGTACTAGGAACCATGGATTTCAATATTGATATGAATTTCCCTAGAGTATTTAATGATCAATATGCAAAAAAACTGATTTTTCATAGAGCTTCAATGCGAGTTGAATATTTAATAAATCATTACTAGCATTTAGATCCACATGTAATAATGTTTCGACTTTCTTTAGGCGTGACCGAAGAGTATTAACGTGAATAAAAAGTAACTCACTTGTGCTTTTTTTGAAAAGTTATTATTAAAAAAGCAAGTGATTGTCTCGATTAAATCAGTGTTGTTGGAAGAATCATATTTTAGTAAGGGTTGGATAAATTGAGTAATCAATCGTTCGATATAGTAAGTATTAATCATACCTTCATCATCAGTGAAGAGGTTTAAGATGCCTAATTCATCGTATTTTTGTATGTGACAATCATTCTTTTGATAATGCAAATAATTAATCGCTTGTAGACTTTCTTTATAGGCTTTATTTAAATTCTCTAGTTGATGGAGGCTGCTGACCCCAACAGAAAATTTAGAATGTTGATAAAAAGTTTGAAGTAATTGGTCAAGGCCCTTTAAGGAATCATCTAGGGAATTGATACCTTCACCAATTAGGAAGATAATTCGACATTGGTAAGAAAACATCAAAATATCTTGTGTTTTTAAGAAGGATTCTAAAATGTAATCTTTTAAGTCACTTATCTGACTTTCTTCAAAAAAACGGGAATTGTCTGTTCCAAATAAATCACTAAAAATTGTTACCATGTAGTATTTGTTTTCAAGATTTGTGCCTAAAAGGAGACTATATCTTTTTTTATTGTCAGGTGTGAGTTTGGTTGATAGAATATCTTCAAAAATAAGGTTTCGTTTGTGTAAATTGGTCTCCATGTAGAGCCCATTTAAGGTGTCTTTCATCGTATAAATTCGATTGTTCATTTCTTAAATGGAGAACCAGAAAAGGTCTTTAAACTTGTAAATGGCGACCGTATAAATAAATAAGTACGTTGTTAAATGAATAGAACTAAGCCTACCTAGCAGTTAGCCAAGGTAGGCTTTCTTTTATCATTAACCTTTGAGAGAAGTTTTAGAAGTGAAGCATAAAAATAAACGAATCAACAGGAGTTCTTAGTTTTTTGCTTAATCTGAAAAGAATTCTTCTAAAACACTTGCTTTATAATTATTGATTCCACCACATTTTAGAGAAAATAGGAACGGTTCACTAATTTAAAATGAGTAAATTAATTGTTTTCTATAACTAAACACACATGTATCTAAAAAAGTGACTGATAGAAATTATTTGCTTTATCCTTTTTTTGGAAAAAAGAAAAGTGTAGGGGATGTCGTTGTGTGATAATTTGGTGTCAAGGGGATTACTAAAACGTTTAAGTGGAGAAGCACATGAAAAAAGTGACAATTAAAGAAATTGCAGAGAGATGCCAAGTTTCACCAGCTACTGTTTCTTTGGTCTTAAATAACAAGACCAAAGAAATTGGAAAAAATACGGTGGAGAGAGTCAAAAAGGTAGCAGAGGAGATGGGGTATGAAAGAAACCAAGTAGCTAGAAGCTTGGTAACCAAAAAATCTGAAACGATTGCTGTCGTTGTACCAGATGTTAGTAATATGTTCTACGCTTCGATTATTAAAGCTGTTAGTAAAGTAGCTTCAGAACAAATGTATAGCGTGATTGTTTGTGATACGGATAATGACGTTGAAGAAGAGAGGCGACAACTAAAGCTTTTAGAAAATAAAATGATTGATGGCATTTTACTAGCATCAAGAAATTCAGAAAAGTTATTGGCTATTTACCCAAATAAGCGAAGATTGCCTATTGTTATTTTAGATGAACATAATGATAACTTACACGACAATGTTTATGTGGTTGCCTCAAATTATGTAAAATCAGGATACGACATGGCAAATTATCTGATTGAAAAAGGTCATCAGAACATTTTTTGTTTTGGTGGAGTGATTGGTTCTACTAACAGTATTCATCGAGAAAAAGGAATCAGGCAAGCTTTAGAAGACCATGATTTACCTTATTCTAAAAAGCAAATTGTACTTGCAGACTATAAAATGAAAAAAGCTTATTCTATAGCCAAAACGTTAGATGTTGAAAGGTATACTGCCTTTATCTGCTTTAATGATTTAATGGCATATGGAGTCATGAAAGCATTTTTAGAAAGAGGGATTAAGGTTCCAGAAGATGTTTCAGTGGTTTGTTTTGATAATGATACGAGTTTTTCTTTAGTATCTGAATTGTCTCAGTACACAGTAACTTCCATTAATCAAGATGAAAGACAAATTGGAAGAGTTGCGATGACTTTATTAATCGAGGCATTAGAGGGTAAAAAAATAGATAAGAAGTTACACTTGCTATCTTCCAATTGGTTTATAGGCTCTACTGTAAAAGATATTAATTAAGAGAGGGGTGATAAGCGTGCTTGAAGAAAGTGTAGTCGTTCGAGATAAGGAGATAATTATATTGAAATGTTTAGTGATAATGATGTCCTTAATGCTATTTTCATTAACAGCTTTTATCCCTCTTGTTTCGTCTATAGCAGTTATAGTTGCTTACTTTGGTATTAAATATATTAACGACCGTGTTTGTATGGCTTATGATTATGTTCTTTTTCAACAAGTATTAAGAGTTGACCGTGTTTGTCAAAAGAAGGTAGAAACAGGGATTTTAGAAGTAGATGTTCATCATATCTTAGCCATTCTACCTTACGAACCATCTATGAAAGGAGGAAATGAAGTTTTTCTCACATCGAAATCAGACAAACGAAAGGGATTTTCTCAATACATGATTTCTATATCCAGTGATGATAAAACATACATTATTAGTTTATCGGAAAAAATGAAAAATAAGTTGCTTAAATGAGCAATAGGAGGAAAAGAAATGGATAAGGGTAGTAAGAATAAATTTTGGCGAGTTTTGTTAGTTATATTTGTAAGCGTATTCATAGCTACTGGTTGTAGCAAAAAGGAAAAACAAAGCACTTCTGATGGGAAAAAAGAAGAAATAACATTGTGGTTTTGGGGAGCAGAACCTTATTCAAGAGATGCTTTAGATAAATCACTTATCAAAAAATACAATGATTCTCAAGATAAATTTGTTCTCAAAGTTGAATATCGAAATTCAGTGGATTCAGATTTAAATACAGCATTAGCTGCTAACAAAGGTCCAGATATTGTTTATGGATCAGGTCCTTCATTTGTTAAACCACTTGTTGAAGCCGGTAAACTTGAAAGCTTAGATAAATATTCTAAAGAGTATGGTTGGGAAGATCAAATGTTAGCTCCTATTTATGATGCTGGAAAGGTAAAAGATGAGCTCTACGCAGTTGGTAGCGGCTTAAACACAGTAGGTGTTTTTTATAACAAAAAAGTATTAACTGAAAACAATTGGGAAACTCCAAAAACTGTCGAGGAATTAGAAAAAATCATGCAAGAGGCTGAGAAAAAGGGATTGTATCCAAGCGTCACAGGTAATAAGGGATGGAAGCCTGTTAATGAGAACTACTCGTCACTGTTTTTAACTCACTTTGCCGGTCCTCAAAACGTCTATGAAGCGTTAAAGGGTGAGAAGAAATGGGATTCTCCAGAAATTAAAAAGGCAGTCGATAAATCAGCGGAGTGGTATAAAGCAGGCTTTTTAGGAGGAAAAGACTACGCTAATTTAAATTTTTCAGAGTCTCTTCAATTGTTAGCTGATGGAAAATCTCCATTCTTTATTGGACCGACGATTGGCTATCAGTGGGCAACGTCATTCTTTACGGGAGATGCTGAAGAAGATTTAGGATTTATGCCGTTTCCAAAAACAAAAGAAGTGCCTGAAGAAACGTATACAGTTAGTTTAGCTTGTACGTTCTCTATTAATAAAAATGCGAAAGATACACATAAAGATGAAGGGGCAAAAATCATTAACATGATTTTACAACCAGAGTTTGTTGAAGAAATTTCGGCAGAGTGGCCAGGGTATTGGGGAGCTCCATTAAAAGATTTAGACTCTATTAGTACAGAAAAAATGGGTAGTCTATCAACTAGTTTTATTGAAACCATCAAGTCAATGTCTACAGCGATTGATAGTGGGAATTTTGGTTATATGACTAATGTGTTCTTCCCACCAGCTACTCAACAAGTCTTTATTGATATTGAAAATGTCTGGTTAGATCAAGAAACATCTACTGAATTGTTAGACAAGGCAGATAAGGAGTTTTCAAAAGAGCTTGAAAAGGGATTAGTTCCTAATATTCCACAACCTGGTTCAAAATAACTATAGATAGGAGTAGTATCAATGAGGAAAAAATGGACCGATTATTTATTAGTGATGCCAGCACTCCTGCTAAGTATTTGTATCGTTATTGTACCCGGTATTTTAACCATCGTTATGTCTTTTACTGATTACAATGGCATATCTTTTGATGTTAATTTTGTAGGGCTTCAAAACTTTCAAGAGCTATTTTCAAATCGTGTTTTTTGGAAAGCTATTTCTAATAACATGATTTGGATGGCACTATTTTTAACAGTTCCTGTTTTGTTAGCCTTAGGCGTTTCGGTGATTCTACTTAAAAAGAAGAAATCTAAAAATATCTATCAAGTTATCTTCTTAATACCGTATGTTCTTGCTCCTGCAGTCAACGCTATGCTTTGGCAAAACATCATATTTAATTCACGAACAGGTATTATCGGTGTCTTAAACAATATAGGTTACGCAGTCGGTTCACCGTTAACAAATATTCAAACCGCAATTTATGCAGTAGCTAGTGTGGATATCTGGCATTACTGGGGATATCTTGCGGTGATTTACTTTGCCTCACTTAGGCAGACGCCTCAAGACCTAGTAGAAGCCTCGAAAATTGATGGGTGTAATGCTTGGGGTACGTTTAAAAATGTCTATTTTCCTCATTTGCTACCTACCTTTAAATTAATGATGATTATGATTGTCATTGGTTCGTTCTTAGCATTTGATTACATTAAATTATTAACAGGCGGGGGACCTGCTAATTCGACAGAGGTTCTAGGTACTTATGCATATACTTTAGCTTTTTCAACGATGCAAGTTGGTAAGGCATCTGCTGTAGGACTTTTTATGAGTTTCTTTGGACTGATTGCCTCAACAATTTACACCATACTAAGTAGAAATGAGGAGAGAATGTAATGAAAAAAGATAAAACGAATTTTTTCTCACAAATGTTTTTAATCTTATTGATTGTTATTTCATTAGTTCCTATTTTTCTGGTGTTAGTTAATAGCTTTAAAGGGCATGTAGATATTGTTAAAAATCCACTATCTTTTCCAACGTCACTGTCTTTTGATAATTATAAGATTGCGTGGGAAACGGGAAAGTTTTCAAAAGGATTTATTAATAGTATTAAATTGACAAGTATCACGATTATTATCGTATTGATTTGTTCGTCCTTAGCCGGTTATGTGCTATCTAGCAAGAGAATCAAAGGTGCGGGAGCTATTTTAACTTATTTTATGATGGCGATGACAGTTCCTATTCAGATTTTCTTGTTTCCCCTTTACTATGTGATTGCAAGTCTTGACTTGATTGGAGTAGTTCCAGTTGTAAGTGTTATTTTAGCTGCGACAAGTATGCCCTTAGCTGTCTTTTTAATGAGAACATTTTTCTTAGCAGTACCTAAAGAGTTAGAGGAAGCTGCAATTATTGATGGAGCAACGACTTGGCAAGTGATATGGCATATTATGAGGCCGATTGTTAGTCCAGGTATGATTACAGTTGCGACTATTGTAGGGTTACAAACGTGGAACGAGTACTTAATTACCTCAACTTTTTTACAAGGGGAAGAGAGCTTTACAGCTACATTGGGCTTTTTATCAATGAATGGGACTTATTCTTCAGATCAGGGTATTTTAATGGCTGCAGCGGTCATCATGATTTTTCCAATTGTGGTGTTCTTCATCGCAGTGCAGAAATATTTTGTGGACGGCATGGTGAGTGGTGCGGTGAAAGGTTAAGAAGGAGGGGTTTATTTGGAGAAAAAATATCATCAACAAGTTTATTCTGGTGTTTTAGGTAAACTATTAGGTGTTTATTTAGGAAGACCAGTTGAAGGCTGGGAGTATGAAGATATTTTGACTACATTTGGAGATGTTTACACGTACAAAAATCATTACACAGGGGCGCCTTTAATTGTTCCTGATGATGATATTTCAGGAACTTTTGTGTTTTGTCGCTCCTTAAGAGACTTTGGTTACGAAAAAATCAAGTCAGAACAAATTGGTGAAACGTGGCTCAATTATATTATTGAGAATAAAACGATTCTTTGGTGGGGTGGCTTATCTAGGAGTACAGAGCATACTGCATATTTAAGATTAAAAGAAGGTATCAAAGCACCTCTAAGTGGCTCGAAAGAACTAAATGGTAAGACAATCTCAGAACAAATTGGCTCGCAAATTTTTATTGATACTTGGGCATTAATGTTTCCTAATGATCCGGAAAAAACAGCCTACTTCTCAAGAGAGGCGGCTCGAGTTAGTCATGATGGTATTGCAGTTGAAGCGGCAGTATTTTTAGCCGTCATGGAATCCCTAGCGTTTGAAGAAAAGCAGCTAGATAAATTGATTAAGCAAGCCCTTTTTTATGTGTCTGATGAGCTAAAAGAGCTAGTTGAAACAATTAGTGATGTTTGTGAAAAGGCAAAGGATTGGAGAGAAGTGCGTCAATGGATTAGCCTACATCACGGCTATGATAAATACCCAGGTGGTTGCCCAATGGTGACTAATCATTTGGTTGTATTGATGTCTTTATTGATGGCAAGAGATGATTTTCATCAGTCTATTATGATTGCTACTTCAGCAGGTTGGGATACAGATTGTAATGCCGGAAACGTTGGTTGCTTAAATGCAATTAGACTAGGACTTGATGCGTTTAAGGATGTTGGTAATTTAAGACAATTAGTTTCAGATAGAATGTATGTTGTTTCTTCTGATGGTGGATCCTGTATTACGGATGCGGTTATCGAGAGTCGTCAATTAATTGCAGACTCATGTCTATATACAGGAGCGTCTTACGAAAAGCCAACGGAAAGATATGCTTTTGAATTTCCAGGATCAGTTCAAGGGTTCATGCCGATTAAACTAAACAAATTTTCTCAAGCACTTACAAAAATAAGTAACACAAATGAGAGTAGTCAGGAAAATGGCTTAAAGTTATCATTTGAAGATTTAGGACGTGGGAGTGCGGCTTCCTTTGGTATCGATACGTTCATTGATTTAACTCCGAAGGGAAAAGAGGGTACGAGTTATTTTGATGTCATCTGCTCGCCGACTTTATACGGAAGTCAGCCTTACTTTTACGAGATTGAAGTTGATCAAGAAGGCTTAATGATTCAACATTTTTATCATTATTTTGACGAAAATGATGAACTTGCTTGTTACATGGAAGCAGAGTTAGAGCTGCACAAAGGTACTAACATCATTCAATCAATTGCACCTGATTTTGGTGGTAGACCTATTTACCAATTAGGTTTTGCTATTAGTTCTACAAAAACGTGTTCAGGAGATGTCATTATACGGCAACTATCCTTGGATCAAGAACCTCATCACTATGAGTTATTAAGTTCTAGAGAGATGACGAAATCATTAACGCCTTGGACAACTAATACCTCTTGGCTAAATATGTTTGTGTCTTCTGCTGAAAAATTTGCCCCTGATTATCAACACACAGTAGCCATCTCACATAAAGAGAAGAATGGCGTGGTGACTATTGGTAATAGTAAGTGGAGAAACTACAGTGTGTCATCAAACGTTGTTTTAGGATGTCAGAAACGAGCTGGCTTAGTAGGTAGAGCTCAAGGGCATCGTCGATATTATGCAGGGGTATTACAAGATGGTAAGGCATGTATTTTATTAATGCTTAACGGGAAAGAAGTCGTATTATCTGCTAAACCTTTCGATTATCAGCTTGAGAAAAGCTATCAACTTGAATTATTTTTCTTTAAAAATCAGATTAATTTCTTGATTGATGGCATCAAAGTTGTAGAAGCTAAAGATAAAATACTTAGTGAAGGCGGATGTGGATTCCTAGTGGATTGCGGCTTAATTCAAGCAGAAGGTTTACTGATTAAGAAAACGGAGGGTGACTAAATGCTAGATGTAACTATCAGAGAAAAGATATACGCAGGTGTTTTAGGTAAGCTCATCGGTGTTTATTTAGGTCGACCTGTTGAGGGTTGGGCATATGAAGACATTCGAAGTAGATTTCAAGAGATTGATTATTATGTCCACAAGGAATTGGATTATCCCATAATCGTTGCAGATGACGATATCTCTGGGACATTTGGATTTATGCGAGCACTCCCTGATTTTGATTTCAAACGGGATATAACAAGTCAAGAGTTTGGTAAGACTTGGTTGAACTATATTATTGAAAATCAAACCATTCTTTGGTGGGGAGGATTAGGGCGTTCAACGGAACATACGGCATTTTTAAATTTAAAAAATGGGATTCAAGCACCCAAAAGTGGTTCTATACAACAAAATGGGCAGACATTAGCTGAACAGATCGGTGCTCAGATTTTTATCGATGGTATAGCAATGGCTTGTCCTAATGATCCAGAGTTAGCAGTTTATCTAGCTAGAGAATCGGCTAAAGTAAGTCATGACGGAATTGCAGTTGATGCAGCAGGACATTTAGCAGCGATGGAAGCATTGGCTTTTGGTGAAAAGAATATAGATACAATTTTAGATCAGAGTTTTAGATACACAACAAACACGTTACTAAGAAATATCATTGATGATGTTCGTAATATTTGTGCTAAAGAAAGTAATTTTCGAGTTGTTAGAGATTACCTTAATTCAAAATACGGTTATCATATTTATCCTGGTGCTTGTCATATGGTACCTAATCATGCCATGGTGTTAGCTTCGATTTTACTTGGAAAAGATGACTTTCAACATTCTATTAGTATTGCGACAAATTCGGCTTGGGATACGGATTGTAATGCAGGTAATGTTGGTACGTTTAATGGTATTCGTTTAGGTCTTGAAGGTGTTAATGGGGGAGCTGATTTCAGGGGTCCAGTTGCTGATCGTTTGTTTGTTTCAACTGCTGATGGCGGAAAGGGAATATCTGATGCAGTAAGAGAAGCCGATCACATTTGGTATGCTGCTAATCAACTTGCAGGGGAAGTCATTGAGAAAGAAAAGAGACAATTTAGCTTTTCATATCCTGGATCTACACAAGGTTTTTTACCAGATACATACTTAGAAGGAAGTCCGAGTCGTGTTGTCAATGGAACAGATTTAGGTAGTGAACCAAGTTTAGTGATTCAGTGTCATCATATCGGGAAAGGAACACCAGTTAATGTTTCAGCTCCAGTCTTTATTGACTACAGTGAAGATTCGACTTTGTACAAAGTAATAGCATCTCCTCTGTTGTATTCAGGACAAACTGTTGAAGCTAAATTAAAGGCTGATGGTAGGGTGAGAGGACGCTTGTATATTCATTACTACGATATTGAAGATAATGTTAAACAAGCGTACTCGCCATTTATTACTTTATCATCTGAGTGGCAACAACTGGAATGGAAAATACCAGATACACAAGGTATGGCGATTTTTAAGATTGGGATTCAGGTAGATAGTGACAGTAGGTATAGCGGCAATGTTTATTGCCAAGACATTCACTGGGATAATGCTCCTAGTTATTATGGCTTAAAAGGAATGTTAATGACAAGTATTTGGAAAACTAATCCTCATTGGTTAGACAGTTTTGTCTCGTCAGCTAGAAATTTTTGTGCAGACTTTAACAAAACCTTTTGTGTCTCTCACTCTGAACCAGAAGGTCTTGTCACAATTGGAACACAAGAATGGCGAGATTATAGTGTGTCTTCAGATTTATTTTTCTCTCTTCACCAAGCCGGTGGGCTCGTAGCAAGAGCCCAAGGACATCGAAGGTATTACGGAGCTATTTTAAGGAATTGGAATGAGGCTGTTATTTATTGTCGCTATGATGATTCAATAACTGAATTAGGACAAATTGATATTAATTATGAGGAAGATAAGGAAGTAAATTTATCACTAAATGTATCAGGAAATGAATTGACTTTACTAGTTAATCACCAGGAGTTATTAAGAGTTACTGACGACACGCTAAGTTATGGTGGAGCAGGATATGTTGTTTCAGAAGGAACATTTATGGCAGATAATTTTGTTATTCACTCATTGGAGGATTAAGATGGATTATTATATTTGCTCTACTTCAGTGATTGA
The DNA here is from genome assembly GCF_017316185.1 of Candidatus Vagococcus giribetii. Taxonomy (GTDB): domain Bacteria; phylum Bacillota; class Bacilli; order Lactobacillales; family Vagococcaceae; genus Vagococcus; species Vagococcus giribetii. Next base: position 83,435 of record NZ_JAFLVX010000011.1, on the reverse strand, counting down.
CAATTTGCATTTTTCAAATGGAGATGTCAAAAAAAATGTTGCAGGAGGTGCTGGTATCTATGCTTTAGCAGGTGCGCGTCTGTGGCATGAGTCGACTAAGCTAATTTGTGGAGCGGGAAATAATTATGCAGCAACATTTTCTAAATGGTATCGAGACAATCATTTAACAATGGACTATCTCAAGTTTGTTAATGAAAAAACACCTATTAATAACGTTCACTATTTTGATGACGGAGAAAGAATAGAAATTCCTGAGTATGGAGAAGATCATTATAAAAAATTTGAAGTGACAGTAGATGATATTCTTCCCTTACTTGATCACTCTTGTGGCATTTATATTTTTAGAAATACAGCATCAGATTTTTGGCTTCCAATTCTCGCTAATCATCATAAAAGTGCCAAAATTCTTTGGGAGATTGCAGCAGACGCTTGTGCAAATGATAATCTTCCGAGTGTTAGAGAAATTTGTCAATCTATTGATGTACTATCAATCAATTTATCAGAAGCCAAAAAACTACTTCAAGTTGAGACGGAAGTGGATGCGATTAAAGAATTAAAACAATTAAATGTACCATTAGTTTTTTTAAGATTAGGAAAAAAAGGACAAACAATGATAACAGAAAAAAATACTATTTTTGTTCCAAGTTTTGATAAAGGAAATGTTGTTGATGTTACTGGAGGAGGAAATAGCTCATCAGGAGCAGTACTAGTGGGTTATTGTGAGAAAAGAAGTTTACTCAAAATAGGAAGAATGGCGAGTCTTTCAGCTAGTATGTGTTTATCACAATACGGTGTTCCAAAAGAGATTGATTCGTTTCAACCGAATGCCTCTCATTTATTAAAAGAAGGGTGGTATTGAAATGAATAATAGTCACCAAATACGTCGCAAGCCTTCAATTCAAGCTATTCATAAAAAGTATCGGTACTATCAAAATGTCCCAGAACGAGGTTTAGTTATTAATGGTAAACCAGCAATGACCCAAATAAATCCAGAAAAAGTGGGTGATTATGTACTGATTACGGTACGTGATCCATTAATTGTCTACGGTGAAGATCCAGCTCTTTATATCGCCAAACAATTAGAAAATTATGAATTAATTGGTCAATCTGGGATGTTCACTAGTTACACAGGCACTTATAACGGCGCGAGGATTACGGTTGTTAGCGGAGGAAGCGGGTCTGCTGAAGTTGAGTTATTACTCTATGATTATATGGAATACAGTAATGCTAGTACTTATATTAGAGTAGGAGGATCTGGAGGGATTGGAGATGAGGTCAAACCAGGAGAATTAGTGATTTCTTCTGGAGTAGTGAGAGAAGAAGGAATGACAAAAGCTTACATTCCTGAAGCCTATCCAGCGGCTTCTCATTATGAAGTGGTACTGTCACTAATTGCGGCAGCAGAAAAAGAGCAGGCCACGTATCATGTCGGAACAACCTTATCAGTTGATAGTGATTTTGTAGGGGGTGGAAGGCCAGGTGTAGGTGGTTATCTTCAACCGTGGAATATTGATATTGCTGAAATTTATAACCGAGCAGGTGTGTTAAATGGTGACAGAGAGTCTGCAGGTATAGTGACACTGGCTAATTTATTTGGTTATCGTGGTGGTTCGATTTGTTCAGTAGCTGATAATTTAGCTACTGGTGAAAAGTTTAAAGAAGGAATAGGACATAATGATGCGATAAAAGTTGCTCTAGAAGCCTGTGCTTACCTACACAAAATGGATACAAATAAACGTCAGAGGCAGTTGAAACATTGGTTTGATAATACATTAAGCGAGGAGAAATAAATGGAATCGTTGACGAATAATATGAGTAAACAAGTTCATAGTTTACCAGCACTTTATCGAGAACAATACATTGATTTAGAACCCAAAACAAGAAAGTTATTAAGTATACCAGAGATCTTTTCAGTTCAGGAAATCTTGATTACCGGTTGTGGAGATTCTTTTGCAGCAGGGTTAGCAACAAAACATATTTTTGAATTATTAACAGGAATTCCAACTCGAGTTGTTACTGCCATTGAATTGTCGCGATTTTATGAATCTTCTCAATTAGGAACGTCACCAAACAATCCATTAATCTTTTGTATTAGTCATTCAGGTAATGTAGCAAGAATGGAAGAAGCTACGTTAAGAGCTAATAAGTATGGGGCATTAACAATCGGGGTAACAGGAAATTTAGATTCAAAATTAGGGCAGGCTGCTCAAAAAGTATTACACATGGAAATACCAAAATTAAATGATGCCCCAGGTGTTCGAGGTTATGGAGTTACTTTAATGGCTTTATTACTTATGGCGATTCGTATGGGGGAAGTTCGTGGTCGCTACACTATGGATGTCGCGATGTCTTACCGAGAAGATATAGCTATCATTAGTGATAGACTTCAAGAAAATTTATTAGAAATAGACAAACAGATGAAAGAACTTGCAAATGAATGGCAAAACTTTTCAACTTTCGATTTTATTGGTAGTGGTTTTGATTATGCGGCTGCTTGGTATGGTTACGCCAAAATATTAGAAGCAACAGGGGATGCTGCTATGCACATAAACACGGAAGAGTGGCTACATCTTAACTTTTTTGCCAGAAATAATGAAGGGATTGGCACAATTCTGGTAAGCAATGAATCAAACCCTGCTCTTAGTCGAACTAATGAGGTGATTAAGTATATTAAACAATTGAAGCGGCCATTCTTGTTAATCAATGATGAGATAAGAGAAGGTGTTAATACACTTGTTGTACCCAAGGGAGACCATGAGTTTACGGTGATATTAACACAATTTGTACCAATTGCTTTGTTAGCTAGCTATTTATCAGTACTAAAAAAAGAAGAGTATGGTAGGAATTGTGAGGGACCATGGTCATTCAGTCAACAAGGACATGCAGTAACGACAAGTCAGATAATAATAAAGTAAAGGATAGATGAAACATGTTAAAGAAAGTCAGTTTGACGACTCAATTTAATGATGTGGTCAATATTACAGATGAAATAAAAAAAATTGTTAAAGAAAGTGGTATTAAAGAGGGTGTGTGTCATGTGTATAACCCACACTCTACAGCTGGTCTGACATCAACTTCTTTCTGGGATCCAAATGGATGGCTAGATTTACAGGATGAAATATGTCGTCTAATCCCTACACGAATTGACTTTAAACATCAACATGACACACCGCAAGATGCGGCAGCACACATCAAGTCATCACTATTAGGGATTTCGATGTCATTTATTATAGACAGTGGTGAATTACTCGTGGGATCATCTCAGGGCATATTCTTTTTGGAATTTGATGGACCTAGAAATCGACACTATTTTGTAAAAGTAATCGCAGGCTAAGGAGGAGTACGATGAATAAAAGAAAAGTAATTATTGATTGCGATCCTGGAATGGATGACTCAATGGCGATTGTTTTAGGATGTAAATCCGACACATTAAGTATAGAAGGAATTACAACTGTTAACGGTAATTATCCTGTTGAAATGACAACAAAAAATGCTTTGAAAGTATTAGAAATGCTTGATCGACCAGACATTCCAGTAGCAAAAGGTTTAGGAAAACCTATTCTACGTGAATCACCAAAGGATCCATTCTCCCATGGAAAAGACGGTCAAGCAGAGAACAATTTACCAGAACCAACTTTGCGTTTAAACGATTTACATGCAGTTGATTTGATGATTGATACTATTCGAAAAAATCCTGGAGAAATAACGTTGATTTGCCTTGGCCCTTTGAGCAATCTAGCGTTGGCTATGATAAAAGAGCCTGCCATAATTGAAGAGATTCATCAAGTTATTGCCATTTCAGGAGCTTTTGGGCTAAACGAGTACGCTTTCAGAAAAGCAACAGGAGATACTCCTCAAAGTGAATGGAATGTTTATGTGGATCCAGAAGCAGCAGATATTGTCTATAAATCAGGTGCTGACTTTACCGCTATTGGATTAGATATTGCGACTCATTTTGATGTCAATATGACAACTGAACAGATAGAGTTGTTAGAGAAAAGTCCAAATCCAGAGGCTAAGTTTTTATTAAATGCTATTCAATTTGTTAACAAAAGAGGCTATGAAGCTTATACGACGATTATCGATTGCTTAGCTGTAGCTTATGCAATTGATCCAGAGTTGATTGAGACTTTTGAAGGAAAGGTAGGTATTGAGCTAAAGGGAACCTATGCTTTTGCCAATACGGTTCTCGACAGAAGAGATCACCATTCTTGGGAGAGTATGACTAAAATCAATATTGGCTCTCGTGTTAATTATAATCACTTTTTGGAGATGATTATTCAACATGTGATTGCCTAAAAGGAGGAGGAAAATTGCAACCAACAGAAGTCATTTATATTGCTGGACCTGAATGTTTTTATGAGGAAGGCATTCAGATGTTGCAATCAATGAGACGTTTTTCAGAAGCTAAAGGGCATCGAGTAAGCCTGCCTAATGATGATCCCTTAAAAATGGATCACCATGATTTGAGACTAAATGCCCATTCTATTTTTCAAAATTTAAAAAAGGTTATGCTTGAGACAACAACAATTATTGGTGACTTAGATGCTTTTAGAGGTTCTGAGGCAGATAGTGGAACTGTTTATGAGATGGGTATGGCCTATGCAAGAAACCTAAAAATTTATGGGTACACTAGGGACAAGCGAGGGCTAGTTTGGAAAGATCAAAAAATTCAACAAAAGGAAGGGGATATATTAGATGAATGGGGAAACAAGCATCACTATTCTTTTCTACCATACTCTCCATTAGTAGTTGCCTCAACTAAAATTATTGAAGGAAACTACGAAGATTGTATCGCCTCACTTGAAGCCGATGAGCTCTACGGAAATAATATGCCCAAAAATAGGAAATATGTAGAGAGTATCTCAGATAATAAGACAATCTACTTAGCTATTCGAAATCGCTATAGTGAGCTTACTGATATTAAGCTTATTGAAACAATAACTCAATTGAAATCAAAAGGTTATACAGTTTTGTTGCCTTATTTTAGAGAGTATGACTCAAAAGAGTCCATTCAAGAATGGCTATCTGATTTACTTGAAACTAATATGTCCCGAATTAACCAGGCGCAATTAGTTATTGGTGATCTCAATGATTATCGAGGATTTGAATGTTCCAATGATGTAGCGTTTGAGTGTGGTTATGCCTTTCAATCAGGAAAAACACTTTACGGGTATATGGAAGATACCACTCCAATGATTGATAGAATTCCAAATACATTAATTGACGGAAAGTATAAAGACCCAGCAGGAAGAGATGTCGAGAATTTTGATTACCCAATTAATTTGATGTTTGCTTGTTCAATGGACATAGTGGAAGGTCAACTAGAGGATATAGTCAACATTCTATAAAGAAAAGGGGAGAATATATGAAACACACACCTCATATTAATCCAAATGGTGTTAAAGTTGCTCAAGATATATTATTGCCGGGTGATCCACTAAGAGCAAAATTTATTGCAGACACATTTTTATCTGATGTTGTTCAGTTTAATAGTGTCAGAGGAATGTTGGGCTATACAGGAAATTATCAAGGTAGGGAAATATCTGTAATGGGAACGGGTATGGGCGTTCCAAGTATGGCTTTGTATTCTTGGGAATTAATTAATGTATTTGATGTGAAAAGACTGATTAGAGTTGGAACTATTGGTAGTTTACAGGATACAATTTCTTTATATGATGTGATTATCCCTATGGCTACAAGTGTTAATTCAAGTTATACAGAGCAGTTTAATTTGCAGGGAACGTTTTCTCCAACAGCAGATTTTAATCTGATGAATAAGTTGATTCGAGTAGCTGATTCTAAGAACGTAACAAAACATGTAGGTTCTGTTTTGACCTCAGATATTTTTTATGATGTTACAAGTGACGCATTAAAAAATTGGTCAAAAATAGGCATTCTAGGGGTTGAAATGGAAACTGCAGCCCTATTTACTAATGCTAATTATTATGGTGCTCAAGCAGCATCTATTATGACAGTAAGCGATAATATCATCACAGGGGAAAAAGCTTCTACAAATGAACGGGAAGCGACATTCACTGAAATGATAGAAATAGCTTTATTGTCATTACAAGATGACTAAGCGATGAGTTTATAGAGTAACTTATGTAGATTTTTCTAACAACTGCCTTCCAAATAAAAAAATAACCTCATTTTCCCCTTCTCAAAAGACATTCTTATGTTAGACTTTACTCATAAAGATAACTGAATGTGTTTTAGGAAGGGGTTTTTTAATGGAATCATTATTTATGACATTTTTTGCTTATGCGTTTATTGGCTGGCTATGGGAAAGCTTTTATTGTTCTTTGAAGGCCAAACATTTTGTTTATCGAGGGTTTTTACTAGGCCCTTATTGTCCTGTTTACGGGTTTGGTGTGAGTGCGGTGTTGTTACTTGTGCCAGAAAATGCAGGAACTTTGTTGAACTTGTATCTAAATATTGTAGTGATTGTGACGGTCATCGAGTTTTTGACGAGTTGGATATTGGAAAAACTGTTTAATATGAAACTTTGGGATTATACTAATGTGCCTTTCAATATTGAAGGACGTGTAGCTGTGCCTGTGTCACTCTTTTGGGGTGTAGGATGTCTGGTTTTAATTAAGCTGATAAATCCTGTTATTCAAGAGTTATTAAGTGACTTTAGTCAAATGACTAACCATATTGGGCCAATTATTTTATTTGTCCTGTTTATGTTAGATTGTTTATCAACGTTTGTCTTTACTCTAACAACGAAAAAAGAAGTGGAAGCTATTGTAGATACGACTGATACTGAAAATGCGGCGCTTAAAGAGTATCGTTTGAAGAACTTATTTATTAATAACAAATCATCTGAAGGACGAGAAAAAGTGCTTGAGTGGCTCGGAAATAGACCTAAAAAATTACATCATCGTCATTTAAATCGATTATTAAGTAACTACCCAAATCTACGTTTTAAGAAGAAATAAAGAGAATCAAAGGAAGGCAAACATCAAGAGTGAAAGACTCATGATGTTGCCTTCTTTTTTTGTAAAAAATGTATGAGTCGAATTAAATCAAAATGATAATCAGTTTGTTATCTTGAAAGACTAAGGAGAAAGAGCTATGATAAATGTTAAATAACAGATGTTAGGAGTTTTGGAATGAAGGAGTATCAACAGGTTGGTTTGTTGTACAAGTCCCATAAACAATATGGTCGTAGAATTATTCTACTATCACTTGGTTTGATGGTATTGGGAGGAATTTTACTAGGCACAGATGTGAGGCATTTTAATCCAGGATTGATTTTTTTAGGATCAATGGCGGTTGTTTTGGTGTATGTATTTATAGCTCGTCAAACAAGTGCTAATTACGATGATGTGTATCGTTTTTTAAGAAAGAATAAAAAAGAGCTACTTCAACAAAAAGAGTTAGTCTTTTTTATAGATAATCAATTGTCTAAGAGCTTTAAAGGAGATAAAAAGGCATTAAAGCAAGCTTTAAAGGATAAAGAAAATCAAGAGAAAATGATAAGGAAAATCGAAGACATTCATTTTTTATTTGACTCTCTCTCTGAAGAGCCAGTACCTCAAAAAGAACTTAAGAAAAAGAAACGACGTAAGGGAGGTAGTACTAAATGACCTTCAAAAAAACCGTAGCTGGTGTGATTTTTTCATTCTTTATGGTAGGAACTGTAGCAACAAGTGCCTATGAATCAGGATATCAAGAAATCTACAATCAGCAAGAAGAACAAGAAAAACTAGTTAACACAGCTTTACAATCAGAATTTATTTCTGTTCAGGATAAAAAGCAACTTGAAGATAATCTCAGTAGTTTTGAAAAGGCAGAGAAAAATGAAAATAAGCAAGCTTTAAATAAGCGACTCACAGCTCAAAAGAATGAGTTTGAAGTCGTTGAAGAACGATTAGTTGTAGAAGAAAAAAAGACTGCTAAAGAAGAATATAAGGCTTTAACAAAAGACATCAAAGCTTTAGAAATAAAAAGTAAAGAAGCGTTTGTCAGATTAGAAGATGAGGAAGAAGTTGAGTCGTTAAAAGAAGAAATCGCTCAATTATCTTCAGTTGAAGAAGTGAAACCAGTTAGAGATATTGCAGTGACACTACCAGAATTATCTAAAGAACTAGCTAATAATCAGGCAGAGACAATTCAAGTTGTTGATGAGTTGAAAAAAGAATCAAAAGAAGTAGAAGCTTTAGCTGCTAATCAGTATGTACTAGCAGATGATAAAAAAGCATTAGAGGATAATATCAAAGCAAGTAGTAGCTTCTTTAAAGATGCCGATAATTTTGAAAAACTACAGAGTCATCGAAAAGAGTTTAAGTTAGTTGTTGAAGAAGTTAAACAAAGAATCAAGGAAACAGAAACAGATTTTAAACAGTTTGGACCTAAAACAAATGAACTAGTAAAAAAAGTAGATGGCTTACTAGCTAAGGAATCTCTAACAGCTGATGAAAAAGCAGCTCTAACAAAAGAAGCTAAGAAAGTAAAAGCTGCTCTAGAGAAAAAAGGGTATCAACCTGGTGATTTAAAACAACTGAATGAGCAGTTGAGTCAAACGTATCAACAATATGAAAAAGTAAGTCAAGAGCGTCTTGAAGAAGCGAGAAAAAAAGCCGAAGCAGCCGCTAAGAAGCAACAACAAGAAGAAGCTCGTCTTCAACAAGAGGCACAAGCAGCTTCTAGTCAACAAGCTAGTAATCAAAGTGGTGTGACAGATAGTAGTGGTTGGACTCATGCGCCAGCTGGGTCTAAATATTTATCTAAAAGTGGTAAAACATATAATCAGGTTAAAAATCCTGGTAACTTCACCTTGATTACAGAAGCCGAAGCAGCAAACTACTCGCCTGGTCACGGCAATGGTTCAGCAAAACAGTAACTTATAGAGGTTGACTCAAATGTTGACCTCTATTCTTTTTTTCTAATTCCTCCAGTTGCTTAGAGAAAAATGTTTTTTGCCTACGTCTATATAGAAGAGAAAAGAAGTCTTAAGGAGTAAAAAGTGATACAATAAGGAGTAACTTTTGGAAGAAGGACATGAGAAAAGGTGTGGCTAATGAGATTAGTAATAGATGGAGATGGTTCTCCTGTCAAAAATGAAGTGATAGAGTTGGGGCGAGAGTTTTCATTACCTGTTGTGATCGTAACAAGTATTGATCACTTCACTCATAAGGAGTACCCAGATTTTATTCAGTTTATTTACGTGGATAAAGGCAATGATGGAGCAGACTACCGAATTGTTAAGGAAATTAAAGTAGGAGACTTTATTGTCACTCAGGATTACGGCTTAGCGTCTCTTTTATTGAGCAAACCAGTCAGGGTATTTCATCATAATGGGAAAGAGTACTTAAAAGAAACAATTGATGGTTTACTTACGCAGCGTTATATAGGTGCGCAAATGAGAAAAGCTGGGAAAAGAACAAAAGGCCCAAAAGCTTTTACAAAAGAAGATCGATTAGCATTTAAAGAAATCATTAGAAAAGAAATTGAAAAAGGAGTGAGCCGATGAATCATAATGATCGACTGACAAGATTGAGATATGCACTAGATATAAAAGACACGGATATGGTGGAGTTATTTCGTTTAGGTGGCGTGAGTGTCACTAAAGAGGAATACTTAGAAATGCTTAAAAAAGTAGATGAAGACAACTATGAGCGAGAGTTAGAAGATGAAGAGCTTGACCGTTTCTTAAATGGAATGATTATCTCTCAGCGTGGTGAGAGAAAAGGAGATACACCTATTTTTGAGTTAAGACAAGGGAATGCTAACAATATCTTACTAAAAAAAGTAAAAATAGCTTTATCCTTAACAACAGATGACATGTTAAAAATCTGGTCAGATGAAGGTGTCAATGTCTCAAAAAGTGAATTAAGTGCCTTCTTAAGAAAAGAAGGGCACAAGAATTATAAAACTTGTGGCGATAATTTTACTCGTCGCTTCTTGAAAGGATTAATTCAAGAGTATCGTTAAAGGAGGAGAAAACATGGGTGTTTATGACTTTGAAATGGCTCGGATTGATGGCACTGTGGAACCTTTAAGTAAGTATGAAAATCAAGTAATGTTGATAGTGAACACTGCTAGTAAGTGTGGATTTACGAAACAGTTTGAGGGATTAGAAATGCTATATCAGACTTATTCAGATCAAGGATTTGTTGTATTAGGCTTTCCGTGTAGCCAATTTTTAAACCAAGAGTACAAGGACGATGAAGAAATCGTAAGTTTTTGTCAGAAAAACTATGGCGTGAGTTTTCCGATGTTTTCAAAGATAAATGTGCGAGGTAAATACAAAGCTCCTTTGTACGAGTATTTGATTGAACAAACATCAGGTAAAATGATTCAATGGAATTTCACTAAGTTTTTAGTGAATAGACAAGGTGAAATAGTTGCTCGCTTTCAACCAAAAGTAACACCAGAAGAAATTGAATCAGCTATCAAAGATATTTTATAAGACTAGATAAACAAAAAGGAGAGATCTTTCTAAGAAGATTTCTCCTTTTTGTTGTCTAAAATCTCTCATCTGCAAACACAAACTTGTTTTTATTTTCAAATAAGGTATATTTATAAGTCGTTTTGATTGAAAACGAAAATTAGTTTTTGATTAGAAAGTGAAAGATTAAACTAATAATCAAAACACGAACATTGTATTAGCAAGGTTTATAGCCTATATAAATTAAGTTAATAGTGTCATAAAAATAAACAATTTGTTTCCGCTTACATTTTAGCATACATTAGTGGTGTAAGAGAAATAAAAAAAGAGGTGAGGGGCAATGATAACGATTTCTGTTGCGGGAGGTTCGCGAACTGAAATCTTACATCTTGTGAAAAAGGTCAACGAAGAGTACCCAGAGAATGTGAGATTTAAAGTGTTCGACACAACTGAAAATATTGCAACAGATAGTATGTGGGATTACGTTCACTGTGAGAGTGAACTTGAAATGGCTCAAAAAGCAGTTGAATTAGTTGCATCAGGTGAAGCTCAAATTTTACTAAAAGGCATTATTCCGACTCATACTATTTTAAAAGAATTACTGAATAAAAAACATGATTTAAAAACTCGAAAGGTATTATCACATGCAGCACTGATTAATATCCCGAAAAAGAACAGAGCATTTATTTTAACTGATTCAGCAATGAATATTGCGCCAACAACTGAAACAATGATCGAAATTGTTGAGAATGTGAAACAAGTAGCTAAAAAAACAGGGATTGACAAACCAAAAATTGCACTACTCAGCTCAGCTGAAAGTTTCAATCCAAAAATGCCATCATCTGTGTTAGCAACAGAAGTGACTGAGCATTTTAAAGAAACAGAAGATGCAGTGATTTACGGTCCAATTTCATTTGACTTAGCCACATCAAAAGAGTCAGCAGAACATAAAAACTTCCAAGGACCAATTGTTGGAGATGCAGATGTGTTAGTCGTACCAACAATTGACACAGGAAATACGTTGTACAAAGCGTTAACTATTTTTGGAGATGCGACAGCAGGCGGTATTATCGTCGGTACAAAAGTGCCAGTAGTGTTAACGTCTCGCAGTGATTCAACGGAAAGTAAGTTTGATTCCTTGAAATTTGCGATGCAACAATTATAAGGAGGCAATCTATGGAAGCAATATTAGTCATTAACCCAGGTTCAACATCAACAAAAACAGCTATTTTTGCAGATCATCAATTGATTGCAGAAGAAACAATCAGACACTCAGTTGAAGAGATTTCACAATTCAAAGGAGTTATCGATCAAACAGATTTTCGTTACAAAATTATTTATAACTTTGTTGAAAACGAAGGTTTAATCAATGATTTAGTAGCTGTTGTTGGACGAGGTGGTCTATTAAAACCAATTCCTGGTGGAACTTACCGAGTTGGTGAAGAGATGTTAGAAGATCTAAGAACTGAAAAATACAATACTCATGCTTCAAACCTTGGTGGTATCTTAGCCAATGAATTTTCGAAGCAATTAAATATTCCTGCTTTCATTGTTGACCCAGTGGTAGTAGATGAATTAGAACCTTTAGCTCGTATCTCAGGCTTAAAAGGAATTGAAAGAAGAAGTGTAGGTCACGCTCTTAATCAGAAAGCTGTTGCTAGAAAAGCAGCTGATGAATTAGGTAAGACTTACGAAACCTGTTCAATCATTGTAGCTCACTTAGGTGGTGGTATCAGTGTTGGTGCTCATAAAGAGGGCAAGATGGTTGATGTTATTAACGGATTAGACGGTGAAGGACCTTACACACCAGAAAGAAGCGGTTCTCTACCTTTAATTGATTTTGCTAACTTAGTTATCGAAGAAAAAATGGAATTAGGTGATGTCAAAAAGTTAATTGCTGGGAATGCTGGTATGAAGTCTTACTTAGGTGAGACAGATTTACGCGAAGTTGAAAAGCGTATGAATGCTGGAGACAAAGAAGCTAAGTACTACTTAGATGGTATGAACTATCAAGTAGCCAAAAGTATTGGCGAGTTAGCTGTTGTGTTGCAAGGAAAAGTAGATGCTATTTGTTTAACAGGTGGCGCAATTTACTCTTCTTACAACGTAGGAAAAATCAGTGAGCTTGTTGACTGGATCGCACCAGTTAAACCATATCCAGGAGAAATGGAAATGGAAGCGCTATACGACGGAGCATATCGTGTATTAAAAGGTGAAGAAACTGCCTTAGAGTATGCGTAAAGTAAAGATTTCAAAGTAGGAGAGATGTAAGATGGCAGAACAAACAGATTTACTTATTTTAGGTGGCGGTACTGGTGGATATGTTGCAGCAATTCGTGCAGCTCAAGCTGGCTTAAGCGTTACTATTGTAGAAAAAAACAAATTAGGTGGAACATGTTTACATAGAGGTTGTATTCCAACTAAAGCCTTATTAAGAAGTGCTGAAGTATTTGACACAATCAATAAAGCATCAGAATTTGGAATCGAATCAACAAGTGAACATGTCGTTAACTTTAAAAAGATTCAAGAGCGTAAACAATCAATCATTGACCAACTTCACGGTGGTGTTCAAGGATTATGTAAGAAAAACAAAATTAAAGTCCTTGAAGGTGAAGGCGCTATCTTAGGCCCATCAATTTTCTCACCAGTTTCAGGTGCAGTGGCAGTGACTTTCAATGATAAATCAAAAGAAGAAGAAATCATCGTTCCTAAAAACGTGATTATCGCAACAGGTTCAACACCAAGAACATTACCTAACTTACCATTAGATGAGAAAGATATTCTATCATCGGACGGCATGTTAGAGCTTGAAGAATTACCAAAATCAATCGTAATCGTTGGTGGAGGAGTTATCGGTGTTGAGTGGGCGTCATTATTAAACAGTTTAGGCGTTGACGTAACAATCGTTGAATTCTTAGACAGATTATTAATCAATGAAAGCTCAACTATTTCTCGTCAATTGAAGAAAAGCTTAGAAGCTAAAGGGATCAAGATCTTATTAAGCTCTAAAGTAGAGTCAGCTAAAGTTGGCAAAGGTCAAGTTGAAGTTGCTATTGAAGGAAAAGATACTTTAACAGTTGATAAAGTAATGGTAGCCATTGGACGTTCACCAAAAGTTGAAGGTTTAGGCTTACAAAATACATCAGTGAAATACAACGAACGTGGTATCGAAGTAAATGAATTCTACCAAACAACTGAAGGTCATATCTATGCTATTGGTGACTGTATTCCAACGATGCAATTAGCTCACGTAGCTATGAAAGAAGGAGAATTAGCTGTTGATCACTTATTAGGTGAAACCATTGAACCACTTAACTACACAAACGTACCTCGTGGTGTCTATACTAACCCAGAAGTAGCTAGTGTTGGTTATGTAAAAGATAATGTACCAGAAGGTAAAAAAGTTAAAATTGGAACATTCAATTTTGCTGGAAATGGTAAATCATTAGTATACGGCGCTAAAGAAGGTTTTGTGGAAGTGATTCGTGATGTTGAAACAGACGATTTATTAGGTGTTTCTATCATCGGACCACATGCAACAGATTTGATTGCTGAGTCAAGTACTGCTATGTACTTAGATGCCTCACCACTTGAGATTGGGGAAGCAATTCACCCACATCCAACATTAACAGAAGTGATTCAAGAAGCAGCATTAGACACTTATGGCAAAGCCATTCATAAATAATAGAAAGGTTGATAAATATGAAAACGTTAAAGAAATCAGGTTTAAGTAAAGAAGAGATTATCCAAGCTTACCGTGAGGTACTAAGAGGTCGTCGTTTAGACGAACGTCTATGGCAATTAACTCGTATTGGTAAAACATCTTTCAATATTTCAGGACAAGGTGCTGAAGTAGCACAAGTAGCTATGGCTATGGCTTTTGAACACGAAAAAGATTATTTCTTACCATACTACCGTGACATGACAGCATGTCTTGTATGGGGAATGACATCAAAAGATATCCTTTTAGGTTCATTTGGTAAAGAAGATGACCCATCATCACATGGTCGTATGATGCCTAACCACTATGGTTCAAAAGAACATAACATTGTGGCATTCTCATCAACTGTAAGTACACAAATGGTTTTAGCAACTGGTGTAGCTTACTCAGCTCAATTAGAAAAATCAGATTTTGTTACGTTAACAACAACTGGTGAAGGATCTGCCAACCAAGGTGAAGTACAAGAAGCAATGAACTTTGCAGGTGTTAAAAAATTACCATTAATCTTCGTTATTGAGAACAATGAATACGCTATCTCAGTACCAATTGAAGAACAATATGCTGGTGAAAACATGAGTTCACGTGCAGTTGGTTACGGATTTGAAGGCGTTACAGTTGATGGAAACGACTTTACTGAAGTTTACTTAACTTTCAAAAAAGCAGTAGAAGATGCTCGTAAAGGTTTAGGACCTAAATTAATCGAACTTAAAGTATCTCGTTTAACATCTCACTCTGCTGATGATGATCATAACGTATATCGTTCTAAAGAAGAAATCGAAGAAATGAAAAAACATGATCCACTAGATGAAATGCAAAAACAATTAATCGCTGAAAAATATTTAACTCAAGAAGAGTTAGACAAAATGGACGAAGAAGTTCGTGATGAAATCAATAAAGCGACAGACGAAGCAGAAGCAATGCCAGATCCAGTAGCATCATCATTATTAGACGAAGTTTACGCGAAATAATTAAGACGATATAAGAGAGGATTGAAATAAAATGGCTGAAATGACATATTTAGAAGCAATTAACTTAGGGATTTCTGAGGAAATGGCTCGTGATGAGAAAGTAGTTATCTTTGGAGAAGACGTTGGTGGAGAAAAAGGTGGCGTTTTCGGTGTTACCAAAGGTTTAGCAGCAAAATTTGGAGATGACAGATGTTTTAACACTCCTTTAACAGAAGGATTAATCGGTGGATTAGCAGTTGGTTTAGGTGTTCGTGGATACCGTGCGATTGGTGAATTCCAATTTGCTGACTACATTTTACCAGCAACTAACCAAATTCTTTCAGAAGCTCGTACAATGCGCTACCGTACTAAAGGTGACTGGACTGCTCCTATCGTTTACCGTACGCCTTATGGTGGTGGTGTTCGTGGTGGTTTATACCACTCTCAATCAACTGAAAAATTATTCTGTGGACAACCAGGTTTACGCGTTGTAACACCATCAAATCCATATGATGCTAAAGGTATGATTAAAGCAGCTATTAGATCTGATGACCCAGTTATCTTCTATGAGCATAAACGCTTATACCGTCTATTAAAAGATGAAGTTCCAACTGAAGATTATGTAGTAGATATTACAAAAGCTAACGTTGTTCGCGAAGGTAGCGACATCACAGTTATTGGTTATGGAATGGTCTTACAACATGCCATTAATGCAGCAGAAAAATTAGCTGGAGAAGGTATTGATGCTGAAGTAGTTGACGTTCGTTCTTTATACCCATTAGATAGAGAAACATTAGTAAACGCAGCGAAGAAAACAGGTAAAGTTTTATTAATTTCTGAAGATAACAAAGAAGGAACAGTTATTAGTGAAATCGCAGCAATGATCGCTGAAGATGCTTTATTTGACTTAGATGCACCGATCCAACGTTTAGCTGGACCAGATGCTCCAAGTATGGGATATGCTTTATCACTTGAAAGAGAATTCTTAGTAAATGAAGATCAAGTATTAGAAGCAATGAGAGAATTAGCAGAGTTTTAAAAAAGTTTTAGGAGGAAGTCAATTATGGCAATCAAAGAAGTATTACTACCTCATTTAGGGGAAAGTGTAACAGAAGCATCAGTTGTAGGTTGGTTAGTACAACCTGGAGATAAAGTAAAAAGATACCAACCACTTATGGAAGTGGTTTCTGATAAAGTAACAACAGAAGTTCCTTCAGATTTTGAAGGTGTTGTAAAAGAAATCTTTGTAGAGTTAGATACAGATTACCCAATTGGTACACTTTTAATGACTCTTGAAGTTGAAGGCGCTGAAGAAGCACCTGTAGCAGAAGTTGTTGCAGAAGCACCAAAAGCAGAAGCAACTGCACCTGCTCCAGTAGTAGAAGCACCAAAAGTGGCTCCAGTAAAACCTGCTGGAAAAGCAGCAGGACGTTTCTCTCCAGCAGTTCTTAAACTAGCTCAAGAAAAAGGAATTGACTTAGCAGAAGTAGTAGGGACTGGTAAAGAAGGTCGTATTACAAGAAAAGACATCTTGAACTTTGTTCCTGGAACTACTCCAGTAGTAGCAGTAGAAGAAGTTGTAGTTGAAGCTCCAGTAGCAGCACCAACACCAGCTGCAGCAGTAGCGCCAAAAGCAGCACCAGCTCCAGTAGCAGCAGGAGCAAATGACACTGTCGTTCCAGCTGATGGCGTGCGTAAAGCAATCGCTAAGAAAATGGTTCAAAGTGTTAATGAAATCCCACACGCATGGATCATGGTTGAAGCAGATGTGACAAACATTGTTAACCTACGTAACAGCGTGAAAAATGACTTCAAGAAACAAGAAGGTATCTCTTTAAGTTTCTTCCCATTCTTTGCTAAAGCAGTTATTCAAGCAATGAAGAAAAATCCAAAAATCAACACATCTTGGCAAGATGGTAACATCATCTACCATAACGATATTAACTTATCAATCGCTGTAACAACTGATGAAAACTTGTTTGTTCCAGTTATTAAAAATGCTGATAACTTATCATTAGCAGGCTTAACAAAAGAAATTAACCGTTTAGCAACAGATGTACGTAACGGATCATTATCAAATGCTGATATGCAAGGTGGTACATTTACATTAAACAATACTGGAAGCATTGGTTCAGTGACTTCTATGGGTATTATCAACCATCCTCAAGCAGCAATCTTACAAGTTGAATCAATCAACAAACGTATTGTTCCAACTCAAGATGGCGGATTTAAAACAGCAGACATGGTTAACTTATGTCTATCAATTGACCACCGTATCTTAGATGGTCAACAAGCAGGTAAATTCTTGAAAGACGTAAAAGAAAACTTAGCTCGTTTCTCAAGTGAATCAGATATCTACTAATCATTAGATCAACAAACTGACTAGTCATGACATACTTAAGAGGCATAACATTTATGCCTCTTGGGATAGTCATGAAATAAATTGGTACAGTGTCTAGTGAATGTTTTCTCAAAGTTAAAGTCATATGAAAAAGTGAAAGAAGGAATTAGCCATGACTCAAGTAGAACAGGCCCCAAAAATGACGCCAAAAATTTTCTTCAACAAATTGTTAGCCGGTACAGCACAAGGTACAATCGTTGCTTTGATTCCAAATGCGGTTTTAGGAGCGATTTTAAAGTACTTCAACCATATTGAAATTATTCAAAAAATTATTGATGCAGCTCTTATTTTCCAAGTTGGTACAGCCTTAATCATTGGTGGTTTAATCGCAAAACAATTTGACTTAACGCCACCAAAAATCATGATCGTTGGTGGCGCGGCTTTTGCAGGTTCTGGCGTTATCAAATTCAACCCAGAAATCAAAGCCTTTGTTGCAGCAGGTACAGGTGACATTATCAATATCATGTTAACAGCCGCAGTAGCAGTCCTGATGATGATGTGGTTAGGTAATAAATTTGGTTCCACAGAAATAATAGCGCTACCAATTGTAGTAGGTATCGGTGCTGGATTAATCGGTATGCTAACATATCCATATGTGACTCAAATCACTGCACTAATTGGTAAATTAATCAATACATTTACAGATTTCCAACCAGTGATTGCAAGTATTTTAATTGCTTGTTCATTCGCAGCATTGATTATTTCTCCAATTACAACAGTAGCAATCGGTATGGCAATTCAATTAAATGGTGTGTCAGCAGGGGCTGCGGCTATGGGGATTGCAGCAACAACAATCGTTTTAGTCATCAACTCTTGGAAAGTTAACGAATCAGGAGTAACATTAGCAGTTGCTTTAGGTGGTATGAAAATGATGATGCCTAACCTATTTAAGTACCCAGTAATCTTGATTCCATGTTTAGTAACAGCCGCAGTTTCAGCCATTCCAGTAGCGATGTTCAACATTTCAGGAACACCAAACTCAGCAGGATTTGGTTTAGTAGGTTTAGTAGGACCACTTGCTTCATTAGATGCAGGGTTAAACTTCTTCTTATTAGTTATTTGTTGGTTTGTTGTACCAATCGCAATGGGATTAGTTTCAAAAATGTTATTTGAAAAAACGTTAAAACTTTATGATAGTAACGTAGTCTTTAAATACCAAGGATAATAAAAAAACATCGAGATTATTAATTGTTCTTAATAATCTCGATGAAATCTTTAATATCTTTTGTGACATGATAGTCTTTTCGAAGAGCGATCCCAATTGGGAAGTAATCATATTTATCAATTAAAGGGATCCATTTGACTTGATCACTTTTACCGACTTCTTTGTATTCAATTGGTAGAATACTAATTGATTCATTTTTATTCACACTATGAAGCAACACTTGTAAATCATCATTTCTTAGAACTATGTTTGGTTGGTAACCATAATCAGTTGCACGGTCTACAAGTAGACGACCCAACATAAAATTAGTCGTTAATGTAGAGAATCGCTGACCTTCTAAGTCTTTAAAAGTAAGTTCTTTCTTTTTAGAAAGTGGGTTTTTCTCAGGCACAACTACGTAGACATGATATCCTCTTGTTGAGGTACCAAGTGCTTCCATAGAAATGGTTTCAGGGTAAAGGTTTGGAAATGAAATGAGGCCAATATCTAATTCACCTTGATTGAGTAGTCCTTGTAGAAAAGGTGAGCCATCTTGTTTAATGACTAAGTCTACATGAGGGTGAGTGGCTAAGTATTGGGAAATCTCTTGCATAAACTGTACTGAAAAGAGTGTTGTAATGCCAAGTTTGATTTTTTTCTTTTTCTCAGAAGAGTTTTTATTCATGTTATGAATGTCTGTAATTAATTGATCGAACTGATCAACAATATGCTGACCTTCTTCAAACAGATAAACACCAGAATTGGTTAGCTGAAATGGTGTGTCGGTGTGAGTAAAAAGAGATGTACCTAACTCGCTTTCCATTTTTTTTAAAGCGAGAGAAAGAGTTGGTTGAGTCACGAATAAATTTCGTGCTGCAGCGGATAAATTCTTTGTATTTGCAATTTCAATAAAATATTTTAGTTGTTGAATATTCATCAAATCACCTTGTCCATTCGTATTATCTAACGATTGTTATCTAATTATTTTTAATAACTTCTAAACTCTATTATAGCATATAAACAAAGGGTTTTTAAGGTTTTGGCAGTGTTTTATTTTGCTTTATTTTGTTTTTAATTAAAATACTTTTGATAAAAAAATTAGGAGAGTGACTTATATGAAAATTATTATTGCAGGCGCAGGAGCAATGGGAAGTCGTTTTGGTTTAATGTTACATCAAGCAGGAAATGAAGTTGTGTTAATCGATGGTTGGCAAGAACATATTGACCTTATAAAAGAACATGGGTTAAGAGCAAACTTCAATGGTGAAGAAATTGCTGAAAAAATTGTGATCTATCATCAAAATGAGTTAGAAACTTTGAATTTTTCTGCTGATTTAGTGATTTTATTTACAAAAGCAATGCAATTAGACGCGATGATGCAGTCTATAAAAAGCATGGTTGGTGATCAAACTAAAGTTCTGTGTCTACTTAATGGAATAGGACATGAAGATGTGATTAAACAATATGTACCATTAAGTAACATTTTATTAGGAAACACCATGTGGACGGCTGGACTAGAAGGACCAGGAAAAGCCAAATTATTTGGTAATGGAACAATTGATCTACAAAATCTTGGAACAGAAGGTAAATCTTCAGCTAATGAAGTCATCGAAGTCTTGAATGAAGCGAAATTAAATGCAAGATACTCAGATAATATTTTATCATCAATCTACAAAAAAGCTTGTGTCAACGGAACGATGAATGGCTTATGTACGATTCTTGATTCTAATATGGCCAGTTTTGGTGAAACAAGTGTGGCTGATGCCATTGTTGAATCCATTGTGGCTGAGTTTGCACAAGTTGCAGCTTATGAAAAAGCAGAACTAAATGTGCCAGAAGTATTAGCTCAAATAAAAACATGTTACAATCGTGAAACAATTGGTCTTCATCATCCATCTATGTATCAAGATTTGATTATCAATAATCGTTTAACAGAAATTGATTATATTAACGGAGCTATTGTCAGAAAAGGACGAGAGTACGGGATTGAAACACCTTACTGTCAATTCTTAACTCAATTAGTTCATGGAAAAGAAGAAATTCTAGGAGCAAAATAGCTTTTTTAAGGGCTAATCCCATCAAAGATTAGCTCTTTTTATTATCTAGTTTCTTCACAAAAAATAAAGGTACTTCTTTATGAACATTAAAAAAAGATGAAAGTTTTCAGTAACTCGTTTGAGTTTAGAAAACAAACGTTGTTTTAAAGCTTTTTTTAGAAGGGTATAAAAAAAATCAATAACACCATTAATTTTTGTTATTTGTATTTCATTTCACAAAATTGTATAGTGAGTATGTAAAGAAAAACAATTAAGAAAGGTTGATTAAAGCAGTAATATCAAAGAGTTAAATAAAAGAAGTAATGCCATTATTATATTTTTTTAACACAACAAGTGAAAAATATCTCAAAGTAGATAATGAAAAAGGTAGGGAATGACTATGTCAGCAGAAGTAAGGGAAAACAAACTAACAGTAAAAGAATTTTTTAATAAATTATTAGCCGGTACAGCACAAGGTACAATCGTTGCTTTGATTCCAAATGCGGTTTTAGGAGCAATTTTAAAATACTTCAACCATATTGAAATTATTCAAAAAATTATTGATGCAGCTCTTATTTTCCAAGTTGGTACAGCTTTAATCATTGGTGGTTTAATTGCGAAACAATTTGACTTAACACCACCAAAAATCATGATTGTCGGTGGTGCGGCTTTTGCAGGATCTGGCGTTATTAAATTCAACCCAGAAATCAAAGCTTTTGTTGCTGCAGGTACAGGGGATATTATCAATATTATGTTAACAGCTGCAGTGGCAGTCCTAATGATGTTATGGTTAGGTAACAAATTTGGTTCAACTGAAATTATTGCATTACCAATTGTTGTAGGTGTAGGTGCTGGATTAATCGGTATGTTAACATATCCGTATGTGACTCAAATCACTGCACTTATTGGTAAATTAATTAATACATTTACAGATTTTCAACCAGTGATTGCAAGTATTCTAATCGCTTGTTCATTCGCAGCGTTGATTATCTCTCCAATTACAACAGTAGCAATCGGTATGGCAATTCAATTAAATGGTGTGTCAGCAGGGGCTGCCGCTATGGGGATTGCAGCAACAACAATCGTTTTAGTCATCAACTCTTGGAAAGTTAACGAATCAGGGGTAACATTAGCAGTCGCTTTAGGTGGTATGAAAATGATGATGCCAAACCTATTCAAATACCCAGTGATCTTGATTCCATGTTTAGTAACAGCCGCAGTTTCAGCCATTCCAGTAGCGATGTTCAACATTTCAGGAACACCAAACTCAGCAGGATTTGGTTTAGTAGGTTTAGTAGGACCACTTGCTTCATTAGATGCAGGATTGAACTTCTTCTTATTAGTTATTTGTTGGTTTGTTGTGCCAATCGCAATGGGATTAGTTTCAAAAATGTTATTTGAAAAAACTTTAAAATTATACGACAGTAGTGTAGTCTTTAAATATCAAGGATAATAAAAAAACAATTTAGGAGTGACCAATAGATGAATATTATTATTGCAGGCGCAGGTGCCATGGGAAGCCGTTTTGGCTATATGTTACACAAAACAAACAACGAAGTGATTTTAGTTGATGGTTGGCAAGATCATATCGACTCAATTAAAAATAACGGTTTACAAGGAAGTTTCAACGGTGAAGAGATAAAAGAACCAATGACAATTTTTCACCAAAATGAATTAAGCCAAGTTGATTTTTCAGCAGACTTAGTTATTCTATTTACAAAAGCAATGCAGTTAGATAACATGATGAATTCTTTAAAAGATATGGTAGGCGAATCAACTCAAGTACTTTGTTTATTAAATGGAATTGGTCATGAGGACGTTGTTAAAAAATACGTTCCTGAAAGCAACATTTTATTAGGAAACACAATGTGGACTGCAGGATTAGAAGGACCTGGACATGTTAAACTATTTGGTAATGGTTCATTAGAGTTACAAAGTTTAGGAAATGATGAAAAAGCTGCTCAAGAAGTGATTGAAGTTTTAAATAAAGCAGACTTAAACGCTAAATATTCAGAACACATTCGTGCATCAATTTACAAAAAAGCTTGTGTCAATGGCACAATGAATGGGTTATGTACCATTTTAGATTCAAACATGGCAAGTTTTGGTGAAACAAAAGTAGCTGATAGCATTGTTGAAACAATTGTAAGTGAATTTGCAGCAGTTGGAAGACATGAAGGCGTAGAATTAAATATTCCAGAAGTATTAGCGCAAATCAAAACATGTTATAACCGTGAAACAATCGGTTTACACCACCCTTCAATGTATCAAGATCTTATTGTAAGTAATCGTTTAACAGAAATTGATTACATCAATGGAGCAATCGCTCGTAAAGGTCTTGCATATGGAGTAGAAACACCCTATTGTACATTCTTAACTCAATTAGTTCATGCTAAAGAAGAAATTTTAGGTGCTAAATAATAAAAAAGATGTGGTCATTTAATTGACCGCATCTTTTTTAGGTTAGTAAGATATCTTTGATAGCCAGGATGTCTTTAGAGGAAGGGAATCCACTAATAAGCAGGCTATCGATTGTTTGATTGACCACAATGGAATTTGTAATGATGAGCTCATAACTATTGTAGTCAACCTTATGGAGGTCTTTTTCATGAATGCAATCTACATGTTCAAAGGAAACTGGCTCCATATTGAGTTCGGTTTGAATCATGCGACATAAGAATTTAGCATGATCTTGTGAGTCAGAGCTAATAATTAACACGTGTTGGGTAATTCTATTTTTCATTATCTCAGGTAGTTGGGTGATGAAAATATAAATAAGATAATCAATATGATAATTAAAATTAGTATTTGCTTGAAGGGATAAAGAAGCCACTAAATAATTAATTTCTGAAATAGCCCAAGCATTATTTTTTAAAGCTTCAGTCGTAAAATAAACATATTTATTACTAATTAAGTGAAACGGAATGTTCACAAAAAGATTGTTAATGTATAAATCTTTTAAATAGGTCAATAGTTTATGATAGACTTTATCTTCTTTTTTTATATGAAAGGTATTGTATAAGTCATCTAAAAAGTTTGGAATTGTTTTTTCAAGATGTTCATCGGTATAACTGTTTAAGCTTGTTCTTAAAATAAGAATAGATGCTTCAATTCGGTAGACATCTTCTTCCGTTAAAGAACTATAGTGAGTTGACAATACACTTCTACCAAAATCGCATAAGGGCAGATAATCACCAGTAAAATTATCAGGTAATTCTACTTTATATCCCTGAATCTCTCTTTGAAGAGAGACATAGTAAAGATCAGCGTAAAAAGAAATCTGAAGTTGTGAAATCTCTTCTTTGTTGTGTTCATAGAGATTTTTTATTCGATTTTTCAAAAAATCATTTTTTTCATGTGTTAAGAAGACTTTAGATGAATAACCAGAGACTTCTAGAAAAAGAATGGTAAAAAAGCGTCTTAAACTTATTTCATTATCGCCAATAATTTGGTAGCTAGATTGTGTGTTTTGAATTTTGATATTGTAGCGCTTTAAGTCTTCATTCCATAGGTGAACATACTTATAAAAAGTTGAAGCACTTAAATGCAAGTGTTCGGAGTAAAAGCTCAATTTTTCATTGGGATAAAAAAAGATAGCTTTGATAATTTTGATTGGAACAGCATCTAACAAAATCATGGATTGAAGGGTTAAAAAAGTACTCATAGACATTTTGGGTGCGCAAATCTCATCAGTATCTGATAAAGAAATTTCGATGATATCATCCCAGTTTTCATTGATAAAGGTTAAATCATCATATAATGTCTTTTCTGAAATATTTAAAGTATCAGACAAAGTATCGAAAGATATTTTACCATCAGATTTGAACAGGACGTGTAAAATTGTAATGAGACGGTCTGAGTAGTTGTCTAAAACGTGTAACATAAAAGGTCTCTCCTTAAGATCAGGCTAGTAGCGTCAAGCTAAGCAAAATGAAAATTGCTTAATTTTTTTTGTAGATTAGTCAAGTCAATCCTTTTAGGATAGTCATTAATAATAAAGTTATTGTCTAGTTTGATAGAGTTGTCATTAGTTACAAATAAGAAATTATCTTGATTTTCTTTAATGAAGGATTTGTCTTGGATTACAATAAAGGTATACAGTTTGTTAAATTTATTTTCTAAAAGCATTTGTAAAAATTGCCCATGAGAAGTAGATAATTGACTATAGACATAAACTGTTTTTTTATCTTTTGCTTCTAAAAATTCAGGGAAGTAAACAACTATGACATAGCTGATTAGGGTGCTATATTGAGACAGATTTGCTGATAAGATGATTTCGAGCTGCTGAATCAAGTTATCGACAGGTTGAAAAAGATGAGAATTCTTTTTTAAAGATTGATAGAAATAGTGATATTTATTGACAAATAAATGGGCTGGAATTTCATCAGTTAGCTTGTTTTTGTAAATTAATAATAAAAATTCGTAAAAAAGTAAGGCATCATTTGTATCGTGAAAAGTATCTTCTAAAAACTCTTTTAAGGCATTTAAACGTCGACTGTTGAGTAATGGATTTTCTTTAAAGGGTGAATAAGTAAGACTGTCTAAAATAATTTCCCGACTATTTTTGTTAGTTAATTCTTCTGGAAATCGAGCTTTTTGTAGAGAAAAACCTTGCTTTTCTCTAATTAGCGATAAATAAACAAAAGAATGATAGTAATTTTGGGTTAGTGTTATTTTTGAGTAGGCGGGTAATTCCATAGTCAGTGTTTGTTTGACACGTTCAAATTCTTGATTATTCTTAAAAAAATGATTAGGTTGGTAGTCATGTATCTCTAACCAATAGACAGAAAAAAGACGTCTTAAGGTTATTTCGTACTTCGCTTCAATAAAATATTTGTTTTGAACGTTGATGATCTCTATATCGTAGGGAGCTAAAGCAACGTTTATTTTTTTTATGGTTTTATATATATTTGAGGCACTAGTTTTTAGTTTATCAGCATACGTTTTGACCTTATTAAAAGGGTTTTGCATGAACTCACTTAATAGTTTGATGTTAGAAGAACTATTAAGTAATAGTGTTTCCAGGTAGTAAATACTCTCAGCATTCTTGTCTGCTATGCTAACGTGATTGAGGTCTTGCTCAATTAGAATATAGGTAGCGAATTTTTCATTAATAAGCTCAATATCACGTTGAAGAGTAGACTTAGAAATGTCTAAAAACTTGGTTAGGTCATCAAGTGATAGGGAGTCATCTGAATGGAGCAAACTATCAACTAATTGTATTTTACGACGGATACTATCTTCAATAATAGGCATCATAATAAAAAAACCCCTTTCATAACATAGTGAATAATAAATAGTTTAAAGGAAAAAAAATCATACGTCAATTTTCTCATGAAATCAAAATAAAAACAAAAAAAATTAAAAACTAAGGTTATTTGAAAATGCTATTCTCATAATTAATCATAGAAACAACGATTCTCCTTAATTTTCAAGTTTTTTCAGAAAATTTCACAATTTCCTTTAAAATTTAAAATGATTTTTTTTATTTATTATGACATGAGTAATGAAAATCAATAGCGTATAGAATACAGTTATTGACATGAAAAAAGAATACAAATTTGTATTCTTTTTTAACTTTGTGAAAAGGTGGGGAGAAGATGAATCGTAAAAGAATAGTTAGCTTGATTAGTGTATTAGGGTTGTTAGTTTACTTTTGTTATCCTTCTGTTTCCTTCGCACCTGAGAGTGCTTATCAAGATCCTTTTGATTACTCAGAAGACGGTACACCTGGTTCATCGTATCCAACGAATTGGACTAATTACTTTAGTAATCGAAACGATAAACAAAGTGTTAAAAACTTTAATTTTAGTGTGCCACAAAATGGAGGGACAGACGTTGTTACAGGTGCAACTTTACCTAAAACAAGTCAAATTCTT
Organism: Candidatus Vagococcus giribetii; assembly: GCF_017316185.1. Classification (GTDB taxonomy): domain Bacteria; phylum Bacillota; class Bacilli; order Lactobacillales; family Vagococcaceae; genus Vagococcus; species Vagococcus giribetii. The sequence continues at coordinate 56,908 of NZ_JAFLVX010000011.1, read as the reverse complement.
AGATCAAGCTCTTTTGAAGGTGGGTATCATGAATATCGTGATGACAATCGAAAATCTAGTGTATATACGAAAAAAATTGTTAAGCCAACTCAAAATCCAAATGTCTTTGATGTTCAATTAGACGTGATTGGTGGCAAAAAAGAAACGAAAGAAAAAATAGATGTAGCTTTTGTTTTTGATAAATCAGGCAGTATGAATTTTGGTATTAATAAACATATTGACCGATATGGACGAGTTAGTTATAGCGGACCTTCTAGATGGGCTGTGTTAAATGACTCATTTGATTATTTTACAAGTAGTTTTTTAGAGAATCCTAATTATGATGTGAACTTTGCCTTATCATCGTTCTCTTCAACACCGGAATTAAATCGATGGGGTCGACCAACTGGTAAACATTTACCAATTTTAGATTTTGCTCAATATAGAGATGGTACTTATTTTACTAATAATCAGTCATTAATGACAACGCACCCGATTCTTAGGAATTCTCCCGATGGTGGGACACCAACCTTTCTTGGTGTGGAAGCTGGTATGGAGCTTCTAACGAATCAAAAGTATCAATCGCGTCCTGATGCGAATAAATTTATTATTTTCATCACCGATGGTTCACCAAGTTTTGATTTAGTGAATAATTGGAATCAGCGATTTAACGGAATAGGTGATATGAATTTAACTGCTCAACAAGTTGGTGGACTTCATCAATATGAATTAAGTAATAAGGCGAAATTTGAAGGGACTGGGGTAGAAGGTAGTACAAGGTATCCTAACCTTAATGGCTTTACAGAGTCTAAATACAACCAAGATCCTAAAATAAAAAAATATGCAATCGGTATTGGTGATCAAGTGGACAGCTATGAAAATGTGTTAAAAACAGTTGGTCCTAATGGCCCTTATAAAGTGAAAGATAATGTTGAAGCTGAACTGAACCAGGTAATGATGGAAATACAATCACAAATTAAAGATTCGGTTTCTTCCATTAGTAATGGAACAATTGTTGATGAGATGAGTGAGTATGTCACCTTAAAACCTGACTCAGTTAAAAATTATCAATTGAAACTTTCTAATAATAATTTAGTAAGTACGGCAGTTAGTAGTGGCGCAGTAGATGATTACGCCAAAAAAGCGCAAATAGATACAAGCAATAATCAAGTACGTGTTAGCAATTTAAGTTTAGCTGGTGATCAATATACTAGTAATGGTTACCGAGTGACCTATCAGGTTGAATTAAAGCCGCAATACAGAGATGGTCATTTTTACCCAGCTAACAAACCAACTTATATAGTTGATGCGAATAATCCAGAGGGAATAGGTTTTGCAGTTCCTTCTATTAAAAGTAATAGTCGAGACATTCCTGTAGAGAAAGTTTGGTTAGGAGATGAAGCTCAAAAACCAGATATTACGTTTAGCTTACTTGCTAATGGCAAAAAAGTAGATGAATTGACTTTAAAAGATCCTCAAAGAGAAGCTTCTTTTAAAGCAAAACCTGTTTTAGATGAGGCAGGTAAAACGATTGACTACAAAATAGAAGAAACCATTCATTACCGAGAGACACCACCTAATTATCAGTATGAAACAATCATTGAGGGTGATGCATTTAATGGATTTAAGGTAACTAATACCCCTAAGGGAGATTTTAAGGCAACAAAAAAGGCAAGTAAAACAGATTTGAAACCTGGGGAAACCTTTAGTTATGAGATTAATGTGACGAATACTGTAAAGGACAGTCTGATTAAAGAAATCGATGTATCAGATACGATGCCTGAAGGAATTGATATCGTAGGTAATCTTCGTTTGAATGACAAGCCGGCAGGGACGATTAAAGGAAATTCATTCTCTTTAAAAATTCCCAACTTAAAAAGTGGAGAACAAGGAAAGATAACTATTGATGTCAAAGTAAATGAAAAAGCTGGTGAAGGTAAGAAAATTAATAAAGCTCTTGTGACTAATCCAGAAGAGCCAGATAAACCTCAAGAGCCGACTGCAGAAGTAACTGTGAGACGGGAAACTAAATTGTTAGTCTCAAAAATTGATGGTTCTGATCGAACGGGGCTACAAGATGTCGAGTTTGAATTAAGAAGAATAGATAAAACACCTCAGCAAAAAAGAACAATAACAAGTAATACTCAAGGAAAAATTCCGTTGACATTTACAGAGGCAGGGAAATATGAGTTGGAAGAAATAACTCCTCCTGCGGGGTATAAAAAATTACACGGGATCATAGAGTTTGAAATCTCGCCAAAAGGTGATATGACGCTAAAAGATTCTCTTGATAATATGGTCAGTTTATCTGAAGGATCTTCTGGCTATCAGTTCCATTTGATTATTAAGAATCAACCTCAAGGAGGTCTGTTACCTGAAACAGGTGGTTTTGGATCTGGTAAAACATTCTTAATCGGTACAATTTTCATTAGCTGCTCTCTTTTACTAAGTGGGTATTATCTCCTTCAACGTCGAAGGGGGTGGAAGTAGATGAAACGAGCATGTCTGTTTTTTATCAGTCTTTGTATTGGGCTGCTTTACTTTATACCAGTGGAGACTCAGGCAATTTCACCAAATGAAGTCAAGGTACAATTAACCCATGAGAGCCACTCACAAGAAGGAACAGCCTTTTCAATTTATGGTATTTCTCGGAGTGATTACGAAAAAGCCTTGAATTTAGGAATAGAGCTATCCATTGAAAAGACTAAAGAATGGCTTTCGACAAAGAAAACCCCCAAAGTAAAGCAAGTTATTGTTGATGCAAGTCAAAAGGCTGAATTTACATTACCAAGACATAATGCTTTAGGTGAACAGATGTATTATGTATTGGTTCAAAATCAACCAGATAGAGAAGGTGTGAATGGTAAAGATATTTATCAAGTCTCACCAAGCTTTATTTCGTTTGATGATTTAGAAGAGCCTACATTAGATATTTATACGAAACGTGTTTTCATGGCTCAACTACCTTACTTTTTCAAATACAGTGAAAAAGAGGCAAAACCCTTAGCTAACGCTGAATTTGCTTTCTATCAATTTAATGAGTCACATGAAAAAGTTTACTTAACTAATTTAGACCCACTTGAATGGCAAGTTCTAAGAGATGGGAGTCAGGCTTATTCATTTAAATCAGATGATCAAGGGCTTGTTATGATGCCTGACATTGGTTTAGAAGAAGGAACCTATTATTTTGAAGAGACGAAGGCACCAGTTGGCTACAAAATTTCAAAAGAGTCGACTCAAATTACTCTAGTTATTCAAGATAATGAAGAGGGAAGAGTTATGACCCTAAATAATCACATTCTACATGCAACGGAGGCTGGTGTCTTACCTGAAGATATTATCAAAAAAGGTGAGCCTCGAGTTATTAATGAGTTAGAAACAGATCCACCTGAAACATCAACACCTAAGACACAAACAACGATAAAAGAAACACCGAAAGGTTCTAGCTTTTTACCCAAAACAGGTGAGAAGGTCTGGTCCTATGGATTAGTTGGTTTGGTTTTAATGAGCGTTGCTATTCTATTATTAAAGAGGAGAAAAGAAAATGAATAAAAAAATCTATCAATTATTATCAGTATTAGTATTAATGTTCCCATTATTAATTAGTTTATTACCAGCAGAAGTATCTGCAGAAGAGGCGTCAACTGTCTCAGTTAATTTACACAAACGAGTATTCGATGAAGGACAACGCCCTGAAGATAAACAAAATACAGGAGAAGAAATGTCAGATTTTGGTGGTAAAGCATTAGCTAACGTTACCTTTGAAGTGTATGATGTTTCTGAGCAATATTTAGAAAACTTAAAAGATCAATCAGCTGAAGATGCTACTCAAATGATTATTGATGATACAGTAGCTTCTTCAAAAGTACCAGGCTACGCTGTAGAAGTACCAAATAACAAACAAGTAACAAATGAAGATGGCTTAGCAACTTTTTCAAACTTACCAATTAAACATGGTGATAAATATGCAACTTATTTATTTGTTGAAACAAATTCACCTGCTAATATTAAAGAAAAAGCAGCACCAATTGTTTTAACAATGCCAATATACAAAGAAAATACAAATGAAATTAATACATCTATCCATATTTACCCTAAAAATGAACAACAAACAATGTTAACAAAAGACTTAACAGAAAAAGCTAAAAAAGACTTAGCAGTTACAATTAATGGTCAAACAATCTATAATGTAGAAAAAGGACAACGTTTTGATTACACAGTTTCAGCTTCATTACCTTGGAACATTCAAGACAAAGATTTCTTCCGAGTAATTGATACACCAAACATTGGTATGAAAGCATTTGCCGATACAATCAAAATTGAAGGCTTAGCTCTTAACACAGACTATACAGTCAAAGAAGATTCATCTGGTCGAGGTTTTGTAGTTGAATTTAATACAAAATCTGATAAAGTAAAGGCATTAGCAAAACAAAAAGTAACAATTACCTATGAAGCAATGCTAACAGAAGATGCGCCATTAGATACTGGTATTGGAAATGAAGCTAAAATAGAAGTGGGTAACGGTGTAACACCTGAACCATCTGATCCAAGCATTGAAGGACCTAAAGTGTATACTGGTGGAAAGAAATTCAAAAAAGTAGATGATAAAAGTGGAAAAGATTTAGCAGGTGCTAAATTCCATTTAGTTAAATTAGATGCAGCTGGTAAAGTGTCAGAGTATGCAACTTATAAAAATGGTGCTTATACTTGGACAGCTAATAAAACAGAAGCAACTTCTTATGAATCAAATGCAAAAGGTGAGTTTGAGGTATTAGGATTAACTTATTCAGAAAAATTACCAACTGGTTTCTCATATGCAGTAGAAGAGTATGAAGCTCCAGAAGGATATGCGTTATTAAATGAGCCGGTTAAATTTAATGTGACTAAAGGTGAATTTGAAGACGTTGTATTATCCATTACAAATATTAAAAAAGGGTTATTACCTTCAACAGGTGGTAACGGAATTTATATGTTCTTAGTAGTAGGTAGTGTGTTAATGATGGGTGCTCTAGTTTGGTACCGTCGCACAAAAGTAGACGCTGAAGTTTAGAACAAGTGAAAAGGCTGGAGCAATAGTTTCAGTCTTTTTGACTATTTAGTTGATTAAAAGGAGGTGGCAACATGAAATCAGATAAAACAGGTATTTGGCTAAAAATTGCTATTACACTAACGTTTGTATTAGGAGCATTAATCTTTTTGTATCCCTTTGTAGCCAATATTATCAATACACAAGTTGATAAGCACCGAATTGAAGCACTGCAACAACAGACGAAACAAGAGGAAGAGGTACAACTCGCAGAGAAAAAAAGACGAGAGGAAGAGATCAAAAAGAATCCTCATTTAGGTATGAAACTAGAAGAAGATTTGTTTGATGAGGTGGATCAAAGTAGCCAACTAGGTTTGGCAGAGATTAAGAAACATTTAATTGGCTCAATCAGTATTCCTAAAATCAATAGTGAATTACCTATTTTTGATGTGACAACACCCTCTTTTCTTCAAGAAGGTGTCACTCTGTTGCCAGGAGCCTCCTATCCATCTGGTGGTAAAGGTACTCATGCTGTCCTAACGGGACATACGGGGTTACCTAATAAAAAGCTATTTACTGATTTAAAAGATGTTGTTGAAGGGGATAAAATCTATCTTAAAGTCTTAGGTGAGACCCTTGCTTATGAAGTAGATCAGATTAAAGTGGTATTACCTGATCAATTAGATGATTTGAATGTGGAGAAAGATAAGGATTATTTAACATTAGTGACGTGTACACCTTATATGGTAAATACTCACCGCTTACTGGTGAGAGGAAAGCGAGTGCCGATTAACCTACAAGAAGTCAAGAGAGCAGATAAGCAAATTGATCAAAAGAATAAACGCCTCCTTGCGTTTTATGGTTTACTTATTGCCTTATTGATTGGCTTATTAATCGCAGTTATGTATCGTCAATACTTGAACTATATGATAATGAGAAAGAGGTATCGTATTAGCTTTACTTGCTACAAAAATGGTAAGCCTCTAAAGAATAAAACCTTTGTTTTAATGGATCGTTCAAAACGTCATAAGGTAAAAAGAGGAAAACGACGTATTAAAGGAACGAGTAATAGTCGAGGTAAAGTAGTCATGAAGGGGATTCGTGGCGGACATTACTGGTTAGTAGCGACTGACTCAGGCAAGAAAGAGCCGATTGTTATTAAATGTTGGGTGAAACGACCAACTGATCGACGTTTCCGAGTGAAACTTAGTCCAAAATCATCAACTATGGTAAGTATTAAAGAAAGTCAGGGGAAAAGAAGAATATGACAAAAAGAACTGGACAACAGATTTTTTTAACCCTAATCTTTATTATTGGTGGTTTAATTTTTACTTATCCATTTTACAGTAATGGAATAAACTATTTGGTGGATCAATATCGAATGAAAGATATGGCTCAAAAGATGGCTGATGACCAAGAAAAACTCGAAGAAAAAATGAAACAAAGCAATGAAAAACTCCGAGTTAATGGTATTGTCATTGAGCATGATCCTTTTGATGCCAAACAACAAGCAACAGCTCCTGTGGCACTGAATAACCATCTGATTGGTTCTGTGACGATTCCTAAAATTAACATGACGACTCCATTATATGACACGATAACGAATCAAATCTTAGAAAATGGAGCAGGAGTTTTACCAGGGACATCTATGCCTACAGGTGAGGTAGGTAGTCATTCTGTTATTTCAGCTCATAGAGGACTAGCAGAACGACAACTATTTCGTAACCTTGATAAATTAGCCATTGGGGACGTCTTTGTCGTTGATTCTCTAGGAAAGACTTATGCTTATGAAGTTATTGACACAAAAACGCTCAAACCAGAAGAAACAGACATCATTAAGTTACAACCGGAAGAAGATCTGGTTTCTTTATTAACTTGTACGCCTTATATGATTAACAGTCATCGTTTAATAGTGACTGGAAAGCGAACAGAGATGACCAAAGTGATTAACGATCAAGTTAAAAAAAGTGAAAAAACTCGTCAGTGGCAACAAATCGGAACCCTTGTTTTAATTATCTTAGGTTTGATAGCTTCCCTGTATCTACTATACCGATTAATCAAGAGATTTTTACTACAAAGAAGGCGTTATGACTTTACTTTCTATTTAAGGGATAAGAAAAATCAACCTATTATAGGTCAATCATTTTTAGTTTATCGTAAAGGTAAAAAACAACCTTTAAGAAGAGATGGACAGTTACTAATACCAGTTAGTTCAGAAAAAGGTAAGGTAGTGATTACTAACTTACCAGGTGATGTATATGATATTGCTCTTGAAGAACAGTCGATACAAAAATTAGGTCAATTTGGTATTAAGAAAGTAACTAACGATAAAATGGAATGGCTAAAATCAAATGATGCAGTTGCAAGCTCACGCTATCGTAAAAAACGAATTTATGTGAAATTAATTAAAAAGTCGAGTAAAAGAGGAGAAGTTAAAAGTCAGCATTCTTAGCGCAACTAATCTTCTCTGTTGATATAGTTTTATGTATTAATCAATATAGTAGCGATTTTGATTGATTATTGCTTTTTCTATTTGTTTTATCAAAATTTGAGTCATAAATAAAATAAAAACACCCCGATTATCCTATAGCGACCTCTAAAAGTTAGACCGAAAAATCTAGCTTTTGGGGGTTGCTATACAATTAAGTGGGTGTTTTTTTTATAATCATTTACATTAGCTTTCCTCTTTTAAAAACTGACGAGCTTTTTTAGTCACTTGTTTCAAGTCAACACCTTGTTGCTTGGCAGCAAAAATACAGCCACAGTAACATTGACGATAAATATTATATTCTTTACACATCTCAATAGAACGCTCGTAACCTTTATTCTTTTTGAAATCACTAGGTAGATAGTTTACATCATAAAATTTTTGGATATCCATCCCTATCTGATTGATTAACTGACTATTTTTTTTAGGTGAAATCGTTAGAGCACTGCCAAAATAATCAAATCCTAGTTCTTGAGCTTTTTCTGCTACTAAATCTAGTCGCATATTGAAGCATGCACTACAGCGTTTACCACCTTCTCTTTCTTCTGTAAGTTCTTTTTCCTTCACCATACGAACGAATTTACTTGGCTCGTATTCTCCAGCTAAAAAACCAACTTGTTGATTAGTTAGTTCATTAAAATCCGCTACAAATTTTTGTTGTACTAATAAACGTCTTTGATATTCTTCTCTTGGATGAATATTGGAGTTAGCAAAATAAATGGTGATATCAGCAAATTTTGTCATGTACTCTAACGTATAAGTGCTACAAGGGGCACAACAACTATGTAATAAGATCGTAGGTTTGGTAGCTGATTTCTCCCATTCTTCAATCATTTTACTCAAGGTTTTATCATAATTTACTTTTTGATTAGGTGATAACCTACTCAATATATCATTTACATTTATTGCCATCGGTAACTCCTCAACTCCCCAAAAATTTCTATACTTTCTTTATACACCTTAATTTTATTATAGAGTATTTACCTGCTCATTATCAACAAAGGATGAATTGATAGATAGCTACATTGGTCCTGTCAGCTATTTGTGCTTGAGCACAAATAAAGTAGAGTTATTCAAAAAAGGTGATGCTATAGGAGCTACTTACCATCGGAGAAAAAATGATATGGAACTAGGCTTTTTATTTTGAAAAAAAGGAAATAGGACTAGAAACATCAGATGAAAACTGGTATTATATGCGTACGATGAAGAAAGAAGGTTTTTTAATGTTCGGTTTTTACAAAGTTGTGAAAGGGACAGCTTTTACAAGTCAATCCATAACTGAGGTTGCCATACTTGAAGATTATCTCTTTTGTTTAAATCAAGAAGGGTTAATTGAAAAGCTTATTGCACCAACAGATGATATATATGAGGCTACTTTGGTTGAGTATCAAGAAACAACTCATTACACTGAAATTCCTAAAGGGCACTTTATTTTACCTGGATTTATAGATTTACATGTTCATGCTCCTCAATGGCCACAATCAGGTTTGGCTTTAGACAAACCCTTATATGACTGGTTAAATACTTATACATTTCCTTTAGAAGCAAAATATGGAGATGTGACGTTTGCTAAACAAGTGTATGAACATTTAGTCGATGAGCTTTTATCCTTAGGAACAACGACTGTTCTTTACTTTGGAACGATTCATAAAAAGGCTAATTTAGTACTAGCTGAAGTATGTGCAACTAAGGGACAACGAGGCTTAGTGGGGAAAGTGGTGATGGACGACCCAGAGGCCAATCCTGATTATTACCGCGATAGTTCAACGGAAAAGGCTTTAAAAGATACAGAAGATTTTATTAAAGAGATTAAAGAATTATCAAAACACACGAAACAAGGTGTTTATCCAGTTGTCACACCGCGTTTTATTCCAAGTTGTACAGAAGAGGGACTACGTGGGTTAGGAGACTTAGCTCAAAAGTACGATGTTCATGTGCAATCTCATTGTAGTGAGAGTGATTGGGCTCATCAATTTGTCTATGATAAATTTGGTCAAAGTGACACGCATAGCTTAAAGGAGTTTGGTCTATTAACAGATAAGTCGGTCATGGCTCACTGTGGCTTTTTATCTGATGACGACGCGACTACTTTTAGAGAAACAGGAACTGCAGTTGCTCATTGTCCTATTTCAAATGCTTATTTTGGAAATACAGTTACGCGAGTTAAACAATTACTCCATGATTTTCAAGTTGATGTTGGCTTAGGGACAGATATTTCAGGTGGTTTTTCACCGAGTCTTTATGACAATATGAAACAAGCAGTCATGTCATCTCGAATGTTAAATGATGGTGTTGATTTTGAACAAGCGCCTGAAAATAGAGGTGTATCGGGAAGTAATATCACGTTAAATGAAGCCTTCTACTTAGCAACAAGTGGTGGAGGAAAAGCATTATCATTACCAATTGGTGAATTAAAAGAAGGATATTCTTGGGACATTCAAGTAGTCTCAACGGAGCATTTACCTATTTTCGGTATAGAAACATTAGAAGAAACATTTCAAAAGTTGATCTATTTAATGAAACCTGAGCAAATTAGAGAAGTTTGGGTGCAAGATCAATTAGTTTATAAACAATAAGGGGAGAACGACAAACAATGAGTCAAAAAAGTCACTTAACAGTTGGCGTGGACGAGCCACTTTCACTGTCACAATCAATTTTATTAGGAATTCAACATGTTTTAGCCATGGATGTTTACGTGGTGCCATTTATTATTGCTTCAGCCATCGGATTAACTACAGAAGCTAGTGCTGGGTTAATCCAAGCGACCTTTTTAGCAGCAGGTATTGGAACAATTATTCAAACCTTTATTTTCATGAAGATTCCTATTGCTCAAGGACCTTCATTTATTCCTATTGGAGCTATCGCAGGTATTTACTTTGCTAATGAAGCAGGGGGAAATGGTTGGAGTACAGTCCTAGGAGCTAGTTTAATCGGTGCGATTGTTGTGATTCTACTTGGTTTAACGGGAACATTTCATAAGTTAGTGAATTATTTAGTCCCACCTATAGTAGGTGGAACGATTATCTATGTGGTTGGTTTATCGTTAATGCCAACAGCTTTAACAAGTAATGTATTTGGTGCTCCAGGTGAGATTACTGATAATTTATTACTTGCCACAGTGACATCGGTGACTTTAATTGCCTGTACAATGATTGGTTCTAAATTTCCTAATAAAGGACGTTGGTTCAGAGTTTCTTCAGTCATTATGGCTTTATTAGTTGGCTGTATCACAGCACAGTTCATTGGAGTTCTGGATTTAAGTGCTGTTAAGAACGCGTCGTTGTTCACTCTACCTAAATTAGCGATTACAGGTGGTGGACTACATTTTGAACTTTCTTCTATTATTACGATGATTATTATTTATATGGTTCTTTTAGCTGAAACAACAGGTACTTGGTTTGCTATTAGTAACGTGACTGAGACTCCTTTAACAGATGAAACAATCAACAAAGGCGTTATTGGAGAAGGTATTAGCTGTTTGATTTCTGCTTTAGTGGGCTCAACACCAGTAACAGGATACTCAACTAATGCAGGTATTATTACTATTACAGGAGTTGCGAGTCGTCGTGTTTTTGCAGCTGCCGGTGTTTGGTTTATCGTTTTTGGTTTTTCAGGAAAATTAGCGACATTAATTTCCTCAATTCCATCTGCAGTTATTGGTGGTGTGTTTGTAGTTGTTTGTGGTATTATCGCAATCAGTGGGATGCAAGTGATTAAGGAAGTACCTATTGGTGAAAAAGAGATGTACGTTATCTCTATTCCGATGATTATTGCTTTAGGACTTATTTTAATTCCAAAAGAATTCATTCAAACATTACCGAACTTTTTACAATATTTATTCAGTTCACCGATTGCTACAGCTTCTATTGCAGCAATGGTATTAAATAAAATACTTCCAAGTGAAGCTAAATAACAAATTACAGCCAGTTAACTTATTACAAGTTAGCTGGTTTTTTTGTGTTTTCATGGGTTTATTGTCACGTATTATTTAGAGAAAGTTTTATTTAAAGATAAAAAAAGAAATATTTTATTTTTAATAAAGGATATTATTTGAAACGAGAACGATAAAAAATGTGAAAAGTCTAATAAAAAGATCAAAAAGAACTTATAAAATTATCTTTATTGTCTAGAAAATGGAAAAACAGAAACATTTCAAACCATGCGAACGTTGTAAAATATAGATAAGAATAAGTCTTAAGTAAGAATCGATGTTTTTTGAAAATTTATTTGGAAAGGAGATTGTTATGAAAGATAAGAAGAAGTTTGGGATAGTCCTGATTTTAGTTGTCATCATAAATCTCTTTACCTCTGTTATAGCTAGCGCCAATACCTCTTTAATGGAGGAACGCACACTTTTTGAATATACCCAAGATGGTAATCGTGGTGGTCTATATCCAACTAATGGGACACATATTTATCAAGGAGTGACAGAAAAGGACACGGTAAAGAATTTTGATTTCACAAATACAAGGTATCCTTACTATCCTTATACGAAAAGTGTGGCATCTTCAATGGAAGTGTTTGACTCAGGCTATCATGCGTACCGAGATAAGACAGGGCAAATGGACGTTTATGCAAAAAAAATAGTAAAACCAACAGATGATCCGACTAAATTTGAAGTAACTTTAGATGTCCTCAGTGGTTTTAGGGAAACAAAGAGTCCAATCGATATTGCTTTTGTAATCGATAAATCAGGAAGTATGAATGAATGGATTAACTCAACGGATACAAGATGGACAGCTTTAAAAAAATCTATTTCCTATTTTGTTGATAATTTTCCTCAAACTATCTATGATACTCGTTATGCGTTGAGTTCGTTTGCTTCTTACTCACAATGGGGAGGTAATTATCCTTATTTTGATCTAGGCCAGCATCAAGATGGTAGTTTCTTTACTGGTAATACACAATACGTTAAGAATAATCAATTGTTATCAGTGAATCCAGCAGGTGGAACCCCAACATTTGTTGGGGTGGAAGCAGGAGTTGTTCTTTTGACTCAACCTAGTCTTGGTGTTCGAGCCGATGCTAATAAGTATTTGATTTACATCACAGATGGTGGTCCAACATTTGATGGTGTTTATGAGCCAGCATTTAATAAAAGAGTTTATACAGGAATTGAAAATCACACTCAAAATGGAATAAGATTTTCTCTTCCTCAATCGTACTATTATGGTAACGGGACGCAACCACCAAGTAGTGTAACTGGATTAGAAAACTTTATTGGAAGAAAATATAACTCGGTACCTTCAGCTTACAAGTATTCAATTGGAATTGGTTCTGATTTAGTTGGTTTTCCAAATAATCGAGTTCTTCAAGCATTAGGACCTGATGGACGTTACACAGTTGTTAATAATGTTGAAGCTGACTTGAAAGAAGCGCTTCAAAGTATTCAAGATCATATCATGAATTCTCTCTCATCCATAACAGAAGCAACAATTGTTGATCCTATGAGTGATTTTGTTGAGTTAGATCAAGATTCTGTTAAGACTTATCAATTAACTTTAGATAAAAATACGATTCATTCATTAAGTACAACAGATCAAAATGCTGAGAAGTATGCTAAAGAAGCTCTTGTAGACATTTATGATAATGAAATAAATGTTAAAAATTTAACACTAAAAGGAGATTTTGATAAAGCTCAAGGTTACCGGGTGACTTATCAAGTGACATTAAAAGAGCCATATCAAGAAGGACGTTTCTATCCAACTAATAACCGAACTTATTTATTAGATAAGGATCCAAATTATGCAATTGATTTTGCAGTTCCAGCTGTTAAACACCGTAAGACAACAGAAGTTAAAGTCGATAAGATTTGGAAGGGTGACAATGAGAATCACCCAGCTATTAAGATTGCCTTATTAGCCAACAACCAAGAAGTATCAACGGTCACATTAAATAAAGGAGAGCTGTCTCATGTATTTAAAGAGCTGCCTTTTTATGATGATGATGGGAAAAAGATAGAGTATACAATCAAGGAGTATCCAGTTGAGGGATATGAGTCAACACTTAAGAGAGATACAGATGGCTCCTTTATCTTAACGAACTATCCTAAAGGAAAATTTGAAGCAAACAAGCTTTCTGATAAAGACAAACTTAAACCAGGGGAAGAATTTACCTACACCATAAAGGTTGATAATATAGTGACAGACAGTACAATCAAACAACTTAGAGTAGTAGATGATATACCAAATGAGTTAGAAACCATAGGGGACGTTTTTCTAAATGGGGTAAATTTAGGAGGAATTGTCAATAACAAACTAGATGTTACAATTCCGACATTAAAAGGCAATGAAAGTGCATTAATCACCTTTAAAGTAAGAGTCAAAGTAAAAGCGCCAGAAGGAAAAATTCTGAATACGGCGATTGTCACAGATCCTGAAAAACCAGATGAGCCTGAGAAGCCGACAACAGAGGTTGAGGTAATCAGAAAAACGCCTATTAAATTAGTGAAAACAGATATTGATGGAAAGACACTACTACCAGATGCAGAATTTGCACTATATTCTATCAAAAATGGTAAAGAAGAATTGATTGAAACCAAGATAAGTAATCAGTCAGGTGTGATTATGTTTGAAGAACTAGCTAGTGGAGATTATCGTTTAGTAGAAACTAAAGCGCCTGAGAATTATCAAAAACTATCTATTGAAGTCTTGTTTACTATTGATAAATATGGTGATGTCACAGTGACCGATGCTAATTCAGAGTATGTCACTTATGATGTTGTGAATAATCAATTTGAGTTTCTAGTAAAAAATGAGCCAATACCGCCTGGAGGCATATTACCTGAAACAGGTGGTAGGGGAACGTTTACGATTCAACCAGTTGCTGTACTATTGCTATCGGTTTCATTAATCCTATCTGCCTATGCTTTGTATCGTAGAAGGAAGGGGTGGTGACAGATGAAAAAATTTTTTTTGGGAATTGTCCTACTTAGTGCCTGTTGGTTTGGCTTGATGACTCCTTCGTATGCAGAAGGTCTTGACGATACTAGTGAGAGCGTAACAATTGAGCTTTCCTATGATACAGAATCAGAGGTAGGAACACGTTTTTCTATATTTGGTCTTACGTATGAAGAGTATGATTATGCGTTAAAAAAAGGATATGAGATGTCTATTGAGCAGACTAAAAACTGGCTAAAGCACAATGGAATGGAAAAGATAAAGGAAATACTCATCAGCCATACGTTAACAGATACATTTACTTTACAAAAATACAATGAGAAAAAAGAAAAAATGTATTATGTTATCGTCCAAAATGTACCTGATTATCTGAATGAGAAGCATTTGAAGTATTACACATCGTTTCCGATCTTTCTATCCTTAGATGATGTGGAAAGTAATTATTTAATAGTCGAAACGAAACGAGTATTTATGATACAGACACCTTATTTCTTTAAATACAGTAGTGGCACAAATCAACAGCCATTAAAAGATGCTGAATTTGCATTTTATAGAAAAAATGCATTTGATGAGAAAGAGTATTTACTAACTGTTGATCCTATTAATTGGGGGAAACGAGCAACTGGTAAAGAAGGTTGGCAGTTTATATCAGACGCTAAGGGATTGGTTCAACTACCAGATTTAGATTTAGGGGTCGGAACCTATTACTTTGAAGAAACAAGAGCGCCAACAGGTTATGAGATATCTCAAACATCTAAAGAAATTTTACTAGAAATAAAAGAAACAGCAAATGGGTTGGTTATGTTGTTGAATGGAGAGACACTGTATCCAATGCAAGCAGGGGAGTTGCCTCACAACATTACGGATTTAGGAGAGCCGAGAATTTTAAATAAACCTACTGATAAACCAAAAGATCCTAAAGTTCCCAAGGACCCGAAACCTCCAAAACCACCTTTAGTTGATTTGCCTAAAACAGGTGAAGCAGCATGGAAAGTATCAGGTATTGGCTTACTTATTATGGTGATAACATTTTTTTACATAAAAAGGAATAAAGAAAGGGAGAGAAAAAATGAAAAAGAAAATTATTAAGTTAATATCTTTATTAGTCTTATTAGTACCAATCGTCACAAGTAGCTTTTCGCTAAAAGTTGAGGCAGCAGAAGGAGATGACGCTATTGAAAAAGTAGATGTTATCTTGCATAAACAAGTTTTTGATGCAGGAAAAATTCCTGTCATTGAAAATACGGGTGAAGAATTAGATATGAATCAGTACGGAGGGGAGCCATTAGAGGGTGTGACCTTTGAAGCATTCGATATTACAGATAAATTTATCGAATTGTTAAAAGCGGGTTCTTCTGCTGAAGAAGCAACTAAAACAATTGTTGACTTAGCAAAAAACTATAATGAAGCTGTTAAGTTAGGTGATTCTGTTAAAACGATGGTAACTGATGCTGCTGGTATGGCACCATTTGCTGACTTGGCAATGAAAAAAGGAAAAGAGTATGCGACTTATCTATTTGTCGAAACAAACTCAGCAGCTAACATCAAAGAAAAAGCAGCTCCAATTGTTGTCACAATGCCAATTTACTTAGTAGGCACAAACGATGTTAACAAAAATGTTCATATTTATCCAAAGAATGAGCGAGACAAAATGCTAGAAAAAGATTTGACTGAGGAAACTAAAAAAGAACTTGAAATAACGATTAATGGGGAAGTTATTAACAATATCGAGATTGGTAAGCCATTTGAGTACGGATTATCAGCGTTACTTCCTTGGAATCTTTCAGACAAAGCATTTTACCGTATCATTGATACTCCAAGTGCTGGAATGAAAGTATTAGTTGATACTATTGAGATACCTGGTTTAGAAAAAGGTGTTGATTACACTGTAGAGGCAAAAGGAGATGGCTTTGTTTTAAGCTTAGATACTAAGTCAGAAAAAGTACTAGCTCTTGCAGGAAAACGCCTTGGTATTACGTATAAAGCGATTTTAACAGAAGATATACAGATTGATTTTGGTGCTAATAACACGGCTAATGTTGAAGTAGGGACAGATGTAACTGGAGAACCAGAAGATCCAACTGATCCACCAACAGTAGGTCCAGATATCTATACGGGTGGTAAACAATTTAAAAAAGTCGACAACAATAGTGGTAAAACATTAGCTGGAGCTAAATTTGATTTAGTGAAGTTAGATAAAGATGATAATATTGTTGCTTATGCATACTATGCAGATGGTAAATACGAATGGAAGACTGAAAAACCAACAGAAAGTATTTATGTATCTGATAATGACGGTCTCGTTAAAATTAATGGATTGGAATATTCAGAAAAATTAGAGGCAGGACAAACATATGCTTTAATTGAAACGGAAGCTCCAACAGGTTATGCTAAACTTGAAAAACCTGTTAAGTTTGAAGTGATTAAAGGAGATTATGCAACAGTATTCCTAGACGTTAAAAACGTTAAAAAAGGTATTTTACCATCAACAGGAGGTAGTGGTATTTACTTATTCCTTGTGATTGGTAGTTTACTAATGACTGGAGCCTTCGTTTGGTACCGTCGTACACATACTGAAGTAGAAGTATAGAAACTAAAAAAGAGATAGAAAAGACATTCATTTCAAAAATGAATGTCTTTTTAGCTTTGTTTCTTAATCCAGAATATATTTTTTTATAACATCGATGTCATAATCAGATGGGAAGCTATTAACGAGGATAGCTTTATAATTTTGATGAATAGAAGTAGAGTTTGTGATGATTAACGAATAGAGATTGATATCAACGGTCTCTATAGACGCCTCATCGATGCAGTGAACATGGTCAAATGAGATAGACTCAGTTGTTAGCTCCCCTTTGATACATCTCAATAGAAATTCAGCATGCTTTTTTGAATTTTCACTGACAATTAGGACGTGTTGTCGATACTTGTTTTCCATGATTTCAGGTAATTGAGTGACTAACATAAAAATAATGTGATGTAAGTATTCCGAAAAATCTTGTCCAGTATTGATTGAGAGATCAGCGACTAAAAAGGTAATCTCAGAGATAGTCCACTTGTTATTCTTTCTAGCTTCATGAGAAAAATAAGCATAATTGTTATGAATCAAAAAGTATGGAACTCCTACAAATAACTTGTTGATATAAAGATCTTTGATATAGGTTAACAAGAAAGAAAACTCTTCTCTGCTTTTATCAAGCTGGAAATTATCAAAAATAGACTCTAAGAAAAATGGAATCGTTTTTTCTAAATGACTATCTATGTAACCATTTAAACTATGTCGTAAGGATAAAATAGACTCTTCAATAGATTTAATATGAGTCATAGTCAAATTAGGATAAAATTGACTAAACAAAGCAGTTTCTTCAGATGTTAAAGGTACTGTTTTACCGATGAAGCTTGAGGCATCATCGATGTGAAATCCTTGTGACTCTCTTTCAAGAGAAATTAGATACATCTTTGAATAAAAGGCAATATTCACCTGTGTGGTGGATTCATTATTAAAGGAATAGTTATCTATGATTCTATTTCTTAGTAAGCGATTCTTTTGATTTTCTAAAAAAAGTTTTGTTGAATAACCAGATACTTCTAAAAAGAAGATAGCAACAAACTGTCGAACGCTCATTTCTTTTTTACTGTAAATAAAATAGTTGGATTGTTCATTTTTGATTTCGATATTATAAGATGCCATTCTCTCGTTTAAAAGATGTAGGTATTTGTAAAAGGTTGATGTACTAATGTGTAGCTGTTCCGTGTAAAAACCTATTTTCTGATAGGGATGAAAAAATAGGGTTTTAAAAAATTTAATAGAGACTGAGTTGATTAATATTTTTGGCTGTAGTTTAGAAAAACTGCTAATTGAAATTCTAGGAGCACTGATTTCCCCAGTGTCAGAAATATCAATTTGAAAAATATAACCCCAGTTCTCGTTGATAAATGTAATATCTTCACGCAGTGTTTTTTCAGAAATATCTAATAAACCAAGAACAGTTTTGATGTCAGTTTTACCATCAGATGTTAGTAAAATATCAGAAAGGCGATGGAGCCTCTCTGAAAAATTATCTAAAATTTTAAACATAGTACATTTCTCCTCGATAAAATAAAAGTGGTATCTATAATATTTATTGCGTTAATTTAGCTTGATGGAACTGTGTTAACTTGTTTCCTAAATTAATCAAATCAATTTTTTTAGGATAATCATTAATAATAAAATTATTTTCTGATTTGAAGTAACCATCATTTGTTACAAAAAGATGATTGTTTTGATTTTCTAGAATAAAAAAATGATCTTTCACAATGATGAATTCATAAAAGTTTTCAAATTGTCTGGTTAAAATTTTTTGTAGAAAATAAGCATGGGAAGTTGATAATTTACTGTAGACAAAAACAGTTGGTTTTTGTCTTTTCCCTAAAATTTCTGGGAAATAGACGACTAAAAAATAGCTTAAAAAAACTTTGTATTCCTTTAAATCTAAGTTAAGAATATTGGAAAAAATAGTAATAATCTCCTCAACAGGTTGATTCAAATACTCTTTTTTTACTAAAGAGGAATAAAAATTGTTTAATCTACTAATAAAAATAGAACATGGAACTTGATCAGAACATTCATTGTGGTAAATATGCAAAATCAAAACATACAGTATCTCAGATTTTTGAGAGTCTGGGATAGTGGCGTCTAAAAATTCTTTAAGTCGATATAATCTACGACTATAAAACATAGGGTCATTTAAAAAAGGACTTGTTGTTAGACTATCAATGATTATCTGAGTCGGATCATAATCACTCTCTTTCTTGATTAGCCCATTTTCTAAGTGAAATCCTTGGGTTTCTCTGAGGTGAGATAAATAGATAAACGCTGTATAGTAAGTTCTTATTAAGGACATATCATTGAATAAGTTATTGTCTAACTTATCAATAATAGCCATGACCTCAACTGATTCTTCAAAGTTGTCAATTTGATAATAGTTTATTTCAATTAAACAAATTGAAAAGAGTCTTCTTAAAGTAATTTCTGAGTGAGCGTTCAAAAAGTATTTACTGTTAACATTTTTGATTTCAATTTGGTATGCGTCGAGTGACGTATTGATATGTTTAATCATTTTGTAAATGTTTGAAGAACTAATTTGAAGTTTGCTCGAATAGAATTTTATTTTTTCGAAGGGGTGTAGCAAGAAGGTGGTGAGTAGTTTTAGATTCAAAGAATCTTTAATAATTAAAAACTGTAGATAAGTCATTTCATCTTTATTCATTTGATCAATATAGTATTCATTTGATTCTAGCGTAATTGAAAAGTGATTGTTAAAATGTTTATTTAAATAATCAATATCTCGTTGAATCGTAGGTTTGGAAATATCTAACTTCGTCGAAAGTGAGTCGATTGTCTGTTTTTCTTCTGAAGTGGTTAATAAATTAATCAATTGTAATTTACGCTGGAGTTTATCTTCCAAAATGTTATCCAATGTGAACACATCCTCTTGAAAATATAATTCAATTATATAACATTATTTGTAAAAAAACACAAAATAACCAACATTTAATATATTTATTATGATTATCGATTAATAAATGAACATCTTGTTTTATAGGCTAAAGGTAGTATAAAAAAACAATGTTTTGTTATTTTTTAGAAAAATGGACTAGACAATGAGACCTCTTTTTTGATACATTATTAACGGTCAACAAATCAATAGAAAATATGACGAAAATTTGATAGTCGTCCGATATGATGATATTAGAATAAATCGGCCGTAAGAGGTGAAAGTTTTATGGATATATTAATGATTACAAGTATTATTGGCACTGTTGCTTTCTCATTATCAGGAGCGATTGTCGCCATTGAAGAGCATTATGATATGTTAGGTATTACTGTATTAGGATTAGTAACAGCGTTTGGTGGGGGAGTCTTGCGAAATCTGATGCTTGATTTACCTATGTCCATTTTTTGGGAGCAAACAAATTTATTTTACGTTTCTTTTGGCACTATTTTACTTGTTTATTTATTCCCAGATAAAGCAACAAAGTGGAAAAAATTAGAAATCACTTCAGATGCCATAGGTCTAGCCGCTTTTAGTATTTCTGGAGCTATGTATGGCATGGAGGCATTTCATCATTTAGGTCCTGCTGTCGTGGCTGCTATTCTAACTGGAACAGGTGGAGGCGTTATTCGTGATTTACTTGCTGGTAAAAAGCCAAGTGTTCTATGTGCTGAAGTATACGGTAGTTGGTCTATCTTAATTGCGGTAGTCATTTACTACACAAAACCAGTTCATCCTTCTTTTTATTTAATCATTATTGGTTTAACTATTGTATTAAGGTTAGCTGGATTAACATACAATTGGAATTTACCTAAGTCCTCTATATTTATTAAACAAGGTATACCATCTATCAAACGAAATATGAATGAAAATGAGTAACAGGTTATCTACTTACCTTGTTACTCATTTTTTATTTGAAGGAAGAAGTTTTGTTTCTTTTCAGTTATAATAGACCCAAGGAAGTAGAGGGATAGAATGAATCAACTATTGTCAGTTTTAGAAAATACCTTTGGCTATAAGTCTTTTAGAACAGGCCAAGCAGAAATAATTCAAAATATTATGTTAGAAAAAGATTCTCTAGGCATTATGCCAACTGGAGGAGGGAAATCAATCTGTTACCAATTACCAGCTTTGCTACTGGATGGACTAACGATTGTTGTCTCACCTTTAATTTCATTAATGAAAGATCAAGTAGATGCCTTAAATGATATGGGCATAGCAGCTAGCTACATCAATAGTACGTTAACCTATCCAGAAATTAAACAACGATTAGGTGAAGTAGCTAGGGGAGAAGTGAAATTACTTTATGTAGCTCCTGAACGACTTGAAACAGCAGATTTTTTAGAACTTCTTCGTCATGTACGAGTTGATTTGATAGCAGTCGATGAAGCTCACTGTATTTCACAGTGGGGACATGATTTTAGACCAAGCTACTTAAAATTAGCTGAAACCATTCAAGGGTTTTACCCACGACCACGAATAATCGCCTTAACGGCAACAGCAACACCTGAAGTCGCAAAAGATATTTGTGATTTATTATCAATTCCTGATGAGCATGTCATTCAAACAGGCTTTGCTCGGGAAAATCTGTCTTTTAGAGTGATGAAGGATCAAACTGATGTGTATTTATTAGAATACTTAAAGACAAATAAAGGGCAATCGGGAATCATTTATGCAAGTACTCGAAAAGAAGTGGAGCGATTGTATCGTTTAGCTTCTCATCAAAAATTGTCAGTCGGAATGTATCATGCGGGGATGTCAGAGCAAGCTCGTATAGATAATCAAGAAGCTTTTTCT
This sequence comes from Candidatus Vagococcus giribetii, assembly GCF_017316185.1. Classification (GTDB taxonomy): domain Bacteria; phylum Bacillota; class Bacilli; order Lactobacillales; family Vagococcaceae; genus Vagococcus; species Vagococcus giribetii. The sequence goes on along the minus strand of NZ_JAFLVX010000011.1, from coordinate 35,185 downwards.
TATGACCGAATTGATGTGATTATCGCTACTAATGCTTTTGGTATGGGAATCAATAAAAGTAATGTGCGATTTGTGATTCATGCTCAAATGCCAGGAAATCTTGAATCTTATTATCAAGAGGCAGGACGTGCTGGACGAGACGGACTAGATAGTGAAGCCGTGTTACTTTTTAGTCCTAAAGATGCCCAAATCCAGCAGTACTTCATTGAGCAGTCAGAGGCGGATATTACGTATCAACAAAGTGAGTATTTAAAATTACGCGAAATGACTCAATACGCCCACACAGAAGGGTGTTTACAACGATTTATTTTGCGGTATTTTGGAGAAGAAGGTGTTGATTGTGATCGCTGTAGTAATTGTTTGGACACAAGAGAATCCGTTGATATTACTGTTGAAGCTCAAAAAGTATTGTCTTGTGTGAAGCGTATGAATGAATCCTTTGGGAAATCATTGGTAGGTAAAGTTTTGACTGGATCGAAAGATCAAAAAGTTTTGCAGTGGAAATTTGAACAATTATCTACTTATGGCTTGATGAAAGAATGGAGCCTAAAAGAAGTGATTCAATTGATTGATTTCTTGACAGCTGAAGAGTACCTTTTAGCATCAAAAGGTCAATTTCCATTGCTCTCTCTGTCCCCAACAGGTATTGATGTTTTATTAGGAAAGAAAAAAGTGTGGCGAAAACAACTGATAGTTAAACAAATTGTTGAAGATGATGAGTTATTTAATAAGTTAAGAGAGCTACGCTCAGATTTAGCTGATGAAAAGAATTTACCACCTTATGTGATTTTCTCTGATCAGACTTTAAAAGAGATGGTCGAGAAACAGCCAAATAATTCGTTAGAATTTCTACAGATAAAAGGCGTAGGTCAAAACAAATTGGATAAGTACGGTGAGTTATTTATGACAACGATAAAAAGACATAATGAGTCAAACAAATAGAATAGAAGAGTTCAATAAGAATTGTTATTAATTTGTTGACAGGTGATGTCTTTCATCAGAAAATGGGATTAGAAAAGTTGAAGGGAGTTTCAATCGAATGAAAAATTTTAATTTTCAAGCACCAACATCAATCTTTTTTGGTGAAGGTCAAATCAACAAACTATCTCGATTGCTAAAAGAACACGGAAATAATGTGTTGCTAACATATGGTGGTGGGAGTATTAAGAAAAATGGTGTCTATGATGCCATCTATCAAGAATTAAATAATGAATTTAATGTGGTAGAATTATCAGGTGTTGAACCAAACCCGAGACTAGATACAGTTATAAAAGGAGCACAATTGTGCCGTGAAAATAATATTGACGTGATTTTAGCTGTAGGTGGAGGCTCTACGATTGACTGTGCTAAAGCTGTAGCTGCTGCGCGTTTTTATGATGGGAATCCATGGGATTTTACAGCAAATAGTGGGTTAGTAAAAGAGGCATTACCTATTGTTAGTATTCTAACCATTGCTGCAACAGGTTCAGAAATGAATGGAGGCTCAGTAATAACTAACTTAGAAACAAAAGAAAAATTAAGTTTTGGCTCTCGATTTGTGATACCAAAAGCTTCTATCTTAGATCCAACTTATACATTTTCTGTTCCGTCATACCAAACAATGGCAGGTTCAGCAGATATTTTAAGTCATTTATTTGAAAATTACTTTAATAAAACAAATGATACGATGGTTCAAGATGGTATTGCCGAAGGGTTAATGCGAACTGTGTATCACTATACTCCAATTGTATTAAAAGACCCATCAAACTATGAAGCACGTGCTAACCTGATGTGGGCAAGTTCACTAGCTTTAAATGGTTTAACTGGATCTGGAAAAGACGGTAGCTGGTCATGTCACGGAATGGAGCATGAGTTAAGTGCTTATTACGATATTACTCATGGTATTGGTCTAGCGATTATTACACCAAGATGGATGGCTCATGTTTTAAGTGATGAAACAGCTGGTAAATTTGCTGAATTTGGTCGTCGTGTGTTTGATTTACCAAAAGAATCATCAAAAATTATGGCAGAAAAAGCTATTAAATTAACATATGATAGCTTTAAAGCTTGGGGAATTCCAATGACTTTAGGTGAAGTGGGAATTGATGATAGCTTATTAGAAGAAATGGCAGAACAAGCTGTTGCTCATCGTCCAGCAGGAAGTGTTCCTTTTGCTCCATTAGCGAAAGAGGATGTTTTAACTATTTTTAAAGCGTCTCTTGAAGAAATGACATTTTAATAAAAAACTCAATTGATATACGTTAGTTTATATCAATTGAGTTTTTTTATTTATAGAATATTTTAATTGTCCTTGGCGAAATCAGATAATCTCTCAATGGTTTCTTCAATATCTTGATGTGTTGTATTAGGTGAGATGGTACACATTCTAAGAACGACCATGCCGTTTAGTTTAGTGGTAATAACTTGAGAGAAACCTGTCGCAATCATTTTTTCAGAAATTTTTGTGTTGATGTGATTTAGTGTTTCTGTATCAAGACCTTCTTTTTGATATCTAAAATTAATGATACCTGCTTGAGCAGGGGTAATAACTTCAAAAAGAGGATTTCCTTCAATGACAGATTGCGTAAACTCAGCTAGTTTGACACCAGCATCAATTTGTTCACCAATTTTTTCTGTTCCAAGTGTTTGAAGAGTTAACCAAAGTTTCACGCCACGAGCTGGACGAGATAACTCAATACCCAAGTCCCAGAAATCAGTGCGGTCTGCTTGGTGAGCGTCTTCTAAATACTCAGGTTGTTCGCTAAAGCTATTAAGTAAACTACTACGGTGTTTGACAAGTAACATGGCACATGAATAAGTTTGGAATAACCATTTGTGAGCGTCCCAAGTAATGCTATCAGCTTCTTCAATCCCTTTAAGTAAATGAGAATAACTTTTAGATAACAGAAGGGAAGCTCCGAATGCACCGTCAACATGGAACCAAACTTGATTTCTTTTTGCCACATCTGCAATTTCAGCAAGTGGGTCAATAACGCCGGCATTAGTTGTACCAGCAGTAGCCATAATAATAAAAGGTTTTAAGCCTTTTTCTTTGTCTAACTTGATTTGTTCTTCTAACGCAATAGGATCAATTTTTAGAAGGGCATCTGTTTTAATTCGACGAATGCGACTTTCAGGAATACCTACAACATGAAGAGCTTTATTGATGCTATGATGTGCTTGATTTGAGATATAGGCTACCCCAAAAGGAATTTCTTCAGGTGTCAATAGTCCGTCTCGGGCAGCGATTGCAGCTGTTAAATTAGCTGTAGAACCTCCTGAAACAAAAATACCAGTACCGTCTTCTGTATAGCCAGCTTGTTGACAAAGCCAGTTGATTAGTGAATGCTCAATCGTAGCTGTTCCAGAGCTTGGATACCAGCCACAAGCATTAGGATTGTGCATTAGATTAATTAAATCACCTAACTTTGAGATTTCCTCAATTGGAGCAGGTATGAAGGCAAAGTTTCTTGGGTGCTCTCCAATTAAACGATTCGGATAAACTTTTTCTTGTAAGACCTGAATCATGTCTTCAACATTGCGACCAGTTGATAAAATATCTAATTCTGACAACTCACTAAAATCATTGTGTTCAATTAATTCAATCGTTTTTTTGCTTCTTAAATCTTCATTTTCTTCGTAATAATCATCAATAAATTGTTTCATGTAGTCTTTGATTTCCATTATTAATCCCCCAAACGATAAGTTGCTTAGTACTTATCTTTAGTGTAGCATGGAGTTAGTATTTTAATAATTCAACATTTTGATGATTACTATTAAAAATATTAATTTGAAAAGGTGAACTCAATGGAATTTGTTCAGTTAAAGTCATTTATCAAAGTGGCTCAGCTACTTAATTTTTCAAATGCAGCAGAAGCTTTGGGTTATTCTCAATCAGCTGTGACAATTCATATCCAACAACTTGAAAAAGAGCTAGGGGTCAAACTATTTGAAAGAATTGGGAGAAAAGTGTATTTGTCTGAGTCTGGTAGTCTTTTTTTAGAAGACGCCATGGGTTTAATTAATCAAGCTGAGGCGGCCATGATGAAAATTAAAACCCGAGAAGTCATCTCAGGTGAATTACGAATAGGGACAGTGGAGTCTCTTGCGACAACGATTTTGACAAGTATCTTATTAGAGATGCATCAAGAATACCCAGAAGTGCATACAGTTGTGACGATTGGGACTACCAAAAGTTTGCAAAAACAATTAAAGAATCATGAAATAGACTTGATGCTAACTCTTGATTATCCAATTTACGGAAGAGAGTGGATTAAATTATTTGAAAGAGTAGAAGAGAGTGCTTTTGTGGGGAGTAAGCAAGTTGTTAGAAGTTTACCTAACATACCGAACTTAAAGGAGATTATCTCCCATTCCTTTATCTTAACTCAAGGAGGGGCTAGTTATCGAAATGAGCTTGAAGGTATGTTGGCAAATGAAAACCTGACTTTAATTCCTAAACTAGAAATTTCAAACCCTGATATTATTATTGATTTGGTTAGTCAAGGTTACGGGCTATCATTTTTACCTGTCTTTGTGATTGATGAAAATTATCATGCAAAGGAATTAGAGAAGGTTGCTTATCCTGTTCCAACTTCTAATATTCAGATACAATTGATTCAACATAAAAATAAACAAAGTCTGTCAGTCATGCAGCTGTTTACGGAGAAAATTCATGATTTTTTTAATCAAAAAAAAGGCTAACCTTATTAGGCTAGCCTTTTTAGTTATTCTTCTTTATTTTTGTTCTTTTTAACAAGGAATAAAACGACTGCTAAACCAATGACAACGACACCAATGATTCCGGCAAAACGTAATTTTTCCTCACCTGTTTGTGGTAGATTTTTAACAGGTGCATATTGTTTGTTGTTACTGCCACTACCACTACCGCCAGCACCAGAGGCTTTAATAGAAACATTAATTTCTTCAGCAATAATATTTAAATCATAATCGGTATTTTTTTCTTCTAATTTAGCAAGGGTTGTTTTATCTAAATTTACTGCAGGAATTAATGGACCAGAGCCTTGTTTTAAAGCTTTCCAGTTTCCTAATTCATCAATTGATAAAAACTCATTGCTTGTTAGTGGAGCAAAACGAATGTTTGTCATTTCTTCATCACTTAGTTTTAAACCATCAATAGTATCTTCTAATAATAAACGACCTTGACCACCAACTGTTGTATCAATACGTTTGTTCTTAAATTGAAGGACAATATCTTTTTGTGCTTTTTTTGTAAGTGTTACTTCAGAAGATGGTTCGATTTCTTTATCTTTATAAGCATCCTGTGTTGCTAACTTATCAATTGATGCTTGACTTAAATTAAAGGTTACTTTTTGATTTAATTTCTCGTAGCGAGCTTTTTTACCAATTTTATAATTACCATCTTTATCGATTGAGAATGGTTCATTGTCTTTTTCTTCCATTGGTTTAAAAGTACCTGTAACTGTTTCTCCATTTGTCACTTTTACTTCAACTTTACCTTCAACTGCTTTTAAAGAGCCACCAACAACTTCTAAAGGAATAGCCACTTTTTCTTTTTTAGGTTCTTCTTTTTTAGTGAAGTTAAGAGTGATTTCTTCTGTTTTGAATGGTTTTGAGAAATCTTCATCAGGATAAATTTCTTTTAATTTTTTTTGAGTTTCTTCAGAAAGAACATACTCAAGAGTTATTTTTTCATTTTTTGTTTCTTTTAAGGCTTTAAATGTCCCATCTTTTTCAACCGTAATTGATTTGTTTTCGAATGGTTTGAATTCGCCTGTAATAGCAACCTTTTTAAAGGCATCATCTTGCTTGTTAGCTAACTCAATTTTACCTTTTTCATCAACTGTAGCTTTATAAGTATTTGTTTTTAATGATAAAGCAATTTTATCAAATGCCACTACTTCTGATGTATCTTCTTTTTCTGTTAATAGAGGGGTAGAACTTTCAGTTGTTTCTTCAGTTGCAACAATCTCAGTAGTTGCCTCTGTTGATTCTATTTCTTCTCCGTGAACTAGTGTGGCACTAGCCATTAAGAACGGCACACATAAAAGGGTGAAAAGAGTAAAACGCGTGCTATGTTTTTTCATAAATATCGCTCCTTTTGTATAATCAGTAGATCTCATATTTATTATACACTGAAATAATAAAAAGTTAAATATATTTTTGAAGAGTCGATTAATCCTTAAAATGATTGACTTGTATTAATAATATCCACGAATTTTTGCGTAGCAAGAGAAAGAGATACATTTTTCAAATAACAAATACCAATACTTCGCTTTGGAATCTTTTCTGTTAAGGTAACTTCTTTTAGTAAGCCTTGCTCAATATAAGAAAGAGAGAATTCTTTGGTGACGCAGGCAACGCCCAGATTTATCTTAGCAAAATCTAAAAGTAAATCATGAGAGCCTAATTCAAATTCAGGATTGAGAGAAAGTTTTTTTTCGCTTAATAAGTTATCCATGAAATGTCTTGAAATAGAATCTTGATCCAAACAAATAATGGGGTATTTTAAAACTTTTTCAATAGGTGTTGGCTGATCAAATTCGCCTTCAAACTTACTACCATAAACAAAGGTGTCTTGGATATGTTTACAAACAATTTTTTCTAAACGATCATCTTCCACAGGAAAATGACAAATAGCAATATCAATTTTTCCTTGTTTTAAGGTTTCAATGAGCTCAAATGTGGTTCCGTTGACTAATTTAAAGGAAATATCCGGGTAATCCTGGTGAAAACTCTCTAAATAAGGAAGTAAAAAATAGCGAGAAATTGTGTCTCCAACACCGATAGCAATTTTTCCACCTTGAAGATTTTTAAATTCTTCCATTTTATTCTCTCCAGAGTTGAGTAAATTGAGAGCCGAGTGAACGTAATCGTATAAAAGTTTACCTTCCTCTGTTAGCATAACTCCTTGAGGTGTTCGGTTAAAGAGTCGCACATCTAGTTCTGTTTCTAGTTGTGAGATAGATTGACTGACAGCAGGTTGTGTTAAATACAGACTTTTAGCTGCTTTTGAGAAGCTTTTGTGTTGTGATACTTCATAAAAAACTTGGTATAAATCAAGTTTGTTAACCATATAAATTCTCCTTATGACTGATATAGAATATATTAATTTTACTTATATCATAAAACCATGTATAGTACAAGGGTATAAAATTTAAAGAATGCACAAGTGGCATAAAGGAGCGAGCTTTATTGGAACGCACAGTAGGAACAGTGACAAGAGGTTTACGTTGTCCCATTATTAACGAAGGTGACAGCATTGAAACAATCGTAGTTGAGAGTGTTTTAAATGCATCAAAAGCAGAAGGATTTACTATTCAAGATAAAGATATTATTGCTGTGACAGAATCAATCGTGGCAAGAGCACAAGGTAACTATGCGTCAATCGATCAAATCGCAAAAGACGTAACAAGTAAATTTGGTGAGTCAACAGTAGGTGTTATCTTCCCAATCTTTAGTCGTAATCGTTTTTCTAACCTGTTAAAAGGGATTGCACGAGGCACTAAAAAAGTTGTTTTAATGATGAGCTATCCATCAGATGAAGTGGGTAACCACATCGTTTCTTTAGACGCTTTAGATGAAAAAGGTATCAACCCTTGGACAGATACATTAACTGAAAGTGAATTTAGAGAGTTATTTGGCTACAGCAAACATACCTTTACAGGTGTTGATTACATTGAATACTATAAAGAATTAATTGTTGCTGAAGGCGCTGAGTGTGAAGTTATCTTCTCTCAAAAACCTAAAACAATTTTAGATTATACAAAAAATGTCTTAACATGTGATATTCATACACGTTACCGTACAAAACGTATTTTAGAAAACAACGGTGCTGAAAAAGTCTATACATTAGATGATATTTTATCTGAATCAGTAGACGGAAGTGGTTTTAATGAAAACTATGGTTTATTAGGATCAAACAAATCAACTGAAGAAGGGGTTAAACTCTTCCCAAGAAATTGCCAACCAGTTGTTGAGAAAATTCAAGAATTAATTAACGAAGAAACAGGTAAATTAGTTGAAGTTATGGTTTATGGCGATGGAGCGTTCAAAGATCCAGTTGGAAAAATTTGGGAATTAGCTGATCCAGTTGTTTCTCCAGCTTTCACATCTGGCTTAGAAGGAACACCTAACGAAGTTAAACTTAAATACTTAGCTGATAATAACTTCTCTGACTTACGTGGAGCAGATTTAGAAGCGGCAATTAAAAAACATATTAACGAAAAAGCTGAAGATTTAACTGGCTCAATGGAAGCGCAAGGAACAACGCCTCGTCAGTTAACAGACTTAATTGGTTCATTAGCCGATTTAACATCAGGTAGTGGCGATAAAGGAACACCAATTGTCTTTATTCAAGGTTATTTCGATAACTTCACAAAATAAGTTGTCATCAATTGATTTATATAGAAAGAACAATCATCTGGGATTGTTCTTTTTTAGTTAAAGTAGAATGGTAGACATAGGAAATTCTCCATGAGGAGTTTATAAAGATATGATTAGAATCAACTGAAAAAAGTATCACATGAGGATTCTAGAGGCAAAACTATTCTAAAATGTAACTAGAGTTATTCTTGTAAAAAATAAGTGGATAGAATAACAAAAAAATTGAGGAGTTATCAAAATGGATGATCAACAGAATAACAAGAAGAAATTGTCGCTAACGGCCTTAATACTGATGATTTTTACATCAGTATTCGGATTTGCCAACATTGTTAGGGCTTACTATTTAATGGGGTATGCATCTATTATCTGGTATGTGCTAGCTGCGATTACGTTCTTCTTACCCTTTGCTTTTATGCTATCGGAGTTTGGGGCAGCATTTAAAGACAGAAAGGGAGGGATTTACTCGTGGATGGCAGAATCTGTCAATCCCAAGTTTTCTTTTGTTGGAACAGTGATGTGGTATGCGTCCAATATTATTTGGATGGTAAGTACAGGAATTTCCATCTGGATTCCATTATCAAACGGAATTTTTGGGGTAGATAAAACCCAACAGTGGTCGTTTTTTGGACTAGACAGTGTACAAAGTTTAGGGGTTTTAGGAGTCCTTTGGATTTTGTTTATTACTTTCGTTTCTAGTAAAGGACTAGATAAAATTGAGAAAGTAACCAATGTGGGTGGTGTGGCTGTTGCCTTACTGAATGTGGTATTAATTTTTGTCGGCATTGTTATTTTGTTTTTAAATAATGGTCAAATGGCCGAACCTGTTACAATGAGTGGTTTTGTTCACTCGCCAAACCCAGATTATGGGTCAATGATTTCTGTTTTTAGTTTTCTAGTGTTTGCTATTTTTGCTTATGGTGGCTTAGAGATTATCGGTGGGCTAGTAGACGAGACAGAAAATGCGGAAGTTAACTTCCCTAAAGGGATTAAAATTTCAGCAATTGTGATAACTGTTGGATACGGAATCGGAATCTTTGTTATGGGTATTTTTACTAACTGGACTTTTGCCTTTACACAGTTCTCATCAGCGGACATCACACTTGGAAACGTAGCCTATGTAGCAATGAACAACATGGGATATCAATTAGGACTAGCATTAAACTTATCTGAATCAGTGGCCATGGAAATTGGTGTCTGGATGGGTCGCTACATTGGAATCTCAATGTTCTTAGCCTTAACAGGATCTTTCTTTACTTTAGCTTTTTCACCACTTAAACAGTTAATTGAAGGAACACCTAAAGAAATTTGGCCTAAAAAATGGACAAAAACAAAAAACGGGTTACCTGTTTATGCGATGTATGTTCAAGCAGCAGTCGTTATTGCTATTATTTTATTTGTATCATTTGGTGGTAAAGGAGCGAAAGAATTCTTTGAAATTATTATTTCAATGACTAACGTTGCAGTAAGTATTCCTTATATGTTTATTGTCATCGCCTTTTACGGATTCAAGAAAAACGAATCAATTAATAAGCCTTTCGTTATTTACAAATCAAACACGCATTATAAATGGATCGTTGTGATGGTGACATTTGTCATTGGGTTTGCTAACGTCTTTACGATTATCGAACCAGCCTTACATGGTCGCTACACAGAAACATTCTTTTCTATTATAGGGCCAATTTTCTTCGGTGGAGTTGCTTTGTATCTCTATAACCGATACGAAAAGAAAATGGGTATTAAGTAAAAAATAATAAAGGACTATGACGTAAGTTGTTAAACTCACGTCATAGTCCTTTTTTTGTATTGTTATGTGCTCATTGGTTATTTTGAGACAGTCTCGTAAAAAGAATGAAGGTGCTTTAGAGTCTCCATTTGTCGGTTACATTTTTGACTATCTTTACAAATGTAATTTCCTTTTTTGGTGTAAGTTTCATCACCAGAACGTTTGGTTGTCGCCATAAATAGAGCGACATTATCAATTTTTTGACAAATCGCGCAGACATTTTTAATCACGTTATTAGACATAACCCCATAAACACTGACCAGTTTGTCTTCGGAATAGAAAGATAGGTACTTGCGCTGAGTTCCAATATCGTCCCAAGCCAAGTAATTAGTTTCTTTCAAATCATAGTCAGCTAACTGTGGGAATTTTAATTTTTTTACCTTTTTAAATGATTTTTCAATCTGTTTATCTGAGACATCTTTAAAAGGGATCACTTCTTCCTTAATACGCTCAAAAATCGGTAGAGCTTTCTGATTGGTTAAGCGAACATCTAGGTAAGCTACTCGAATACTTTCGTGTAACTCTTCTCCCAAGATAGGTAAGATGTGGTTAGTGGTGATTGCTTGACTTGTCATGATGGTATCTTTATCGTTTACAGTTTTATATATATCAATTAATTGGGTTATTTGCTTTTTGACGTCGTTAAATTCGTATGGTTGTATCATAAGTTTGTTCCTTCTCTCTAGTAAAGTTAGATACTTTGAAGAAAAAAGGATGCCTTTACTCAAAGTATCATTAAATGAATGAAACTTTGCTTGTCATTAAAGATGATGGTGTCATCTCAATCACCTCCTAAGTGATGGTTCTATTTTATTATGTTGACTTAAAGATGTAAAGTCATTTACTATGGGAGGACTACTAGGTTAAGTAAGGGAGCTGACTACATGGACTACAGTGTTAGACTAGGGAAAGAAAATGATTTGGAACAAATATTAGCAGTCATTGACAGTGGGAGAAAACAACTAGCTTCACGGAATATCCCTCAGTGGCGCAATAATGAGGGACCCAATAAAGCAGTTATCATGACTGATTTACAATTAGAAGAAGGGTATGTGTTACTTGAAGATAAGGAAATAGTGGGTTACGGCACTATTACAAAAGGGAAGCAAGAAGGTTATGAACCAATAAAAAATGGGGAGTGGCTAGGAGAAGAGGCGTATGTGTCTTTACACCGGATTGCGATAAAAGAGACAATAAAAGAAAGAGGCAAGGGACAGTTTTTATTGTCCTATCTGATTTTAGAAGCTCAAAAACAAGGTTATACAGATATCCGAATAGATACGCATCCCCTTAATATCCCGATGCAAAAAGTGATTCAAAAAGCAGGCTTTAACTTTCGCGGAGAGATTGTCTTACCTGTGACAGCTGGGGAACGTTTAGGCTATCAACTATAAAAAGAAAAGGTTGTGACTTCAATAATCGCAACCTTTTTTTACTATTTAGTCACATGTCCAAGTTCCGTTTGTATCTAAATGGCATGACTCGCCATTTTCAATTAAAGTAAGAGGCTCGTGAGCTTCTACAGCGATTTTTTCGATGGTTTCCTCAATGACTTCTAGAGGTTGTGCGCCATTAATACCGTATTTTTCGTTGATAACTAAGAAAGGGACTCCTTGGATACCGTATTGGTAAGCAAGTTTCAAATCTTCATTAACAGCTTCCAATGTTTCTTCTGCTAAAAGGACAGGTTCAAAGGTTTCCCATGAAATACCTGTATTAACGAGAGCTTTTTTGATAACGTCTAAAGATTCAATGTCTTCATTTTTGACAAAAAGTAACTCTTGTATGTTTTCAAAAATTTGCCAGTAGGCTTCTTCACCACCAATTATTTTTCCAGCTTTAGCAGCTAATAAACCGTTTTTAGAAGTTGGAAATAAAAAGTCTGCTTCTTCCATCCCTTCAATATTAAAACGGTGTAAGTCATCATTTTGATTGGCATGTGCCCAATGTGACATGATTTCTTGTTTTGCATTTTCACGAGAACCAAACATTTTTTCAAAATCACTGGCATCCCAAGCTAGGGCATAAGAGCGATGAATAATCTCAACATTTGGATATTTTGCTTGAATTTTTCGCATGCGGTAAGACATGGGAAAACAAAAACTACAAATTACATCGTGGAAAAATTCTATTTTCATAATTAAATACCACCAATCATTTTACTAGTTGTATCATAGCTACAATAATTAAAAAAAACAAACCATATGCTCAGTTGCTTATTTATAATAAGTAACATAACAAATGATCTAATTCTTAATTTATGGAATGGAATTAGGGGAAAAAAACAAGAATTGGAACATATAGGTTATAAATAACTAAGTAAATTTAAGGTGGCAATATTTTGGTATTTTGATACAATAAATAGGAAGCGTTTTTATTGAAATAAGGGAGAATGGTATAGTCACATCTTATTTTAATAAATAGAATGAAAGCGTTTAAATATAAGGAGGAGAAGGATTGAAAAAGGTTAATTGGTTTAAGAAACTTAATGTTGCAATGTTAATGTTTCTAACGGTTGGTGCAATAAGCCCTAGTGTGTCTGTGTTGGCAGAAACACAACAAGGAGCTACAGAAGTTGTTGCGACAGAAACATCACCAGAAACAATGGGTGATACAGTCTCAACTAGTTCAGAAGAAGTGACAAAAGAAGTATCTAAGGAAGAGGTAGTTAAAGAAGAGACACAACATTCTGGTCTACCTGAGACATCGGATTCTGTTGGTGAATCTGTTTCAAAAGAAGTAGAGAAGAAAGAACCAGCAAAAAAAGAAGTTGAATCAACAACTGATAAGAAAGTTGAAAAGAAAAATTTAACCATTTTAGGTACATCAGATGTTCATGGAAATGTCTGGGATTGGTCCTATGAAGATGGGAAAGAAGCAGATTTAGGGTTTGCTAAAATTGGTACAATTGTTAAAAATGAACGTGCTAATAATCCGAATACTCTTTTAGTAGATGCTGGAGATAATTTGCAAGGAACGTTGTTAACAGATGATTTATACAGTTCACAACCAGATCTTCAAGGAGTAACTCATCCAGTGATCGCTGCGATGAATACAATCGGTTATGACGCAATGGCCCTTGGAAATCATGAGTTTAACTTTGGTACAGATTTAATTAAAAAAGTTGAACAAGATGCGCAGTTCCCGTTATTATCTGCCAATACCTATTTGAAAGGGACAGATACTAATTTTGTGAAAGCAACTGAAACAAAAATGATTGATGGCGTTAAAGTGTCTGTTATTGGTTTAACTATTCCTCATGTAGCACAATGGGATGGTGACAAAGTTAAAGGGTTAGATTTTAAACCATTAAATGAAGAAGCTAGAAAACAAGTTGACATCTTAAAAGTGACAGAGAAACCAGATGTGATTGTTGCAGCGATTCATGCTGGTTTAGATAACTCTGATCCAGGAGCAGCAGCTCGTAACGTTATTACGGAAGTTCCTGAAATTGATGCATTTGTGCTAGGTCATGATCATCGTGAATTTTCAGAGATGATTCCTGATAAAGACAACACACTAAAACCGGTCGCAGCTGTAAAAGATACTGGCTCAGGTGTGGTGAAAATTGATTTAGAATTAGAAAAAGAAGTAGCAGAGGAAGCTACAACTAAAGAGACTACATCAGATGAAGCAACTACAACAACTGAAGAACCAGAAAAAGCTGCTGATGAAAAAACATCAGAGTGGAAAGTTGCTAAAGCAACACCAAGCACTATTTCAGCTAAAGGCGTTGTTGGAGACGAAGCTGTGAAAGCAGCCACTCAAGAAGCCCATGAAAAAACAAAAGAATATGTTAACGGTGTTATCGGAGAAGCAACTGCTAACTTCTTACCAGAAGAACGCGTGCCTGGTATCCCAGAAGCACAATTACAACCAACAGCGATGATTTCATTAATCAACAACGTTCAAATGAAAGTAGCTGGAGCTGATTTAGGTTCTGCTGCCCTTTTTAAAGCGGATAGTAAATTAAACAAAGGACCGATTAAGTATTCTGATATTTTTAACATTTACAAATACCCAAATACCTTAGTTGGAACAGAGATGACTGGAGCGCAGTTAAAAACGTATTTGGAAAATCAAGGCGCTTATTACCAACAATATGAAGATGGAGACGTTACCATTGGATTTAACGAAAAAATTCGTGTCTATAACTATGACATGGTTTCTGGCGTTAAATACAAAATCGATATTTCAAAACCAGTTGGTTCACGCATTAAAGAGTTAACGTATCAAGGCAAACCAGTCTCAGATGAACAAGTCTTTAAAATTGCGATGAATAACTACCGATTTGAAGGAATGGCTAAAGAAGGTTTAGTTAATCCTGAGCCTTATTATGAATCTGATCCCGCAACGTTACGTGGGGAAATCGTGAAATATATTCAAGAAAAAGGAACTATTTCACCAGAAGAAGAGTTAGAATCTAATTTTGAAGTCATTGGTGCTGATTTAGAGCACCCAGCAAAAGACTACATCATTGAGCAAGTTAAAAAAGGAACGCCAGGATTTGAAATCGTGCCATCAAAAGATGGTAGAACACCGAATGTTAAGAAGCTAAATGTGTATCAATTAGCTGAACAAGGGTTGATTCCTGATGAGTACTTAGAAGATAAGAGCAGTGTTAAAATCATGCATACCAATGACATGCATGGCCGTATGGCGTATCAAGAAGACAAATATAGTCCTTCAATTGGTTTAGGTCGTGTGAAAACATTTAAAGACAATCAAAAACCAACTGTATTAGTAGATGCAGGGGACGCTATGCAAGGTTTACCTATTTCAAATTATTCTAAAGGATTAGACATGGTTAAAGCGATGAACGCTGTTGGCTATGATGCCATGACTTTAGGAAATCATGAATTTGACTTTGGGTTAGATCAAGCCTTAATGTATCAATCGAAATTAACTTTCCCAATCGTTTCTGCCAATGTTTATTATAAAGATGGAGAAACAAGACCATTTAAACCTTACACGATTGTTGAGAAAAAAGTGGACGGCAAGAAACAAAAATTCGCCTTAATTGGATTAACAACTCCTGAAACATCAGTCAAAACGCATCCTAACAATGTCGAAAAAGTGATGTTTAAAAAACCAGCACCAGTTGCGATTGAAACGATTAAAGAAATTAAAGCAAATGAAGGTGCAGACTACTTTGTCTTTATGACTCATTTAGGGATTGATGAGACAACAGTTGAAGATGAAACAAGTAAACATTTAGCAACTGAATTAGCTAAAGCTTATCCAAAAGAAAAGATTTTTATTGCCGATGGACACTCACATACAGCCTTACCTGAAGGGATTAAGACAGATAACGTATTGATTGGTCAAACAGGTAATCACTTAAACAATGTTGGAATGATGACAGCAGATTATTCAGGGGAAGCACCTAAATTAACTGCTAAATTACATCCTTTTAGTGAATTAAAAGGATTAACTCCAGATCCAAAAGTTGAAGAGATTGTGGCTAAAGCTCAGGCTAATTTTGATGCAGCCATGTCAGAAACAGTACTTGAAAACAACACAATTACCTTTAATGGTGAGCGTGAAAATGCTAGAACTCGTGAAACAAACTTAGGTAATGTGATTGGAGATGCATTACTCGCATACGGTAAAACAGGCTTTAAAGAGCCAACTGATTTCGCCATTATGAATGGTGGGGGAATGAGACAATCGATTAAACCTGGTAAAGTGACTAAAGGTGATATTGTTGGTGTTATGCCATTTGGTAACACAGTATCCCAAGTTAAAGTAACAGGAAATGAAATTTTTGCCATGTTTGAACACTCACTGCGCTCAATTCATGTGCTAGGTGAAGATGGCCAACCTGTTTTAGATGATAATGGCGTACCAAAATTGGGTGCTAACGGAGGCTTTTTACAAGTATCAGACTCGATTCAAGTAACTTATGATTCAAATCTGCAAGGAGCTGATACTGAAAAGAATATTCCAGGAAAACGTGTGACAAGCATTAAGATTAAAGATAAGTCAGGTAACTTTGTTGAGGTACCTAGAAAAGATGATGTCACTTACAACATGGCAACGAATGACTTTTTAGCAGCTGGTGGAGACGGCTATAGTATGTTAGTAGGCAAGCCAGTAGAAGAAGGGCCATCAATGGATGAGGTCTTTATGACTTATTTAACAGGTCTTTCTGAGAGTCAATTTGCTTCATACGAAAAAGAATTACCTTACACAAGAATTATCTCAAAATTATCAACAGCGACAGAAGACGAATTCAGCTTCACTATTATGCATACAAATGACATGCATGGACGTTTACAATATGAAAAAGATAAATCGATTGGTATGGCAAAACTAAAAACTTTTAAAGATGAGAAAAAACCAACACTTATGTTAGATGGTGGTGACTCACTACAAGGTTTAGCAATTTCTAACTTTAGTGAAGGAATGGATATGGCACGAGCTATGAGTTTACTTCCTTATGATGCTGTAGCAGCTGGTAACCATGAATTTGATTTTGGTTATGACCAAGCAATGCAATTTAAAAATGTCTTGCCAATGGTAGCAGCAAATGTGTACAAAGACGGCACACATTCATTCAAACCATATGACATTATTGAAAAAGAAGGCAAAAAATTTGCTGTTATTGGTTTATCTACACCAGAAACAGCCTTCAAAACACATCCGAAAAATGTAGAAGGTGTGACATTTGAAGAACCAATTCCAGTCGCAAAAGCAACTATCAATGAACTGCAAGGCCAAGCAGATGCCTTTATTTTTGTGACACATTTAGGAATTGATAAAACAACTCCTGAAGAATGGCGTGGCGATACATTAGCTAAGTCATTATCAGAAGAGTTTCCAACAGAAAAAATTATCGTGATTGATGGGCATTCACATAGTGCGTTAAGAGAAGGCCAACAATTTGGTAATGTATTACTTGCTCAAACAGGTAACTATCTAAACAATGTAGGGATGATTGATGTCACTTATAAAGGTGATACACCAACCTTCAACGCTCGTTTAGTACCTGCTTCGGAGTTTGCTGAAGTAACAGAAAACCCAGACGTTAAACAAATCGTTGATGAAACAGCGGCACGTTTTAAAGAAGAAATGAGTCAAATGGTCCTTGAAGATAACCCAGTTTATCTTGAAGGAGACGGTGCTTATGGTCGTACAAGAGAAACTAACTTAGGAAACTTAATTGCTGATTCTCTATATGACTATGGTCAAACAGGCTTCAAAGATGGTCAAACAGATTTAGCTGTTATTAATGGTGGTGGTATTCGTGTGAGTATCAATAAAGGTCCTGTGACAAAAGGTGATGTACTAGCTGTGTTGCCATTTGGTAATACGATTGCTCAAATCGATGTGACAGGTGCGCAGATTAAAGAGATGTTTGAGTACTCTTTACGTTCAGAAGTCCAAAAAGACAAAGACGGTCAACCGATTATTGATGAAACAACTAAGATGCCAGTACTTGGTAAAAATGGTGGTTTCCTTCAAGTGTCTGATTCTGTTAAGGTGAGTTTCAATCCTTACGAACAAGGTGCTGGTAATAAACCAGAAGACCAAATTAAAGGAAACAGAGTTTGGAAAATTGAAATTAGAAACCGTCAAACAGGTCAATTTGAATTATTACAAGACGATAAAGTCTATAAACTAGCGACAAATGATTTCCTTGCTGCTGGTGGTGATGGTTACACGATGTTAGGTGGTAAACGTGAAGAAGGACCATCTATGGATGTTATTTTCACTCAATTCTTACAAGATATTAATGTGAAACCAACTTCACGCGTTATGTCATTGAAAGCTGCTAAATACAACTTAAATGACTACGCAGAACCTTTCCCATATGGACGTATTGTTCCTAGTGAAAAAGTAGATACGACTCATCAAGATATCTTAAGAGAAACAATCGCTATGGTTAAAGGCTTAAACCCAGATGACTACACAGTAGCTACTTGGTTAGAAGTGGAAAAAGCGTTAGTTGAAGCAGAAACTACATTAACTAAAAAAGATGAAGCTCTAGCAGAAGCTGCTAATACTAAGTTACTTGAAGCTGTTAATAACTTGCTTCCTAGAGAAGTTATTGAACCAAATGATAATCAGTTAAAACTAGCAGAAGCTATTTTAGGTTATTACTTTGATGAAGGATTCTACACAGCGCATAGCTGGTCTAAATTTGAACCGGCTTTAGAAAAAGCAGCTGATGCGTTACTTGAAGAAGATGAAGACGTTGCTGCTGAAGCTTTAATAGAGTTAAATAAAGCTGCTAAAGAAACGTTGATTTCAATAGAGTCACTGATGGCTTTAGTAGAAGAGGCTAGTCGATTGAAAGAAGCAGATTACACACCTGAAAGTTGGAAAGTATTTATGAAAGAGCTTCGAGCTGCCGAAGAATTACTTGATAAAGCAGCGGATGTGAATCAAGCTATCTCAGAAGAAACTCTTGAAAAAGCTGAAGATGCTTTAGAAGGAGCAATCAAACAATTGAAACTTCGTAAAGCAGACCCAGGAAAAGGTAAAGATGATTCTGGTAAAGGTTCTCAAGGTGGTAAGAAAGATTCTATCTTACCTAAGACAGGTGAAGTATCAAGTAATGTGGCCTTTATTGGTGTAGCATTCTTGAGTTTATCTGGTGCTTATATTTGGTTAAGACGCAAAGATAAAGATGTAGCTTAATGAAGTAAAGAAAGAGGTTGACTAATGTGTCAGCCTCTATTCTTTTTCTCTTTTTTGAGTCAATGAGTCTAAAAGGAGAGCTAAAAAAGGGCTTTCTAAAACTTTAACCTATTTTTAAATAAAGAGATGACAAATGAGTGAAGTTAGGGTACGATAAATAGGAATAGTTATTGATTTAGAGAGTTACTTGAGACAACTTTTCTAAACGCGAAGAAAGAGTAAGATGAAAATCTTATTCTTTTTTTGTTAAACTACGATGATAAAAATTATGTTATACTATGTGAGTCGTTTAACTTTCGACAAAGATGTCAATTTAATAATTAAGGAGAGTCTTCATGAAAGGTTTAAAAATTCAAGATTTGATCTCATCAGGGGTGTATGCCACTGTTTACTTTTTCGTTGTTTTTCTAGCAACGTTGATTTTAAGATTTACCATTCCAACATTGAATTCCCTATTAATTCCAGGTTTATCAGCTTTATTATCTGGTGTGGTGTATTTAATGGTTATTAATCGCGTACCAAAATTCGGTGCGATTACAATAGTTGGTTCAATTATGGCGATTTTCTTTTTAATTTTTGGTTATTTCCCGTTAGCTTTTGTCCCGAGTTTATTATTTCCTTTATTAGGTGACTGGGTTCAAACAAAAACCAATATTAATGAGAAAGTGAGAGTTTACTTAAGTTATACGTTATTTAGTTTTGGGCTAACTGGTCCGATTCTTCCATTATGGTTTATGAAAGAGGCTTATATTGACTCTTTATTGAGCCGAGGAAAAGACATGACGTATATTAATAGTGTTTTTGAACCTATTTCAACAGTATCTTTCTTTGTTTCAATGGGCTTAACGATTTTATTTAGTATCATCGGTTTAATGATCGGCCAAAAAATTTATAATAAACACTTTGCTAAGAAGTCTAATCAGGTGTAAGTGTATGAAAAAACAATATATAACCTTTGATCCAAGGAGTAAACTAGCCACAATTTTGTGTGCTAGTTTTCTTTTAATGCTAAGAGTCAATCCGCTTATTGAAACTTTTTTTGTGTTGTTTTTATTGTTTCTGTTAGGGTTAGTTGGAGGGCTAAAAAAAGGGTTAGTATTAAGTGGTATTTATGTGGGAATGTTTGTAATTGAGAGATTCTTTTTTCAAGAAATAACAGGACCATTTAGTGCGTTGGTCTCTTTTGTCTTAGTAGCTAATCGTTTATTGATTCCACCTATTATGAGTGGGACCTTTGCTATGACAAATACTAAAATGAGCGAATGGATTGCAGCGATGAAAAAGATGAAGTTACCTGCTGTTGTCATTATTCCTTTTGCCGTTGTGTGCCGCTTTTTTCCTGTCTTGATTCAAGATTTTAAAGAAATTAGACGAGCTATGAAGTTTAGAGGGATTGGACTTAATTCATGGGACTTGGTTAGGCATCCGATTTTGACTTTAGAGTATATTATTGTGCCGATTTTAGTCTCAGTTGAAAACACTGCAGTTGAGTTGTCAGCGGCATCTCTTGTTAGAGGTCTCGGAAATGAGAGTCAAGGAACTAGTTTGTATGAGATTACATTTTCAGCTAGAGATTGGTGTTTAGTTCTTTGTTTAAGTGGTTTTATTGTAATGGGGGTGCTTATTTAATGATTAACATAAAAAAGGGTAGTCTTCATTACGGGCAAACTGAGGTGTTAAAAGAACTTGATTTAACTGTTAGTAATGGCGAGTTCGTGGTTATTTGTGGGCCAAGTGGTTGTGGTAAGTCTTCTTTAATTCGTGTCCTAAATAGTTTGGTTCCTGAGTTATATGAAGGTCAGTTAAGTGGTGAGTTCCAAGTACTTGATCATGAGCTACCAACAGAGAATTTTAGTGATTATGTGAAGCAAATTGGTGTTGTTTTTCAAAATCCTAAAACCCAATTTTTTATGAATGACGTTTATTCTGAATTAGGCTTTGAAATGGAAAATTATGGTATAAATAGAGAAGAGATGGAGCGAACGATTCAAGAGGTTGTTCGTCTGTTTGATCTGAGAGGTTATTTAGAAAAAAGTATGCATGAATTATCAGGTGGAGAGAAGCAACGGATTGCCTTTGCTTCGTCATCTACTATGCCTCATGAGTTATTTTTACTAGATGAACCTTCAAGTAACTTAGATGAAACACATATTGAGTTAATTCAGCGTTATCTAGAGTATTTAAAAGAAGAAGGTCATACAATTGTTGTTGCCGAACACCGCTTGTATTATCTGCTACCATTAGCAGATAGGTTTATTTTTATGAAGAATGGGCGTATCATCCATGACTTTACAAAGGAACAAGTTGAAGGGATTTCTGCTAAAGAGGTCAAAAATCGCGGATTGAGATCATTAAAGAAACCCACTCTTGATGTAGAGCAACAAGCAAGTTTATTCATTGATGAAACACAAGGATTAACGTGTCGCAATCTGTCTTTTCATTACAAAAATAGTGAAGGTGTTACAGTTGAAAAGGCACATTTTTCACCACAGACCATTACAGGGATCATTGGAGAAAATGGTGCAGGAAAGACGACTTTTTCTCAACTTATGACAGGTCTTTTAAAACCTCAAGCAGGGGAAATAGTCTTTAATGGTAAGAAGCAATCACCTAAAGACTTAATCAAAAAAAGCTTTATGGTGATGCAAGATGTCAACTTACAATTGTTTTTTGAATCAGTAGAAAAAGAAATCACGGCGAAAGCTAAACGATTAGATATCTATGAAGAAGTATTAGATTTATTAGATCTAAGGGAGTTGTTAGATCGCCATCCTCAAACCTTATCTGGAGGTCAAAAACAACGAGTGGCCATTGCTTCAGCGGTTCTTTCTGGTAAAGAAATTTTAATATTAGATGAGCCAACAAGTGGATTAGATTTAAAACACATGATTGAAGTGAGTCACATGATGTTAAAGTTAAAAGAATTTCGAGTGATCCTTTTAATAGTGTCTCATGATAAAGAATTTTTAAGTTTATGTTGTGATCATATTTTAGAAATAAAAAAGGGACAACCAATAAGATAATTTGTTTTCTAACGCTCTTTTTAATCTTCAACTATGATAGAATAGTGTTATAAAATTATAGAAAAGGAGGCTACGAAAGTTGGGATTAACTTGGTTTATTATAATGATCCTGATTCCACTGATTTGTTTTTCTTATTTTATCTTTTTTCGTCCAACAAGTCTGTGGACAGGATTTTTCTTTATGGCTTTAACAGGTTCCCTTTATCTGACGTTAATCCTTCAGATTGAGAAGGTAAATCAGCAAATAGCTAGTATTATTGCTTTACCAGTCGTCATAGTTGTAGCTCTAGTTGGTTTGTTTGGTATGTTAACTGGAGTGATTGCATTATTTTGGAATGAAGGCATATTACTTAAAAGAGAGGGCTTTTCTATAGCTAATTTATTACCAGTAATTGTGGCAGTTGGCCTTGTACTCTTTCAAGTACTCCTTTTAATATTTGCATATTATGTTGGTAATCCATGGTTGAGTCTACTTTCCTTTTTCATCACGACTTGTTTTGCTTATACAATTGGGACGTTTTTCTTTTATCTTGTGACATCTATTTTATACAATCATTACCCATTTTTTGGGAAAGTTGATTATATTATTGTCCTAGGTGCAGGATTAATTGATGGGGAAAGAGTAACACCACTTTTAGCAAGTCGTATTGACGTGGCTGTTAAACTATTTAACAAGCAAAAGAAACGAAAAAATCATGAGCCAACGATTATTCTTTCAGGTGGACAGGGTCCAGATGAAAAAATATCAGAATCAAAAGCCATGCATAATTATTTGCTAGAAAAAGGATATGAACTAGGTAATGTTTACCTAGAAGAAAAATCAACGAATACGAAGGAAAATTTACAATTTTCTGAAACGATTATTTATCAAAAAGATAACATTAAAAATTTAAACAAAAAAAATATCGTAATTGCCTCTAATAATTACCATGTCTTAAGAGCAGGCAAGTTGGCTAGTAAATTAGGTATATTTGCAAGGGGAATAGGTTCGAAAACAAAGGCGTATTATTTACCTACTGCCTTTATTCGTGAATATATTGGCTACTTAGCAATAACTAAAAAACGTCATATGTGGTTCTTTGGTATTGTCTTATCAGGTGTATTATTATTAGGTGTTTTACAATTTTTAATCATGAATGTATAAAAAAACAGATCTTCCTAAATGAAGGAAGGTCTGTTTTTTGTTAAAAATCAACTAATTGAAGTTGTTGTTTGTTAAACGTTGCTAATTGAGTCACACCATTTTCTTTTAATAGACTGCCCATTTCATTAAACCCTAATTCATAATCTTCTGACACATGAGCATCTGATCCTAAAGTAAATAAGGAACCACCTAGAGAAATATACAAAGGAATCGCATATTGGTATAAGTGCCCATTGCCATATTTCACAAAGCTTTTGGCGTTTAATTCCACAGCTAAACCTGCATCAATCGTCTTCTTGAACAGTTCGATGAGTAGAGGTTCGGCTAGTTTTTGGTACTCTTCGGCTGTGATATCTAATTGACGCATGCCATAGTCAAAATGAGTTAAGATATTTGCGTGAGACATATTTTCAACAGATTGAATCATTTGTTCGTAGTATTCAGTGATTAATCGTTTTTGCTCCATTTTTCTGACAATCGGATCCATGAAATCAATGGCACCATTTTGATGAGTACTCAAAAGTAGAACGTCATAAGGAGATGCTGAGACGAAATCTTTGATTTGACTGTCTTGGCTAGGGACATAACCAATTTCAACACCTCTTAAAATAGGGCGTTCAAACGTAGCTTCTAATTGAGCAATTTCTTCGTTATAAACTTGAAATACAGGGATACTATCCTTGAACTCATCTGCTGGATTTTTGAAATCAAGATGTTCAGTAGAGACTAGTTGCTTATCTGTTTTGTTAAGGTAATTTTCGAAAGACTCAGTGGAGTCAAAAGAGTGATGTGTATGGAGATGTTGATCATAATACTGTGTCATATGTTTTCCTACTTTCCCTTAGTTAATCCTAGTCTAGTGTACCATGAATTGGGATGAAAATGGATTTCTTAAAATTTTCTGATTATTTAGATAAACCTACAAATTACTTCTGTTTTTTGGTATAGTTAGGATATTGATTTTTTAATGACATAAAAGGGGTTTATGAATGAAAAAGTTTAGCTTAATTTTTATGACAGTTTTTACAATGGTAATGATGATGTTTGGAAGTTTTTCACCAGTTGTTTTTGCTGAGGGCGAACCAACTATGATGGATTTGATTAAGGAATCTGGCTATCATGTCGTAGAGTCTGATAAACCAAAATCCGCTGTGTTGATTGATGCCAATACAGGAAAATTATTATGGTCGGAAAATCCAGATCAAGCACACAATCCAGCAAGTATTATGAAATTAATGACAATTTATTTAACCTATGAAGCAATGGCTCAAGGGAAGTTTGATTTAGATACAAAAATCAAAGCAACACCACGCCATGCACAAATGGCTAATATTTATGAAATTAGTAACAACAAAATAACAGCGGATGTAGAGTATCCAGTTAGAGATTTAATTCCAATGGCTTTGGTCCCATCATCTAATGTAGCCACGATGATGTTAGCTGAATTAGTAGAACCAAATGCCGTTACTTTCTTGAAAATGATGAATGATAAAGCACAAGAATTAGGCATGACTAACACAAAAATAGTCAATGCTACAGGAGCCGAAATTTCAGCCTTTCAAGGGCTATATGCTCAAGAAGGCGTAGATACAAGTAGTCTAAGTGTGACTGGTTCGAATGTAACAACAGCACGAGATTTTTCAATTTTTACGTATAACTTATTAAAGAATTACCCACAAATATTAGAGTATACCTCAACACCTAAAGTAACAACGATGAAAGGCACACCTTACGAGGAAACTTTTACGACTTATAATTATTCAGTTCCAGGATCAGAGCCAGACGAGCGTGATCCTAATGTGAATTACTACTATGAAGGTGTCGATGGGTTGAAGACTGGTTCAAGTCCTTCAGGAGCCTTTAACATCGATATGACGGCTAAAAGAGATGATTTACGATTAATTGCGATTGTATTTGGTGTAGGTGATTGGGCAGATCAAACAGGTGAGTTTAAGCGTCATCCCTTTGCTAATGCCATGCTAGATTATGGCTTCAAAAACTTTGAAGTAAAAGAAGTGTTACCAGCTGGTGAACATGAAGTTGATGGCAAAAAAATCATCACAAAAGAGCCCTTTGTTGATGTGATTAAAAAAGGTGAGACACCTGCATTCATGTTAACTGATAAAAACACGGTTCAAGTTAAACCAGTCATCCCTCGTGTATCTGAAAAGATTCCACCAATGGAAGTGACTTATGATGAGGAACAAAAAAATGCTATCGAAAAAATAATATCTGATGACACTGGCAAGTTTTTAGATACCATTGATTTATCTAATCCAATCACTAAGTGGTTGTTAATTATTGTCGGAACGATCCTTTTCATTATCTTGTTATTAATCATTTTTTTAGTAAGAGATAATAGCCGACGTAAAAAAGCGCGTCAAAAGAGAATGTCTAGTCAAAAAGATATAACAAACAACGATTAATAATTAAGGAGGAGATTAATGTGTTAAATTACAAGTTAAACAATGGAATGAGTATTCCTCAAATAGGGTTTGGGACATGGCAAACACCTGATGGAGATGTGGCAGAGAGTTCAGTGTTACATGCTTTAGAAGCAGGCTATCGCCATATTGACACAGCAGCTATTTATGGTAATGAAGAAAGTGTTGGCCGTGCCATTAAAAAAAGTGGCATTAACCGTGAGGAATTATTTATCACAACAAAATTATGGAACAATAATCATTCATATGAAAAAGCTAAAGCTGCTATTGATGAGTCTTTAAAAAAATTAGACTTGGATTATGTGGACTTGTATTTAATTCACTGGCCGAATCCTTTAGAGATTAGAGAAACGTATGTGGAGGGAAATGCTGAAAGTTGGCGTGCCATGGAAGAGGCAGTTGCTGAAGGTAAAGTCAAAGCAATTGGCGTGTCAAACTTCCATCCACATCATTTAGATGAGTTATTAAAAACAGCTAAGATTAAACCAGCAATCAATCAGATTTTTCTAAACCCAAGCGATAGTCAACCAGAGATTGTTGCTTATTGTCAGAAAAAGGATATCTTACTAGAAGCATATAGCCCTTTAGGCACAGGAAGAATTTTTGAAATAACTGAGTTACAAGAAATAGCAGCACGTTATAACAAAACCGTGGCACAAGTTGTTATTAGATGGTCATTACAACATGGTTTCTTACCTTTACCTAAGTCAGTGACAGAATCAAGAATCAAAGAAAATCTTGATGTATTTGATTTTGAATTAACAGAAGCTGATATGGAAAAAATTAACGGTTTGACTTCTCAAGCCGGATCAGCTTTAAATCCTGATGAAACAACGTTTTAGATAGCAAAAAAGAGCGATACTTGAAAAAAGTATCGCTTTTTGATTTTCTTAGTTGAAAGTTGTTATTGTTTCCTATAATATTTAGGAAGAAAGAAGGTGACCAGATGAAGAATTTAATGAAAATTATTTCTAATCGAGCAATTATTATTGGTTTGTTAATTCTTTTTCAACTAGTACTGTTATTTGCTATTATATTTAAATTTCAAGAGTACTTTGTTTATTTTTATGGGACATATATTGCGGTCTCAGCAGCAGTTATTATAAAAATTGTTAATAGTCGCAGTAACCCAGCCTACAAAATTGCTTGGATTATTCCGATTATGTTAATTCCCATTTTTGGAACAGTGATTTATCTTGTCTTTGGACGTGTGAGATTTTCAAAAGACGATAAAGAAATGATGGCTCGTATTCAAGAAAAAGAAAAAGAAGCCAATTTAGATACAGTAAAAGGTGTAACCATTGATGATGGAAACATGGATGCGATTATCCAGTCTAACTACTTAAGCCAGTTTGGTGAGGGAGCTTTATTCAATAACACATCCAGTGAGTATTTTCCACTAGGTGAAGATGCTTTTAAAGCCATGTTAGTTGAGCTTGAAAAAGCCGAGAAGTATATTTTTATGGAGTACTTTATTGTTGAAGAAGGTAAGATGTGGAACACGTTACTTGAAGTCTTAGAAAGAAAAGCTAAAGAAGGCTTAGATGTTCGTTTTATCTATGATGACTTTGGTTGTTTAACAACACTACCACATCATTACTACCGTCAAATTGAAGATAAAGGCATTAAATGTTGTGTCTTCAATCCCTTTATCCCAGTGCTATCGCCAATTTTTAACAACCGTAACCACCGTAAAATCACCGTGATTGATGGAAAAGTTGCCTTTACAGGTGGGATTAACTTAGCTGACGAGTATATCAACGAAGTGGATCGTTTTGGCCACTGGAAAGATAACTCAATTATGGTTAAAGGAAAAGCTGCTTGGGGCTTTACCTTACTATTCTTATCTTTATGGGAATTTGTTTACAAAGCAGATGATAATTTAGAAGATTTCTATCCTGAGTTCAAAGAAGATGAGTTACCAGAAAGTGAAGGATATTATCAACCTTATGTTGACTCACCATTTGATAACGAAACAGTGGGAATGAACGTCTACTTGAACTTGATTAGTCGCGCTAAAGAGACTGTCTTTATTACGACTCCTTACTTGATCATTGATAATTTGATCATGGAAGCATTATGTAATGCTGCTAAGGGAGGCGTTGATGTTCGTATTATCGTGCCTCATAACCCTGACAAGTGGTACGTTCATGCAGTAACTCGTTCTAACTATGCTCAATTAATTGAAGCAGGAGTTAAAATTTATGAGTACACACCAGGTTTCATTCATTCGAAAACTTTTGTTGTAGATGGTATTTATGCAACTGTAGGAACAGTTAACTTAGATTATCGTAGTCTATTCCTTCACTTTGAGTGTGGTATTTGGATGTACAAAACATCAACTGTTGCTGACGTTTTAAGAGATCATTTAGAGACAGAAGCTAAAAGTCAGTTGATTACTTTGGAAGAAGCTAAAAACGTTAAATGGTTTGTTCGCTTAGGCAGAGCTATTTTATCTGTTTTCTCACCATTACTTTAATCAAAACGAACGAACTCTTTAACTGGAGTTCGTTTTTTTGTAAACTAAATTAACAAGAAAAAAGGAATTTTATGTTATGATACTCCATATAAGATTAGGTGAAAGAAGAGTGGAATTATGGTAGAAGTATATTTAGATCATGCAGCAACGACCCCTATGCATCCAGAAGTCATTCAAGAAATGACCCGTATCATGTCGGAGGTTTATGGTAACCCATCAAGTATTCATGGATTTGGGCGTAAAGCGTCCTTTGAATTAGAGATGGCTAGAGAAGAGATTGCTAAATCGATTAATGCTCACTCAACAGAAATTGTTTTTAATAGTGGCGGAACAGAAGGGGATAACACAGCCATTATCCAAACCGCACTTACCCAACAAGGTAAAGGAAAACATGTCATTACAACAACGATTGAACACAGCGCAGTAACACACTCCATGGATTATTTGGAACAACTGGGCTTTGAAATTACTCGTTTAGAGGTAGATGAAACAGGTCAAATCACCGTTGAACAAGTGGAAGAAGCTTTAAGAGATGACACCATTTTAGTAACGGTGATGTATGGTAATAATGAAGTTGGAACCATTAATCCAATCGCTGACATTGGAGCTCTTTTAGAGGATCATCAAGCTCTTTTTCATACAGATGCGGTCCAAGCTTTTGGTTCTGAAATTTTGGATACGAAAGCATTAAAGGTTGATTATTTAAGTATTTCAGGTCATAAAATTAATGGACCAAAAGGAATTGGTTTTCTGTATGTCAAACAAGGTCGACCTGTGCCAGTGATGATGCATGGCGGTGATCAAGAAGAGAAAAAACGAGCAGGAACTGAAAATTTAGCAGCTATTGTTGGATTAAAAACAGCTATTAAAATATTGAGCGAAGAACAAAAACGTGTCAACAAAATGAAATATGAAGGCTTTAAACAAATCATCATAACTGAACTAGAATCATCAGGGATTGCCTTTGAATTAAATGGACACCCAGAAAATCATTTAGCTCATATTTTAAACATTTGGTTTAAAGGGGCTAAAAGTAATTTGATTTTATCAAAACTTGATTTACTAGGTTTTGCCGTGTCAAGTGGCTCAGCTTGTAGTGCTGGGACTGTGTCACCATCTCCTGTTATTTTAGCCATGAGAAGTGAAGCAGAAAAGTCAGCTGCTTCAGAATCTATTCGTATAAGTTTTGGTTACGGGTTAACAGAAGAAAACATCAGAGATTTTTCAAGTGCCTTAGTGAAAACGATTCAAAGCTTATCAAAATAATGGTGTATTTTCAGGTGCTCTTTGTTATAATTGAGTGTAAGAACACTTAAGGAGGAGTCCCATGTCTTTTTTAGATAAAGCAACAGTTGAAGGCGCAACAACTTATTACAAAGTGAGTGAGAAAGCTAGACCTTATGCCTTTAAAGACTACGGTTTTAAAGAAACAGCATCAGGTAACTTTCAATTAGCAAGACCACTTGATACAAACCCACAAAACAAACAAAGTCCAAAGCTTAAAATTACAGTAGCTAAAGACTTAAAAACTTTAAAAATGTCAATCACTACAGCTAATGGCTTGAAGAGTTTAAACATTTTTAACGGTGAACAACACAAAGAAAAACAAGATCAATTCAGATATATTATGGCTGATATGATTCATTATGGATGTTTAGAAGAAGTGAAATAAAAATTTGAGAAGTGAGTTTGAGTGATAAGCTCGAACTCTTTTTTTTGGTAAAGAAAAGTGGGGTAGAGTAATGTGACTATCTATTTTGTACAAAATGGCTTTAAAATAGAACATCCTGAAAGTGAGTTAGAGAGGCAGTTATCTAAAGCACCTTATCTTTTTTTGTATAATGAAGCCCTTAATAAAACTAACATTGAGTTTGGTGAAGAGATACTCTATTTACTTAGTATTGCCAACTTGTTTTTCGATGAATTGGGTCATAATGGAGAAATAGAAGTGACACGAAAGTTTAAAGAAGCTTCGGTTGAAACTTACCAAAAAATAGCTAATCAAGTACCTTTTGTAAAGGGTTCTGAATATGTAAACAGTCAGTGGGTTCGACGTATTTACCTTAGCATTGGAGAACTGTTTAACGAAGAAATGAGTCAGATAGAAGGAAGTATCGAAGACTATTTATTAGCTAAAAATAAGCAGTTACAACTGGCAAGTAGGGTTTATTTCCATTTGGTTGAAAGTAAAGACGAGGCTTTTCCCTTTTTATTCTTGGCAACCTATGCGGAAGGTAATTCAAAAAAAGTAAACCATTTACCTTTAAAAAATGCTCTTTCAGAGTTAGATTCGTCGACTAATATGTTGACTTTATTAGGAGCGGTTAGCAAGGTGAGTGACATATCATCTTTTATTTCTAGATTAGTTGAGTCTGGCGAGTTATTTCATCCCTTAAAATTCACTTCTCAGGAAGCCTATCAATTTTTAACTGAAACGAGCATTTATGAAAACTGTGGCATCATTTGTCGAATTCCTGATTTTTGGAAGAAAGAAAACGGTAGACGTGTTAGTTTATCTGTTGGAAATGATCATCCAAGTAAACTAGGCTTAGATAGTTTGATTTCATGTCAGCCTAAATTAATGATTGAAGGCGAAGTATTTACTAAATTAGAAATTGAAGCCTTATTGAGAGAAACAGAAGGTCTTTCATTTTTAAAAGGTAAGTGGATCGAAATCAATCATCAAAAATTAAAAGATTTATTAGTTTCTTATGAAAATTTAAGTGACATGGATTTATCTTTATTAGACTTTATCAAAATGGATGAATCATTGGTGATAAATGAGGAAGTTATCCCAGTTGAGTTAGAAGTAGGTAGTTGGTTGTCTGATTTCAGACGAAAGCTAGTTAATGGTACAGATATTTCAACTATCCCTGTTGATAAAAGCTTTAAAGCTAACTTGCGAGCATATCAACAAGATGGACTTAATTGGCTATCATTTATGATGAAGCATCAATTGGGAGCTCTTCTAGCTGATGATATGGGGCTAGGAAAAACGATACAAATACTAGCATTAATCAATCAGATGCGACTCACTGGCTTAAAGACATTGTTAATTGTCCCAGCGTCTTTATTAGATAATTGGGGCAAAGAAGCAAAGGTGTTTACTCCAGATTTACGGCTTAAAAAAATGTATCAATCAAAAGAAGTTTTTGAGCTTTCAGAAGCAGATGCATTTATAACCACTTATGGAATGGTTTCTAAAATTGAACAGCTGATGGAAACTCCTTTTGATTTAATTGTGCTAGATGAGGCACAAGTGATAAAAAATCCGAAAACAAAACAAACAAAAAATATAAAGCAACTTATTTCTAAAAATCGAATAGCTTTAACTGGTACCCCAATTGAAAATAATATTTCTGATTTATGGAGTATTTATGATTTCTTAAATCCAGG
Organism: Candidatus Vagococcus giribetii; assembly: GCF_017316185.1. Classification (GTDB taxonomy): domain Bacteria; phylum Bacillota; class Bacilli; order Lactobacillales; family Vagococcaceae; genus Vagococcus; species Vagococcus giribetii. The sequence goes on along the minus strand of NZ_JAFLVX010000011.1, from coordinate 3,924 downwards.
TTTATTAGGAACTCACAAGGATTTCACCTCTTTTATAAAGCAGAAAAAAGAATACGAAAAAGTAAGGAAAATGATTAGCCCGTTTATGTTGAGACGTTTAAAAACAGATAAAAGAATCATTTCTGATTTACCTAATAAATATGAGCATAGAGAGTATATTGGGCTATCAAATAAGCAGATTGTTTTATACAAACAACTGCAAAAATCAGTTCAACAAGCAGTCGAAGAGTCAGAAGGAATTAAGAAAAAAGGAATTGTTTTATCAGCTATTACCAAGTTTAAACAAATATGTAATCATCCTGATCAATATCTAGGAAATCAGGCATATAAAGAAAAACAAAGTGGTAAGTTTGAGTATCTTAAATCAATTGCTGAAACAATTAGTGAGAAACATGAAAAAATGATTGTTTTTACTCAATTTAAAGAAATGTGTGAACCTTTAAATGATTTCTTGTCAGATGTTTTTGGTTCTGAGGGACTTGTTTTAAATGGTAGCACGCCAGTCAAAAAACGTAGTGACTTAGTCGCTCAATTTAATGATGAAGCTAACTATATTCCTTATATGATACTCTCATTAAAGGCTGGAGGAGTTGGACTGAACCTAACATCAGCTAATCACGTGATTCATTTTGATCGTTGGTGGAATCCGGCGACTGAAAATCAAGCGACTGATCGAGCCTTTAGAATAGGTCAAGAAAAGCATGTATTTGTGTACAAATTCATAACTAGAGGAACGATTGAAGAAAAGATTGATGAAATGCTAGCTGAAAAAGTAGCCCTTTCTGAGACCATTATAACGGTTTCTGCTAATGAAAATTGGCTAATGTCAATGTCTGATAGTGAGCTACAACAGTTATTCTCATTGGAGGTAGATTAATCATGGGATATTATGGTTTTCCAGTCCGTGAAACAGTAGCGGAGAAAAGAGCAAGAAATGCCAGAGCTTTACAGAATTTTAAAAAATTGAACCCTCAAGTGACGATTAAGCAAATTCAAGTAAAAGGGAATCGAATTGGAACTTCTTTCTGGGGAAAGGCGTGGTGTGATAATTTAAGCCACTATGCTGACTACGGTAATCGCATTTGTCGTGGTAAATCCTATTTAAAAGAAGGGGCTGTGTTTGATTTAAACATTCAAAAAGGGACGGTAACGGGATTAGTTGCAGGAAGTAATATTACCCCATATCATGTCACAATTACTATCAGACCACTAACTAATAATCGACTAGTTAAAAAGATTGACGGAAATATTGAAAGCTTAGAAGAATTAGCAGAAGGCAAATTTCCAATCGAGTTTGGACATATATTTTTAACTAGAAATCATGGTTTATTTCCAACAAGTAAGGAAATAACATTTAAATGTACGTGTCCTGATTCGGCTAAAATGTGTAAACATATTTCCGCGTGCTTTTATGCAATTGGGTTAAACTTGATGAAGAACCACTCCTCTTATTTGAGTTAAGAGGAATTGATACAAAAGAGTTAATCAAAAAAACTGCTGAAGAAAAAATGGCTTTATTACTTTCAAATGCAGATAAAACAAATTCAACAAGAATCATCTCATTTGATGAGGTGGGACATTTGTTTGAATTATAAAAAAGGGGAATGACATTGGGAGCAGGATTACACCAAAAATTATTTAGTGCAGCAGACAATTTAAGAAGTAAAATGGATGCATCTGAATACAAAAACTATTTATTAGGTTTAATTTTTTACAAGTATTTGTCAGATAAGCTACTTGTAGAAGTGGTAGAACAAGCAGGAGAAAGTCTAGAAGAGTACCCAACAGCAACAGAACAAACAAAATTGTATCTAAGTTTATTAGAAGATGAAGAAACTAAAAACGATTTAATTGAGACGTTGAATAATATGTTGAATTATGTCATTGAACCAGCTTACTTGTTTAATACTTTAGCTGATGAGGCAAAATCTCAAATCTTTCAATTAAATGATTTGAAAAAAGCATTTGCCAACCTTTCGAATAATTATGACCAATTCGTTGGTTTGTTTGACGATGTTGATTTATCATCGAGAAAACTTGGAAATGATGAGCAACAACAAAATATTACAATTAGTGAAGTATTGAAGAAGTTAGATGAAGTTGACGTTTTAGGACATGACGGAGATGTTATTGGGGATGCATATGAGTTTTTAATCGGCCAATTTGCTTCAGAAGCTGGAAAAAAAGCAGGTGAGTTTTACACGCCAAAAGAAGTTTCTGTGATGATGGCAAGAATTGCTGCTATCGGTCAAGAAGATAAAAATTTATTTAGTGTATATGATCCTACAATGGGTTCAGGATCATTGATGCTACATATCAGAGACTATATTGAACAACCTGATAACGTGAAATATCATGGACAAGAGTTGAATACAACAACGTATAATCTAGCTAAAATGAATTTAATTTTGCATGGTGTTGAAAAAGAAGACATGTATTTAAATAATGGAGATACTTTAAATAAAGACTGGCCATCTGACGAACCTTACACCTTTGATTCAGTCGTAATGAATCCTCCCTACTCAGCTAAATGGTCAGCTGACAACACATTTTTAGATGATTCTCGTTTTAATCGTTACGGAAAACTGGCGCCAAAATCAAAAGCTGATTTTGCCTTTCTACTACATGGTTTCTATCACTTAAAAGAAACAGGAACAATGGCGATTGTTTTGCCACACGGTGTGTTATTTAGGGGAGCAGCAGAAGGTGTGATTCGTAAGAAATTATTAGAGGATGGTAGTATTGATGCAGTTATTGGTATGCCAGCTAATTTATTTTACGGGACATCAATCCCGACAACGGTGATTATCTTGAAGAAAAATCGGACAACAAGAGATGTCCTTTTTATTGATGCCAGTCAAGATTTTGAAAAGAATAAAAATCAAAACAAGTTATCATTAGAAAACATTGATAAAGTAGTGGAAACGTATATTGCCAGAGAGAATATTGAAAAATATGCTCATGTAGCAAGTTTTGATGAGGTTAAAGAGAATGATTACAACTTGAATATTCCTCGTTACGTAGATACATTTGAAGAAGAAGAACCAGTTGATATGGCAGCGATTGGTCGAGAAATGAAAGAGATAAGAGCTAAGAAAAAAGCTTTAAATAAAGATATTTTAAGTATGTTAAACGAATTAACGTACAGTGAAGAAGATGCTGAATGGATGCAAGGTGCATTTGATGTCTTTTCTGAAGAGTAATTTGTAAAGGGGGCGACAATATGATTGACAACTTATTAGGAATTACGAATCAATTAGAACTAAATAACGCTGAAGAAAAGCTCAGTAAAATGAGAGCTAGAGAAATGTTTGAGTCAGAAAAAATTAACCAGTTTGACGTGGGAACATATAAAGGCTTAAAAGCGATTCATTACTATTTATTTCAAGATATTTATGCTTTTGCAGGTAAAAAAAGAGATGTTAATATCTCAAAAGGTAACTTTCGCTTTGCACCAGTCATGTATTTAGAACCATCGCTTACCCACATCGACAAAATGCCAACAACGACCTTTGATGAAATAGTAGAAAAATATGTAGAGATGAATATTGCTCATCCTTTTAGAGAAGGCAATGGCAGAAGTATGCGTATTTGGTTAGATTTAATATTGAAGAAAAGTATTGGGAAAGTAATAGATTGGAATTCAGTGGATAAAGAAGACTATCTACTTGCTATGGAAAGAAGTCCGATTAAAGATATTGAAATCAAATATTTACTAAAAAAAGCATTAACTGATAAAATCCACGATCGAGAAGTTTACATGAAAGGGATAGATATCAGTTATTACTACGAAGGTTACACCGAATATTTAATTGAAGAATTAACCTATCCAAAAGAAAAAGGAGAGGTAGAGAATGACTAAAAAAAATCAACCTTCGATACGGTTTGAAGGGTATGTAGACGCTTGGGAACAGCGTAAGTTGG
>NZ_JAFLVX010000010.1:1852-4872 GCF_017316185.1 Candidatus Vagococcus giribetii | reverse complement strand
TTAATTGAGTGATTATTCACTCAAAACTGGATGTTTTATTAGACAACTACTTTTTTATCACCGTTATTTCTTGGTTAAGTCCTCGACCGATTAGTACTAGTCCGCTCCGTACATCACTGCACTTCCACTTCTAGCCTATCTACCTGATCATCTTTCAGGGGTCTTACTTTCTTAAAGAAATGGGAAATCTCATCTTGAGGGGGGCTTCACGCTTAGATGCTTTCAGCGTTTATCCCTTCCACACATAGCTACCCAGCAATGCCCTTGGCAGAACAACTGGTACACCAGAGGTGTGTCCATCCCGGTCCTCTCGTACTAAGGACAGCTCCTCTCAAATTTCCAACGCCCGCGACGGATAGGGACCGAACTGTCTCACGACGTTCTGAACCCAGCTCGCGTGCCGCTTTAATGGGCGAACAGCCCAACCCTTGGGACCGACTACAGCCCCAGGATGCGACGAGCCGACATCGAGGTGCCAAACCTCCCCGTCGATGTGAACTCTTGGGGGAGATAAGCCTGTTATCCCCAGGGTAGCTTTTATCCGTTGAGCGATGGCCCTTCCATGCGGAACCACCGGATCACTAAGCCCGACTTTCGTCCCTGCTCGAGTTGTAGCTCTCGCAGTCAAGCTCCCTTATGCCTTTGCACTCTACGAATGATTTCCAACCATTCTGAGGGAACCTTTGGGCGCCTCCGTTACTCTTTGGGAGGCGACCGCCCCAGTCAAACTGTCCACCTGACACTGTCTCCCACCACGATAAGTGGTGCGGGTTAGAATGGTCATAACACAAGGGTAGTATCCCACCATTGCCTCATTCGAAACTGGCGTCCCGAATTCTACGGCTCCTACCTATCCTGTACATGTGTCACAAACATTCAATATCAAGCTACAGTAAAGCTCCATGGGGTCTTTCCGTCCTGTCGCGGGTAACCTGCATCTTCACAGGTACTAAAATTTCACCGAGTCTCTCGTTGAGACAGTGCCCAAATCGTTACGCCTTTCGTGCGGGTCGGAACTTACCCGACAAGGAATTTCGCTACCTTAGGACCGTTATAGTTACGGCCGCCGTTTACTGGGGCTTCAATTCTGAGCTTCGCTATTGCTAACCCATCCTCTTAACCTTCCAGCACCGGGCAGGCGTCAGCCCCTATACGTCATCTTTCGATTTTGCAGAGACCTGTGTTTTTGATAAACAGTCGCTTGGGCCTATTCACTGCGGCTGAACTTGCGTTCAGCACCCCTTCTCCCTAAGTTACGGGGTCATTTTGCCGAGTTCCTTAACGAGAGTTCTCTCGCTCACCTTAGGATTCTCTCCTCGACTACCTGTGTCGGTTTGCGGTACGGGCCGTTTGTTTCTAACTAGAAGCTTTTCTTGGCAGTGTGATATTAAGACTTCGGTACTATATTTCCCTCCTCATCACAACTTATCCTTAGAGATAAAAGCATTTGACTCTTATCAAGACTTGTTGCTTGAACGCACATATCCAACAGTGCGATCTTGTAACCTACTGCGTCCCTCCATTGTTCAAACAAAACAAACGGGTACAGGAATCTCAACCTGTTATCCATCGCCTACGCCTATCGGCCTCAGCTTAGGTCCCGACTAACCCTGGGAGGACGAGCCTTCCCCAGGAAACCTTAGTCATTCGGTGGACAGGATTCTCACCTGTCTTTCGCTACTCATACCGGCATTCTCACTTCTAAGCGCTCCACCAGTCCTTACGATCTAGCTTCAACGCCCTTAGAACGCTCTCCTACCATAGAACCTAATGGTTCTATCCACAGCTTCGGTAATATGTTTAGCCCCGGTACATTTTCGGCGCAAGGGCACTCGACTAGTGAGCTATTACGCACTCTTTAAATGATGGCTGCTTCTGAGCCAACATCCTAGTTGTTTGTGCACCCTCACATCCTTTTCCACTTAACATATATTTGGGGACCTTAGCTGGTGGTCTGGGCTGTTTCCCTTTCGACAATGGATCTTATCACTCACTGTCTGACTCCCGGACATAAATGAATGGCATTCGGAGTTTATCTGAATTCGGTAACCCAAGACGGGCCCCTAGTCCAAACAGTGCTCTACCTCCATCATTCTTAATTCCGAGGCTAGCCCTAAAGCTATTTCGGAGAGAACCAGCTATCTCCAAGTTCGTTTGGAATTTCTCCGCTACCCACACCTCATCCCCGCACTTTTCAACGTACGTGGGTTCGGTCCTCCAGTGCGTTTTACCGCACCTTCAACCTGGACATGGGTAGGTCACATGGTTTCGGGTCTACGACTACATACTCACTCGCCCTATTCAGACTCGCTTTCGCTACGGCTCCGCTTCTTCAGCTTAACCTCGCATGCAATCGTAACTCGCCGGTTCATTCTGCAAAAGGCACGCTATCACCCATTAACGGGCTCTAACTTCTTGTAGGCACACGGTTTCAGGTTCTATTTCACTCCCCTTCCGGGGTGCTTTTCACCTTTCCCTCACGGTACTGGTTCACTATCGGTCACTAGAGAGTATTTAGCCTTGGGAGATGGTCCTCCCGGATTCCGACGGAATTTCTCGTGTTCCGCCGTACTCAGGATACTCATAGGTGTGTTGTCGATTTCGCCTACGGGGCTTTTACCCGCTACGGCTGACCTTTCCAAGTCGATTCGACTATCTACAACAGCTACCACAGCTGAGTCCTACAACCCCAACAAGCAAGCTTGTTGGTTTGGGCTGTTTCCGTTTCGCTCGCCGCTACTAAGGAAATCGATTTTTCTTTCTCTTCCTGCAGGTACTTAGATGTTTCAGTTCTCTGCGTCTACCTCTATTAAGCTATGTATTCACTTAATAGTAACATCCTATAAAAGATGCTGGGTTCCCCCATTCGGAAATCTCTGGATCATAGCTTACTTACAGCTCCCCAAAGCATATCGGAGTTAGTCCCGTCCTTCATCGGCTTCTAGTGCCAAGGCATCCACCGTGCGCCCTTATTCACTTAACCTTTTTCTAACCTAATGGTTAGACGTTTGTTTATTTTA
>NZ_JAFLVX010000001.1 GCF_017316185.1 Candidatus Vagococcus giribetii | reverse complement strand
AATATCTAACCCATTCGTCCGGAGTGCTTTTTCATAAATACGAATATCAACGTAAGGTTCGTCAGCGTCACCATCTATTTTAAATTCAGTGAACATAACAAACATTTCTACGCTTAGCCCACTTTTACTTCGTTTTCCAAAACGTAATGATAATATCTTCTCATAAGTTTCTGTTAAATCATCAATAAATCTCACGTTAGCGGTTGCTTTGTAATTACTTAAATCTTTTAATTGATCAAAAGAAAATCTGACAGTTTGAGAACCTTTTTCTCTCATTCTAGAAACAATAGAAAAAAATAAGTTCATTTCTACAGGTGTAAATTTTCTTAAAGGAATAGTATTGAGTTCATGATGATATTTTACAAGCTCATTAGCCATATTAGACCTCCAATTATTTATAGACACAATTATAAGACACTTGTTGCCTATAAAACAAGTCTAAACAGACAATTTGTTGCCTATAAACAGACAATTTGTTGCCTATAAACAGACAATTTGTTGCCTATAAACAGACAATTTGTTGCCTTAAACATTCTGTATCCCTTGTGGCTCTAAGCTTAAACAGGGGTCTAAAAGAGGTTGTAAAAGAGGTTGTAAAAGAGGTTATAAAAGAGGTTGCCTAAATTTCCCACCTAAAAGTCGAATTCTTTTTAATAAAATCATCTATAAGTATGTTTAAAAGATATAAAAAAGGAGTGAGAGAAAACCATTCTCACATTAAACTTGCAGCAGTCGCTATAAGCTCCTTTGCTAAAAGATAAAACCATTCCTTAAAGAGATTCTTTACTTAGCCTTAAAACGCAAAAAAAGAGCTATTTAAGCTCATTTAGATAAAACTCTTAGTTTGATAAGTAAAACGTCTTTCAGACGGTCAGGGTAAACCCTAACAACCCTAGAACGAAAATCAGTAACAAATGACAAGAATAAAAAGCTATTTTATTTCCACCACTGCCACCATTTTTTAGAATCTACATTTTCTTCTAGTAGTTTTGTATTTTTTTGTTGCTCGTAAAGTAGTAATTGTTGTTGCTGATTTAAGATTGTCTGCAAGGTCTCAAATTGACTATTTTTATCCTCTATTTCCTTTTTTAAATAAACAATAGTTTCTTCTAAATTTAAAATGTATTCTTCTCTAAAATCTACTGCAATATCGCCTGTTTCGGTTGATTCGCTTTTTTTATCTGATAATGCTTCAACAACAAGGGTTACAACCGAATCATCATACAGAAAAGTTTGTCCATCTTGTGCCGATTCAGTTGCGCCAACTGATTTGATGTATCTAGCAACAGTAGTCTTAGAAACTCCAAGCATATCAGCTATTTCTTTAACAGTTTTCATAGTACACCTCCGCAATATTTTACCGCTCCATCATATCATTTATAATTCGGTAGAAAAAGACAAAATAAAGTAAAAAATGTGTTATATTTATTACTGGCATTTAGCCTACCAAAGCTATCATAGGTTTGGAGGTGAAACATGCATGATTGAAAAACTTCTAACGTTAGTTATCGCACCAATCATTGTTGGGGCAGTCATTGAACTGTTTGCTTATTGGTTGAAAAAGCAAGACGATAACTAAAGGCTAATGCCATTCAACCCACACGCTTAGTCGCAAAGCGAAAAAAAAAGCCCCAACCACTCGCAATGGTTGGGGCTTTTGTGCTATTGAAACATGCACTAGAAACTTCTAACGTTTTCGCACCTTTATTATATCACGATTTTATTTATCAATCAAAAGTACTGATGTCACTCTTATATTACTAGTAACATTAAATTAATTGATTTACATAAAACCCATTACTACAAGCTATTAAACTAATATAGTTTTCAAATTATAGCGACAATAAGCTTTTAATATATTAAAAATTGATTTATACGTTTTTTTAACAAGGAACAACACACTTAATCCAATTAAACATAAAAGAATGGCAAAACCTAACTGTGACCACGTAAATGACTGTAATCCCATAATATTAACTACTAGTAGAATGATTGGGCATGCTGAAAAAATGATAGAAACAAATAATGCAGATAAGCTAACAGCTATAGCGACTATTAGTGGCCCTAAAACAATATAAATATTAAAAATCAAGACACCTAGCAATCCAAAAATATTAATTTTTTTATGCTCCATTACTTTTCCTCCTTCCTTGTTTGCTATTAGTTCTTCAAGAGTGATTCCATATAATTTACTGATATCTTCTAAAACATAAATATTGGGAATGGTTCTATTTTGTTCCCAACGTGAAACAGTTTGTCTTGAAACAAAGAGTTTTTGAGCAACTTCCTCTTGAGTGAGTTCATTTTTTTTTCTTAAATTTTTTAGTAGAAGTCCTATATCCATGATAGTCTCCTTTCATAACTTAAATATACTAATTATCTAGTAAAATTAAAGCACACAATATGTTACATTGCTAAAATCAGTGCTATTTTTTACTACAACAAAAGAAAAAACCTCTCAAAAATACTTTGAAAGATTTTGGTTAACATATTGGCAGTTATAAGGAGTTAAAAACCTCTTGAGCAGTGTAAATTGCATTTAAGACTTTAGGAAAACCAACATAGGGGATACATTGAGTAAAAACTTCTATAACTTCTTCCTGGGTTAAACCAACATTTAAACAGCCATTGATATGCACGATTAATTGATTTTTAGTATCACCTTGACTTAATAAACAAGCAACTGTTATTATCTCACGCTCTCTCAAATTAAGTTTATCTGAGGCGTATATTTCCCCAAAGGCAAATTCAATAATGTGTTTGCCAACTTGTGGAGCAATAGACTCTAAATTTTGAATTACTTTTTCTCCTGCTAAACCATCTATTTTTTCTAAATTTTTAAGACCAATATCAAATCTTGTATTACTCATAGTAATCTCTCCTTTATGATTTATAATGAATAACTATAAACCTTAAAGTTAACTTGATAGCAAGGAGGAATTTCATGTATAAAATTAATGAGATATCTAAAATAACCAGTATTCCAATTTCAACATTACGTTATTACGAAGAATTAAATTTATTGAAACCATCAAGGGATCAAAACAATTATAGAATCTATTCTGTAAAAGATTTAGAATGGATTAATTTTATTAAGCGAATCAAAGAAACTGGTATGAGCTTAAAAGATATACAAATCTATTCAGATTTAAGAAATGAAGGTAATTCAACAATAATTCCACGTTTAGAATTATTAGATAAACAGGAATTAAAATTATTGAATGAAATGGAATTATTAAAAAATGATATTCAGTTCATTAGAAATAAAAAGAAAGTCTATCAAGAAATGTTATTAGGTTAACATAACTGATGATTATACCAAGTTAATTAAATCAAGAAAGAAGGTAAAGAAATGAACCAGTGTCCATGTTGTAAATATTATACTATCGAAGGTGAAGGCGAATATGATATCTGTAAAGTTTGTTTTTGGGAAGATGATCCTAGTGGAATAATTTATCCAAAAGAAGCTGTAGGAGCTAATGCTATATCCCTGAATAAGGCTAGGAAAAACTATATAGAATTTGGAGCAAGTGAAAAACGATTCCTTAGTAATGTGAGAAGTCCTTTATTTGAAGAATTAGTAGAGAATAATTAGTTATTTAACCCTGTAGTTAACATAATTAAATGTTAAACCAAGCTCTATATGTGCCAAGGCTTTCAGCCTTTGAGATTGTGAAAACCGACTGGTACACCTAAAAATGAAAAGAAGAACCTTGTTAAATCAAGGTTCTTCTTTTTTTGACTTAGTGAAATGAGCCAGTTTGTTTTATGGAAATTTTGTTATTTTATAATTTAATGTTACTAGTAATATTAAATTCTCTTTTTTAGCTTCAGAAGGACGGTGCGACTTCCATGTAAAGTATAACCTATTATACTTTGCAGACAAAGTGTAGGCTCGGCTGAGAGCTTTTCAACTCTTTTAGAGTTGCCAGCAGTCTTTGGACTGCTGAAAACCAACACCTGTCTTTTCGGTGAAAAGACGACTTGTTTTAAGGCTAAAATTGTTCCTTATTCAGTCACATTTTTAGCCTCAAAAAAGTAATGCCCTTTGTGGTCAAAAAGGTTTCCTATTCGGTCGCTTTTCCAACCAATTTATGTAGCTCTTTATTGCTCGCTTTTCGCTTAATTTTAATGACTTATTTTTTCTGCTTTTTTATGACAGAAAAAATTTAAAATCAGAAAGGCAAGCATCGGGTTTGGACGTCCAAACCCAAAAAGGAGCTTGTTAGGTTTTACCTAATACCAAATAAAAAGACCAAGAGAAATGATCTTCCTTCAGAAGAATTTCTCTTGGTCTTTTTTGTCGCTTTGCTCGATGATAACAACTTATTTTTTATAAATTATCCCAATCAATTTCACCTAAAGTGACCGTCTCATCATCTTTATTTTTTTCAATTTCTTCAAGAACGCCTACCTGTCTAAGGTAGGCAGTTTCACGTTGAGCAGAAGCCGATTTTTCTTTCAAATAAAAGGAATCTAAGTTTGATTTATCAGTCATATAAAAAACACCATCCTTATTAATTTTCTGAAAAAGAAGTCTAACAAACAATTAAAGACTAAAAGCATGATTTTAGCTAAGTAAGAGCATAAGGGAAACTGCCAACACTAGTCGTGTCGGGTTGATAGTATCAACGTTTCCTTAGCCAACATTTTTTTTCGCTTGCTATACAATTGCTATACGCTTTTTTTACTTAAATCCCATTTTGTTATACGTTTGTTATACAATATCTTAACTGTTTTTTTAGATTGTTATACATTTGTTATACAGAAAAAATAACAGAAATGTTTAGTTTAAAAAGCCATTTTGTAAATCTTCAAGTAGTCCTTTTTTTTGAATTTCTGACAATAATTCTTTTTCTTTATTTTGTTGTTGAGCATGAAAATCTGCTTCATGAGTTCCGATTTTTAGATTTAAAACCTTATCTTTTGCGACCCATTTTTCTTCTTGAGAAAGTTCACCATTGTGCTCAATGTTAAACATTTTTTTACGTAAGTTTTCTTGTTCACCTTTAGAAAAGTCGTCAGCATTTTTAGCTTCAGCTTTAAAAGAAAACTGATAACCTATAACTGGTTTTCCTCTTCCTTTACCATATTTTTTCCTGATAGTAAGCCCTCTAAAAAGTGGAGTAAGTTCCTCTTTTATCGGTTTCAAAACACGCTCGTTTATATGTGTTTCTCTATAACTTTTAGGGATATCTAACAACTCATTGAAATCTTCTTTTGAAAAATAGGCATATCCAGTAGTTCTAAATTGTTTTAATAATCGAAACATAGTTTTGGAGTAACTACTTTGTAATTCAGTAAATTGTTGCAGAGAATATCTAACCCATTC